>DDUX01000025.1 GCA_002345025.1 Candidatus Accumulibacter iunctus | reverse complement strand
CCCCACCCCCCTCTCTCCAGGTCTAGGGGGCGCGAAGAAACCCCGCCGGTGTCCAGTCCGGGGGGCGGGGCAGGGCCCCCCGGCCACCCCCCCCCGCCAGCCCCCAGAGGACATCGATCGCCAGCCATCGCCAACCGGCGGTTCCGAGATCGTGCAGACCGAGCAGACCGAGGCCGAGAAAGACAAACGGGAAAGCAGCGCCATCGTTCAGCCCCCCCCTCGCCGGTCAAGCTGAAGCGGAGCAGGTCACGGTCACCAGGCTCGTCGACCTGGACGTCAGACGCCAGCACCGGGTCAGTCGGCGCCAGAATTCCCCCGAGCAGGACGGCGGCGCCGAGCGGTAGTCCCATGAGAAAGAAGGCGACCGCGGCGATCAGCCCGACCGTCAGCGCCATCGACGCGAACGCCAGGCGGAGCGGCAAGCGCCACTGCCGGCTGGAAAGCGGTAGACCCAGTTTCAAGCCGACCGAAAAAAGGGAGATCAATAACGCGACTTCGGCAACGCGTTCGAGAATGTCGGGCACTTGTCGTGGGTCTGGCGTCATCAGCCCCCAACCGGCAGTGCCAAGGCCGAAGCCGGCCGCCAGATAGAGCATCGAAGCGCTGACCGGCAGGCGCTTCAGCAACGAGCCGGCCAAGGCCATGGTGATCAGCAACGCGCCGATGATCAGCGCCCAGAGGGAAAAAGTCATCGCCCTGGCAGCGCTACCGTCTGCCCCGCTCCACCTACGGCGCCGCACCGAGGACGAGGACGGCGTTCGTTCCTCCGAAGGCGAACGAGTTCGACAGCATCGTCCGCACTGCGGGGGCTTCGCGGGCCGCATTCGGCACATAGTCGAGGTCACACTCCGGATCCGGCGCCTGCAGGTGCATCGTCGGCAAGACCACCGCACTCTCCATGGCCAGCAGCGACAGCACGCATTCGAGCGCACCGGCTGCACCCAGCAGGTGTCCGTGCAGCGCCTTCGTCGCACTGATCGGAACATGGCCTGCGCGCTTGCCGAACACCGTCTTGATCGCCGCCGTCTCGATCGCGTCGTTGGCTTGCGTACCGGTGCCATGCGCGTTGATGGCGTCGACCGCCGAGGGTGCGATCGCAGCCGCTCGCAGCGCCGCGTGCATCGCCGCCGCCTGTCCCTCGACGCTTGGACGCGTGATGTGACTGGCATCCGTTGACAGCCCGTACCCGAGAATCTCGCCATGGATCGACGCGCCGCGCGCGACGGCGCGCTCCCACGGCTCGAGCACGAGCATCGCCGCGCCCTCACCGAGCACCATGCCGCTGCGGTTCTTCGAGAACGGCTTGCACGATGCGGACGGATCGATCGCATCGATGGCGGCCAGCGTGTGCAGTGCCTCCCAGGCTTTCAAGGAGCCGAACGAAAGCGGCGCTTCGGCGCCGCCGGCGATCGCCACCTCCAGGTCACCGCCGGCGACGCGCCGCCAGGCCTCGCCGATGGCCACCGCCGACGACGAGCAGGCGGTCGAATACGTCAGATTCGGGCCGCGCAGATCGTGCTCGATGCCGATCCATGCGGCGGGCGCGTTGTGCATGCCCATCAGCACGGTGAAGGGCTTGATGCGGTCCGAGTCGTCGCCGTACAGTGTCTTGTAGCCGTCGTCGCTGGTCTGCGAGCCGCCCATCCCGGTACCGACAAAAACGCCGGCCCGGCTGCGGTCAAGCTGACTCAGGGCATCGCGTGCACCGCCCAGCGCCTGCGAGGCGGCGACGAGGGCGAACTGGCTGACCCGGTCGAGCATGCGCCGCTTTGGTGGCTCGAAATGTTCGGCGGCGTCAAAGTTTGCGCTGGCCACAAGGGGTGCGACGAGTCGCGTGGCGAACGGGACGTCGAGGCGGCGAATAGCCGAGCGGCCGGCCTGAGCATTGGCAAACACCGCGGCCGCGGCATTGCCGAGCGGCGAGACGACACCCATGCCGGTGACCGCAACCCGCATCATCGTACGCATGACGATTCCATCATCACAACACCGATCTGTGCATCACCACCATGCTGCATCGCCGTAAGCTCGTCGATGTGGCGAACCACGTCGCCGACGGTCGTCAGTGGCACCGCGTCCGGTGATAGCCGGATCCTGAATTGGTCTTCGACGGTGAACATCAGCTCGGCGACGCCAAGCGAGTCGATGCCCAGCCCTTCCAGCGGCGCATCGAGTGTCACCGCATCCGGATCAAGCTGGTAGTCCTTGACTAGAATGGCACGCAGTCCTTCGAGAGTTGTCGTCATCTTTGTTCCTTTGTTGTGGTCATTTCGTGTTTTCCGGCCGCACCTCGGAGGGCCGGCAAGGCGAAGCCGTAGTCAGCGCTGGACGCGGCCGCCGTCACCCCAACCGGCGCCAGCGCGGCAGTCGTCACGGCATTGACGGCGCAGCGCGCGTCTTATCGCCCCAGCGCGCGCCCAGCGTCAGCAGCCCTGGCCAGTTGCGTGCCAGTTCCATCAGCAAGGCGGCGGAGGCTGGCCGCATCGCGAGGTGGGCGAAGACCGCGGCCAGACGGAGTCGCCGCTCGAACTGGCTGCGCCACGCCGCTGCATAACGGCGGGCGACGTCGTCTTGCCAGGCCTTGCCGGAGATCTGGTCGCACCGCTTGTCAGCGAGCAACTGCGCACACAGGAGCCAGGCGGATTGCAGCGCCATGCTCATGCCCTCGCCGATGATCGGATGCGCCTCGCCGGCCGAATTGCCGATGCGGAACAGCCGGTCGTCAGCACGCAAGCGGACCCCCGGATCAAGCGGCCCGGCCGCCAGCCAGGGACCTGCACGCGAGGCGGCCTGCAGCGCCCGGCGAACGCCCCGGCAGCCGCGTCGGAGCAGCGCTTCGACGGCGTCGCCGGCACGCAGCGCGGGCGACGCCTGTCGACAGGCTTCGAGACGGTCGCGTCGTATACAGCAGGCGATGGTGGTCAAGCCGCCATCCGCGACGACCATGCCGCCATAGCCTCCGGCGAACGACAGCACGGGCAGGAGGCCCTCGTCCAGCGACGCATCGCGGAAGTTGGCCTTGAAGGCGAGCAGGTCGGACGCCCGGCGAGCCGGGCGCCGACGCTGACGATCGAGTGGCAGCCCCTCCCACGAGCCATACGCAGCAATTGCCACCGGCGCGCACAAGCTCACCGCCGCGCGCGTTTCCAGCGCCTTGACGGCGCAGTGCCAGTCGCCGGCGACGCCTTCGATCGCCAGCGCGGACCAGGGCTGCAGCACATGCGCACCGGCTGCCCGCGCCCTTTCGAGGAGCAGGGTATCGAGGGTCTCGCGGCCGAGCGCCCTGCCCCATGGGTATTCCGGATGCGGCGTTGCCGGCAGATCGGCGACGACCGTGCGCTCGCCGGACATCAGTGCGACCCGGCGTAGTTCCGGGCCGGCGCTGGCCGCGAACGCCGGCCCGACGCCAAGGGCTGCGAGCAGCGGCAGGTTGCTCGCAGCGAGGCATTCACCGCAGACCTTGCGGCGCGGAAAGCGCTGCTTTTCCACCAGCGCTACCGACCAACCGGCACGCGCCAGCAGGATCGCTGCCGAAGAGCCGGCCGGACCCCCGCCGACGATGATCGCATCGAAGTCGGTTCGCATCAGATGACCTCGGCGCGCTCAGCGCGAAAGCAGTGGCTGAAAAGGCCGGCAGGATACTCATGCAGGCGCCATTCCGCAGTGCGGATCGGCCACAGCGCGCTCAGCTCCCTCCCCTTGAAGCCGGCGTGGACGCTGAGCACTGCGTCTGCGCGCGTTAGCGCGCTGACGCCGAGCGCGCCGAGGAGCTGACTACCGGCAAGGGCAACCCAGGCACGCCGCGGCTCGCAGGCAAACAGGCGATCGCTGCGCGCAGCGATGGCGCCGAGCAGCCCAGCGAGGTCCGCATCCTCGAAATGGTGCAGGAAGAGGTTGGCGACGATCAGGTCCCAACGCGCCGTCGCGCTTTTCGGGAGTAGCGGGTCCGTGATGGCGGCCGCCCAGTCGAGGACGTCGCGAACGGTTGGCACCACGTTCCACCCAAGCTCACTGTAGCTCTCAATCGTTTCGCGCTCGACCAAGGGCTGGGCGTCGAGCAGGGTCAGGTTTACCGGCGGCCACGTCGGCGCGAGCCCCCGGGCAACGCCGAGCAGCAGGCTGCCATCGCCGGCACCGATTTCGAGCACCTGCAGCGGCCGCGTCGCCGGGGTCGACACGATTGCCGAACGTAAGGCGCGCGACACGATCGAACGGGTAGCCATCGCCCGATGAACGCGCCGCAGGTCGCGACGCGAACGCGTCGCCGCCGGGTCGTCGACAGCCAGGTTATCGAGAGTCTCGGCGCCCACGACCCTCGGCATGGCCATCAAGGGTTCCTTCGCACGGTCCGCCGGGCGGGCATGGTGGACGAGCTCATCAGCTCACTCGCAGCAAGGCGCCGTGGCAACTGAAGCCGGCGCCGAACGACGAAAGCCACCACCAGCCGCCGGGCGCTGCGTCGGCCAGCGCGGCTTCGAGGACGAAGTAGACGAAGGCGCTCGACAGGTTGCCGTACTCGCGCAACATCGCCGCACTGTAGCGAAAATCATCGGATGCGAGCCCGAACTCACGCTCGAGGGCGAGCAACACGTCACGTCCGCCCGCGTGCAGGATCCACGCGCGCACGTCGGCGGTGCTTAAGCCGGCGCGGCCGAGAACGGTATCGAGCACCTGCCGCGCGTACGCCGCAGCCAGCCCCGGAACGGCGCGCGTCAGGATGTTGCGCAGCATGCCATCGCGCTGCTCGAACATTAGCGCCTGGCGTTGGCTCGGGTCGATCAGCGACGTGCTGTCGACCCATTTGATATGGCGCCCGGCCGCGGCGGGCTGCTGCGAAAGAATCGCCGCGCCGGCGCCGTCGCCAAACAAACAGGCACTGATCAGGACGCCGGGATCGTTGTCGAGGTAGATCGCGGCGCTGCTCACCTCGACGCAAATCGACAGCACATGCGCGCACGCGTTCGCCGTCAGCAAGGCGTGCGCGAGCTGAAGATTCGGCAGCGCCGCCGCGCAGCCCTGGCCGACCAGATCGAAGGCGAGCACGTCAGCGCGCAGTCCCAGGCGCTCGACCACATGCCCCGACAGACCGGGGCACAGGTAGCCGGTACAGGTGCTGACGATCACCGCACCGAGGTCAGGCGCGCTCAGGCCGCTCCTGGCGAGCGCGCTCGCGGCGGCGCCTGCGGCGAGCGCCGGCGCGTGCGCGAGAAAGCGCCGCGCCAGCGTGTTCGGGTCGATCGTGAAGACTTCGTCGAGCGAATCGAGGGCGAGCCGGCGCGCCTCGATGCCGTTGTCGCGTTGCAGGACGGCGCGCGCCACGCAATGGGCGCGCGCGTCGAGGCGCGCGAACCAGTCGGAAGTCTCGAAGGCTGCCAAGCACTCCGCCTTGGTGTAGCGGGCTGCCGGCGTCGCCGTGCCGATGCCTCGGAAGTACATGTCTAGCGGGCGTCCATCGGTAACAGAAGATTTCCGCAAAGGGGCAGGTGGGAAAGCCAAGCCTCGCCTTCAGGCGACTGTCGTGAGCGAATCGCCGACAATGTCGCGCACCAGCGTCGCTTCCGCTTCCGTACGGGTCTGCGCCACGAGTACGACGTGGCCACTGCGAATGGCATCCAGCACCAGATCGGAGAACTTCCCTTCTTTTTTTTCGTCCGGCTTTTCGGCGCCGACTGCAGCGCCGACCAAGCCGCCCAGGGCAGCCCCCCAGCCGAGCATGGCCAGCGGAGCGATCAGCGGGCTGGCGACGAACAGCGTCACGTTGGCGGCGATCAACGCCACTTCTGCGACGACACCCAGGCCGGTGCCAATTGCGGCACCGACGGCGCCATCGACCACGACATCCCTGAGCGCTTCGTCGTCCTCCACCATCCTGCTGTTGGTCGCCGCATGCGCGTCATCCACGATACTGACCTGTTCGCGCAGCACACCGGATTCGACCAGGCGGTGACAAACGGCCTCTGCTTCGGCACGACTGGTGTAAATGCCGCTGACGATATGAGCCTGCTGATCCATGATGATCTCTCCTGTGTGTGGATGGAACATGGGCCGAGCAGATGGAAGGGCTTCTGCCCGCGCAACGCGCACCCAGTGCCCGCTGGCCGACGCCATGCATGCAGCCACGCGAGCAGGTAGCCATCGTGGCCGAATCGCGCAAGGGTGTATGTGCGCCAGCGAACGGAAGATCGGCCGCGGAAAGACATGCTGCGTACTCGCAGTCGACGTTCCAGCACCTTCTCCGCTGCTTGGCGGGCGGCAGGATCAGGCAGATTGACCTTGTCCAGAAAGCGCAGCAGTTTCTCGTCCGCGACCTCCTGTTACCGCAGCGGATACAGCAACTGGCTGCTCAGGCTACCCCTGCCCTTTGCCAAGAGAAGGCACGCGACGGCGGAGCCCCAACGCCATTCGTTCAGTAAAGCGAGTCCTTTCGGCAGAGCTGCAAACCCGCGGCGGCGCTTGAGTCCGGCACCGCACCGGG
>DDUX01000122.1 GCA_002345025.1 Candidatus Accumulibacter iunctus | reverse complement strand
CTCTCTCCCTCCACGCCGCTCTTCCGATCTGTCGCGGCCGACGGTGGCTGCCCACCGGGGGCAACTGGCGCGCGAAAGCTGAGGTAGGCGAAGGTGCTCAGCCCGGCGAGGCCGGCCACGGCCACTGCCAGAACCAGCACGTGCTTTTTCCTGCTCGACATGTCGATCCACATCTCCCGCCGAGCGGGCAACTAGGGTTGATGGCGCAGCGCGCCGGCAGCCGCCGCGCTGCGCCGCGGGGGACAGGCAGCCAGCCGGAGGCCGCCGGCAACACCGGATTGGTGCCCTTGTGCGACAAAGTTGGCAAGCCGGCCGTCTTGCCGATACCACTCCGGCGGCGGCGATGCTAAAGTATTCTGCAAACGAATCATACGCTTGATCGTCAGGCCGCGGCCCCTGCCGGTGGCTCGCACGCTCAACTGCATGGAGACCGGAGCATGAGGATTCCAGCCGAAGTCATTCCGCCAGTCGGCAACCTGAACAAGGAAGTCGACAACTCGAAGAAGCCCGAACCGGTGGGCGGCTCGGCCGGGCTCAACAACGACCTGTCGGCCTCGCCGCAGAGCGACCGGCGGCTTGCCGGCCGCGAGCAAGCGGCGCCACCGCGAACCGGCGCCACCGCCGCCGCGACCGGCACCGAAGCAGCGGCTGCAGCGGTCGCCGTCGAACGTCGCCAGGCCGAACGCCGCGTCGAGAAGCGGCCGGTTCTGCTCGACACGCGGTCGAAGAAGGCACGCCGCCAGGGCACCGCCAGCGGCCGCATCAACATCAAGGTCTGAGCAGCACCTTCGCCGCTCACCGCGGGGTCACCGACGGTTGCGAAAGCGTCTGCGGTGCGGCCACTCGGCAGCCTCGCCCCGCCCGCAGCTCGCCGCCCCTGCGGACCGCTTTCGTCATGCCGGCTCGCGCGCCGGGCATCGGGCATTGCTGCCTGCCGGCGACGATCACTGCACGACCGGTCAGACGACCAGCGTCGCCGCATCGCCGTCGGCACGCGGCGCGATGCTGCCGATGACCAGCGCCGCCTCGCCGGCATCGCGCAGAAGCTGCAGCGCCTGCTGCGCGTCGTCGCGCCCGACGACGACGACCATGCCGATGCCGCAATTGAAGACGCGGTGCATCTCGCTTTCGCTGACGCCGCCGGTCCGCTGCAGCCAGTCGAAGAGATGCGGGCGACGCCAGGTGGACTGCACGATCTCGGCCCGCAACCGCGGCGGCAGGATGCGCGGCACGTTGCCGGTGAGACCGCCACCGGTGATGTGCGCCATTCCCTTGACCGGCAGGGCGCGCAACAGTGCCTGCAGCGGCCGCACGTAGATGCGCGTCGGCGCCAGGATCGCGTCGGCCAGCGTCGTGTCACCGTCGAAGGCGGCGGAAAGGTCGGCCTGCGCGCGTGCGATGATCTTGCGCAGCAGCGAATAGCCGTTCGAATGTGCCCCCGACGAGGGCAGGCCGATCAGCACGTCACCGGCGACGATCGTCGAACCGTCGATGATCGCCGACTTTTCGACGACGCCGACGGCAAAGCCCGCCAGGTCATACTCGCCTTCCGGGTACATGCCCGGCATCTCGGCCGTTTCGCCGCCGATCAACGCACAGCCCGCCAGCTCGCAGCCCCTGGCGATGCCACTGACGACCTTCGCCGCGGTGGCGACATCGAGCCTGCCGCAGGCGAAGTAGTCGAGGAAAAACAGCGGCTCGGCACCCTGGACGAGGATGTCATTGACGCTCATCGCCACCAGATCGATGCCGATCGTCTCGTGCCGCTGCAGTTCGAAAGCCAGCCGCAACTTGGTGCCAACGCCGTCGGTGCCCGACACCAGCACCGGCTGGCGGTAGCCGGCCGGCACTTCGAAGAGGGCGCCGAAGCCGCCGATGCCGGCGAGCACGCCGGGGCGCAAGGTTCTTCTGGCGAGCGGCTTGATCCGTTCGACGAGGGCGTCACCGGCATCGATGTCGACGCCGGCGTCGCGATACGATAGAGATTCCTGAGTCATCGTGAAGGGCGTCCCGAGCAAGGCTGGCAACGGCGGTGCAGTGGTAGAATTCGGCACGGCGATCGCCTGAAGCGGGGATCTTATCCGAAAAGCTCCTTTCGCGGGCCGCCTGCCCGCACCCACCGCAGCCTGAAACAGCGTCCATGCGCCAGTTGACCCTCGATCTGCAGCCAGCGGCGCCGCCCACCCTCGAAAACTACGTTACCGGCAGCAACGGCGAAGCGCTGACCGCGCTCGCCGCCTGGCTCGCGCCGGGCAACCGCGAGCCGCTGTTCTTCCTTTGCGGCGAGAGCGGTGCCGGCAAGTCGCATCTGCTGCAGGCCTGCGCCGCCGCCTATGGCGATGCCCACCGCGACCCGGACCTCGCAAGCCTGCCGGCGACGGCCGACCCGTGCGCCGTCGACCACCTCGAGGCACTGGGCGACGGCGGTCAGATCGTCCTCTTCAACCTGATCAATCGCCTGCGTGCCGACGGCGGGCGGTTGCTGCTGGCTGCCCGCACGCCGCCGCGGCTGCTCGAGTTGCGCGAAGATCTGCGAACACGCCTCGGCAGCGGCCTGGTCTACCGGCTGCGCAGCCTCAGCGACGCGGAGAAGCGGGCGGCTCTCGCCGAGCAGGCCCGGGAACGCGGGCTCGACCTCACGCCGACGCTCCTTGACTACCTCTTCGCCCGGGCGCCACGCGACATGCGCAGCCTTGCGCAGCTGCTGCTGGCGATCGACCGCTTCTCGCTCGAGCACAAACGCCCGATCACCCTGCCACTGCTGCGCGAGGTCCTGCAGACCTCGCCGCACACCTGAACAGAAACACAGCGACCATGGATCTCGTCCTCTTCGACCTCGACAACACCCTGATCACCGGCGACAGCGACTTTGAATGGGCGCAGTTCCTGATCGGCAAGGGAATCCTCGACCGCGATCTCTACGAAGCAAAGAACCTCCAGTTCTACGAGCAGTACAAGGCGGGAACGCTCGACATCGACGTCTTTCTCGACTTCCAGCTGCATCCCCTGTCGCGCTTCCCGCGCAGCCAGCTCGACCTCTGGCAGCAGGAGTTCCTGTCGCGACACATCCTGCCACTGGTCAGCAACAAGGCGCGCGCGCTGGTCGGCGGGCACCTCGGCCGCGGCGCCCTGTGCGCCATCGTCACCGCCACCAACAGCTTCGTCACCGGGCCGATCATCCGCGAGTTCGGCATCGCCCACCTGATCGCGACCATCCCGGCACAGGAGAACGGCCGCTTCACCGGCAAGGTGCGCGGCCTGCCGTCGTTCCGCGAAGGCAAGATCATCCGCGTCGAAGCCTGGCTCGAGGCGATGGGACTCTGGTGGAGCAGCTTCGAGCGGAGCTGGTTCTACAGCGACTCGCTGAACGACCTGCCGCTGCTGTCGCGGGTCAGCAACCCGGTGGCCGTGGACCCCGATCCGACGCTGCGCGCGCATGCCGCAGGCGCCGGCTGGCCGGTTCTCAGCCTGCTTGGCTAGCGGGATCGACCATTATCCCGATCGGCGGGCGCGATTTGGGCTATGATGACGGCACAACAGCACGAGAACGAGACAAGCCTCAGTTAATGATCCGCAAGTTCATATCCCGCGTCCTCGGACGCAAGAGTGCCGGCAAGCAGGGCGAACCAGCGGTCATCGGCGTCACCCAGCATGGCCTGCAACGTGACGACATCAGCCGCGGCAGTCGGCGCACGGTCGAAACCCTGCAGGAAAGCGGTTATCAGGCGTTCATCGTCGGCGGTGCCGTGCGCGATCTGCTCGCCGGACTGAAACCGAAGGACTTCGACGTCGCCACCAACGCAACGCCGGAGCAGGTGCGTCACTGTTTCCGTCGCTCGCGCATCATCGGCCGCCGCTTCCAGATCGTCCACGTCAACATGGGCGCCGAGACCATCGAGGTCACGACCTTCCGCGGCCATCACGGCGAGAACGGCGGCAGCAAGGCGCAGGTCGACGACCAGGGGCGGGTGCTGCGCGACAATGTCTTCGGCAGCCAGGCGGAAGACGCGGCGCGGCGCGATTTCACGGTCAATGCACTGTATTACGACCCGACTTCCGAAACCATCATCGATTACCACCACGGCGTCGCCGACCTGCGGCAGAAGACCCTGCGCATGATCGGCGAGCCGAAGACCCGCTACCGGGAAGATCCGGTACGCATGCTGCGTGCCGTCCGCCTGGCCGCAAAACTCGGCCTGTCGATCGATCCCGAGGCGAGGCATCCGATCCGTGAAATGAGCAGCCTGATCGAGAACGTTCCGCCGTCACGCCTGCTTGACGAGATCCTCAAGCTGCTCACCTGCGGCCACGCCGTCCGCTGCGTCGCGCAACTGCGTTCGGAAGGGCTGCACCACGGCCTGTTTCCGCTCCTCGACGTCATTCTCGACCAGGCGCTCGGCGAACGCTTCGTCGGCCTGGCGCTCGAGAACACCGATCGCCGCGTGCGCGAAGGCAAGCCGGTGTCACCCGGCTTTCTCTTCGCCACCCTGCTCTGGCACGAGCTGCTCGCCAAGTGGGAACCGCTCCGGGCCACCGGCGAGCCCGTGCTGCCGACACTGTTCCAGGCGATGGACGAGGTCCTCGACTCGCAGGCCGAGAAGCTGGCGATCACCCGGCGGATCAGCGGCGACATCAAGGACATCTGGGCCCTGCAGCCACGTTTCGAGCAGCGCAGCGGCAAGCGCCCGTACGGCGTCCTGCAGCAGCCGCGCTTCAAGGCAGGCTACGATTTTCTGCTGTTGCGCGTCGAGTCGGGTGAGGTGGATCGCGAGATCGGTGACTGGTGGAGCGATTTCCTCGCTGCCAGCGACGAGGGACGCGCAGCGATGTTGCTGCCGCAGGCGCAGGCAACGCCACGGCGCAGGCGCCGCCGCCGCGCGGCGGGCGAACGGGCCGAAGCCGCCCCGGCCGAACGGTCGGAGCACCCCTGACCATGAAAACCATCCCCGTTCCCCTCGTCTCCGCCCCTTCGCCCGCATCGGCGAGCAGCGAGATTCGTCAGTCGCCGACGCGACGCACACGGTAGCGAGGCAGCGGCCAGCACCACCGGATCGCTGCCGCCCGACGTGACCGAATCCGCGCACTTGGCATTCGTCGCCCTCGGCGCCAACCTCGCCGAGCCGGTGGCACAGGTTCGCGCTGCCGGCGAGGCGCTGGCCGGACTGCCGCACTCACGACTGCTGCAGATGTCGTCGCTCTATCGCACGGCACCGGTGGGAATCCGCGGCCAGCCCGACTTCATCAATGCCGTTGCCGCGCTCAGCACGACGCTTGCGCCGCAGCAGTTGCTCGACGCGCTCTTCGTCGTCGAGCGGCGATTCGGTCGCCGGCGGGATTTCCCGCAGGCGCCCCGAACACTCGACCTCGACCTGCTGCTCTACGATCAGCTGTCGCTCGACAGCGAGCAGCTCCGCCTGCCGCACCCACGCATGCACCTGCGGGCTTTCGTCATCGCGCCGCTGCTCGAGATCGAGCCCACCTGCCGCATTCCCGGCCGCGGCAGCGCTGCCGCCTGGCTACCGGCAGTCAGCCAGCAACGGATCGAAAGACTCGCGCCCAGAGAGGTTGTGAAGAAATCGTCGCGAGCAGTCCGAGATGCCGGACGCGAGCGAGCGAGCGACGAGACATAGGCAATCGCCAGGCGAGGAGTGAGCGAGTGAGCAGCGCCGCAGATCGGTCGCACACTGGATGCATTCACAACCTCTGCTTCCGGCCGCCGCTTCGAACGGTCGCTCGCGCTGTGCCAGCGGCCGGCGTCACCACTGCGGGCCACGGTAGGGCCGCCGCCACCCGCCATGGCCACGATAGGGCCGGCCGGGGACGACGACCACCGCCGGCGGCGCAGGGTAGTAGACGCGTGGCGGGCCGACCACGACCGCCGGCGGGTAGCCGTAGGCCGGGGCATACACCGGCGGTGGCGCGGCGACCGGCGGCAGCGGCGTGACGACACAGCCGCCGAGCACGGTGGCGGCCAGCAGTGCGGCAGGGGCAGTCTTCATCGTCATTTCCTCGCGGGTCGATGGCCAATCAACGCGGCAGGTGGCGAGCGCGGCAGGGTGTTTTCGTAACGGAGTGTTTCGATCCGTTGCCGGCGCCAGTGGCAGCGCAACAGCGCGACCGCCTGGCGGAGCGTCCGCAGCAGCGAGCGACAGCTTTTTTCCGTTGCGGCAGCGCGCAAACTTGACCATTCGCCGGCCGCTCTGTGTATCCTAGGCGCCGTTTCGCAGTGGTGGCGCCGAGCCTCCAACCGGGTACGCGGAAAACGAGGAAAACCAGGGGGACAGGATGCTTATTTTCGGTGGCGCGGAGAAAACCCGTCGCCTGGAGCAGCGGATCAGCGAGCTCGAAGCGGAGAACGCCGCCCTGCGCGGACAGCTCTCGTCGGCGCAGGCGATGCAGGTGCAGGCCGGACAAGAGAACGAACGGACGACGCGGCAGGCGGCCGAGATGCAGCGGCTGTACGCCGCCTTGCGCTCGTATCGGCAATCGCTGGCGGCATCGCAGCAAAGCCTGACGGCGCTGGCCGAGCGCCTGCGTGGCGAGTTGTGCGAAACCTCTGCCGCCGCCAGCATGGCGGCGACCAGCCGCGACTCGGTCAACACAATCAGCGCCGACCTCAACGAACTCGCGGGCAACTCGCGGCAGGCTCTGGCCAAGGTTCTCGGTCTACAGGGCAGCGCACAGAAGATTGGCGGCATCGTCCATCTGATCAAGGAAATTGCCGACCAGACCAACCTCCTGGCACTCAACGCAGCGATCGAAGCGGCGCGTGCCGGCGAGGCCGGCCGCGGCTTCGCCGTCGTCGCCGATGAAGTGAGAAAGCTGGCTGACCGGACGACGCACGCCACCAGCGACATTTCACAACTGGTGAACACGATCCAGGGCGAGACGGTCACCGCCCAGCACAGCATCGGCCAGCTCGCCGAGCAGTCCGACTCGTTCAGCGCGCAAGGCCGCAGCGCCTCGACAACGATCTCCGGCATCGCCGACCTGGCGCGCGGCATGGAGCAGACGATCAGCACCGCGGCCCTGCGCAGCTTCGTCGAACTGGCGAAGATCGACCATCTGCTGTTGAAGTTCGACGTCTATCAGGTGCTCCTCGGAACCTCCGACAAGAGCGTCGGCGATGTCGCCAGCCACACTGCCTGCCGCCTCGGGAAGTGGTATTACGAGGGCGAAGGCAGGAGCTGCTTCGCGCAGCTCGAAGGTTATCGGGCGCTCGAGACGCCGCATGCCGACGTCCACCGCCACGGACGCAGTGCCATCGAGGCCCATCAAGCCGGCGATCTCGCGGCTGCGGTGAGCGCGATCGAGCGCATGGAAGCCGCCAGCTCGAACGTCCAGCAGTGCCTCGAACGGATGGCAGTCGATGGCGCCGCCCGACCGCAACTCCTGTTCAGGGAAGACTGAACCGTCACCCGCCGCCGTTGCCGACCATGCTCCGCAATACACTCACCGCCGCCAGCCACATCGCCGTCGAGGGCCCGATCGGCGTCGGCAAGACCAGTCTTGCCCACCGCCTCGCCAGCCACCTCGACGCACAACTGCTGCTCGAGCAACCCGAGCGCAATCCCTTCATCAGCCGCTTCTACGAGGACCAGGAGCGTTTTGCCCTGGCGACGCAGCTCGCCTTCCTGCTGCAGCGGATTGACCGGCTGCGTTCGCTGCCGCCGCCCGAAGTCGACGGCCGGCCGCTGGTCAGCGACTTCCTGCTCGAAAAGGACGCCCTCTTCGCGCTGCTGACGCTCACCGCGGACGAACATGAGCTCTATCGCCAGGTGTATGAGAATCTGGCGCCGCAGCCGGTCCGTCCCGATCTGGTGATCTACCTGCAGGCGCGGCCAGAGACGCTGCTCGCCCGCATACGCAAGCGTGGCCGCGACATGGAGAGACGAATCGACGACGCCTACCTCGGCGTCGTCAGCGACAGCTACATGCGTTTCTTTCACGCCTACGATGCGGCACCGGTGATGGTGGTCAATTGCGAAAACATCGACTTCGTCGATTCAGACGATGACTTTCAACTGCTCGTCAGGCGCATCGAAGGCATGCGCGGACAGCGAGAGTTCTTCAACCGCGGAGAGTAATTCCATGTCCACCCACGTTGCGACGCGCCGCCTGACGCATGTCGACCTTGCCAGGATGCGCGCCAGCGGCGAGAAGATCGCTGTCCTCACCTGCTACGACGCCAGCTTCGCGCAGCTCTGCGAAGCCGCGGGCGTCGATGCCCTGCTCATCGGCGACTCGCTCGGCATGGTCCTGCAGGGTCATGACTCGACCCTGCCGGTCACGCTCGACGACATCGCCTACCACACTGCGAGCGTCGCCCGCGCCAGCCGACGACCGCTGGTGATCGCCGACATGCCCTTCGGGACCTTCCAGGAAAGCCCGCGGCGGGCGCTGCGCAACGCCGTCCGGCTGATGGCCGCCGGCGCGCAGATGGTCAAACTCGAAGGCGGCAGCGAAATGGCCGACACCACCCGTTTCCTCACCGAGCGTGGCATCCCGGTCTGCGGGCACGTCGGGCTGACGCCGCAGTCGGTGCATCAGCTCGGTGGCTACCGCGTCCAGGGTCGCGATGATTCCGCGGCCGCCCGCCTACTCGCCGACGCGCTGGCGCAGCAGGAGGCTGGCGCCGGGCTGCTGGTCCTGGAAGCGATTCCCGAGGCACTGGCAGCCGAACTCAGCGGCAGGCTCGCCGTGCCGACGATCGGCATCGGTGCCAGCCGCGCGTGTTCGGGACAGGTCCTCGTCCTGCACGACATGCTCGACATCTCGACCGGCAGGAAGGCACGCTTCGTCCGCAACTTCATGCTCGGCCAGCCGTCGATCGCGGCGGCGATCGCCGCCTACGTCGCGGCGGTCAAGGATGGCAGCTTCCCGGCCGCCGAGCACTGTTACTGAACCGCCGGCGAGCAGCCGCCAGCCGCGGAGCTGATCAACCAGGCCCGGGATGCCTGCCGCGAAGCCGGCAGCGGCAACCCGCGGCACGATGCGAGAGGTTGGGCAAGACCATGCAGATACACTCCTCGATCCCCGAACTGCGCAGCGCGCTGCAGCAGCAGCGTCGCCGCATTGCCTTCGTGCCGACCATGGGCAACCTGCACGCGGGCCACATTGCCCTGATGCAGGAAGCACGCGCACACGGCGATACCGTGGTCGCGAGCGTCTTCGTCAACCGCCTGCAGTTCGGCCCCAACGACGACTTCGATCGCTACCCGCGCACCTTCGAGGCCGACTGCGAGAAGCTCCTCAACGCCGGCGTCGACCTGCTGTTCGCCCCCGGCGAGAACGAACTCTACCCGGAGCCGCAGGAGTACCACGTCGAGCCGCCGGCGAGCCAGAACCAGCTCGATGGCACCTTCCGGCCCGGCCACTTTCGCGGCGTCGCCACCGTCGTCCTCAAGCTGTTCAACATCGTGCAGCCGCAGGTGGCACTGTTCGGCAAGAAGGACTACCAGCAGCTGATGGTCCTGCGCAACATGACCCGCCAGCTGGCGCTGCCGATCGAGATCGTCGGCAGCGAGACGGTTCGCGCCGCCGACGGCCTCGCGCTGTCTTCGCGCAACGGCTACCTGTCACCCGGCGAGCGTGCCGAGGCGCCGCGCCTGCACCGCCTGCTGCAGCGCATCGCCACTGCCGTCGCTACCGGCGATGCGGACTTCGCCGGCCTCGAGACCGACGCGGCGGCCGAACTCGACCGCAACGGCTGGCGAACCGACTATGTTGCGCTGCGACGACAGGCCGATCTGCAGCCGCCGCGAGGTGCCGACGATCGGCCGCTGGTGGTGCTCGCGGCGAGCCGCCTGGGCAACGCGCGGCTCATCGACAACATCGAAATTGCCGCTTGCGGCGGGCGTTGACAGGTCGCCATTAGCCGCTACAATTCGCTTCCCCAAACTGCCAAACCGGTGAATCCATGCAGAGAACCATGTTGAAGTCGAAGCTGCACCGCGTCAGCGCCACGCATGCCGAGCTTCACTACGAAGGCTCATGCGCCATCGACGAGGATCTGCTCGATGCGGCCAACATCCGTGAATACGAGCAGATCGACATCTGGAACGTCAACAACGGCGAGCGCTTCACGACTTACGCCATCCGTGCCGAGCGCGGATCGGGGGTCATCTCGGTCAATGGATCGGCAGCGCGCCGCGCCGCCCCGGGTGACCTCCTGATCATCGCCAGCTTTGCCGTCTACAACGAGGTCGAACTCGTCACGTATGCGCCGCTGCTGATCTACGTCGACACGCAGAACCGCATCGTGCGCATGGCTGGCCAGATCCCGACCCAGGCAGCCGCCTGAGCAGCGCAGGCGCCATTTCCCGCTCACCAAAGCCGCGACAGCCGTCGCGGCTTTTTCGTTTGGCGCCCGGGCGCCGGCAAGCTCAGGCCCCGTCGACCGGAGCCTTCGGCTTGCGTGGGCGCCGTGGCCGACTGGCCGGCTTCCTGGCCGCCGATGCGGCCTCCGGCTCCCCGGCAACAGCCGCCTCGCTGAGCTCGGCAGCGGCTGCCGCAGCCACCACCGGCACAACTTCGGGCGCCGGCTCCGGCAGGGCAGCCGGCGAATCGTCCACCGTCATCGCCACGGGCACCAGCGGCGCCATCGGCGGAACGATTTCGCCAGGCTCCACCGTCACCTCGTGCAGGCCGGCCGCGATCGCTGCCCCTGCCCCTGCCTCGGTCGCTCCGCTCGCCGCGGCGGCGTCGGATTCCCGAACCTCCTTCGGCTCGCGCACGCCACGCTTGCCAGCCTTGTCGACGGCCTTGCGCCGGCCCTCGCTCTTCCGGCGCGGCGTCGCCTGCTCGGCGGCGTCGCCCGGCTGCTCGGCAGCCCCGGCCGCAGGCTCCGGCGCCGACGGCTGCTCGCCAGTCTCGTCAAGCCCCAGCTCGGAACCGAGTTCTCCAGCGGCAACGAGACCATTGCGGCGAAAGACGTAGGTTCCCGACTTTTCGTCGCGACCGATCGCCAGCAGACCGCGCGCCTGCGCCTCCTCGAGCAGGTTGCCGAAGGCGCGGAAGCCATAGTAGGACTCGTTGAAGTCGGGCTTGCGGCGCTTGATCGCCTCCTTCAGCATCGACGCCCAGATCTTGCCGGTGTCGCCGCGTTCGTCGACCAGCGCATCGAAGGTCGCCACCGCCAACGCGATCGCCTTGCTCCGCCGCGCCTCGAGTTCGGCGCGCCGCTCGGCATCCTCCTCGGGCGTCCGCCGGGCCACCGGCTGCGTTTCCCGCGAGTCACGCCGTGCCGAGCGCTGCATCTCGCGCACCAGGTCGTCGTAGAAGATGAACTCGTCGCAGTTGCCGATCAGGAGATCGGAAGTGGATTGCTTGACGCCGACGCCGATCACGTACTTCGCGTTCTCGCGCAGCTTCGATACCAGCGGCGAAAAATCCGAATCGCCGCTGATGATCACGAAGGTATCGACGTGCGACTTGGTGTAGCACAGATCGAGCGCATCGACGACCAGCCGGATGTCGGCCGAGTTCTTGCCCGACTGGCGCAGGTGCGGAATCTCGATCAGCTCGAAACTCGCCTCGTGCATCGTGGACTTGAAACCCTTGTATCGCTCCCAGTCGCAGTAGGCTTTCTTGACGACGATGCTGCCCTTGAGCAGCAGCCGCTCGAGAACCGGCTTGATGTCGAACTTGTCGTATTTCGCATCGCGGACGCCAAGTGCGACGTTCTCGAAGTCGCAGTACAGCGCCATGATGGCGGTTTCGGGCGCTACGGCCATGATTCAGGTTCTCCGCAAAAAGAATGTTGCGCCACGCCTGGGGGTGGCGGCACGCAGCGTGCTCGATGCAGGCGGGCGGTGGCGCGGGATGCTCAACGCCGAGATGGTAAACCGTTGGCAGCAGGAAGCAAGCGCGACGCCGGCGCCAGGGTTGCAGCGGCAGCGACGAATCAGGCTGGCGATTGCCCGGCGGGCGGCGACTGGGCGACGTCGACCACCTGTCCGCCGGTCATCGCCAGCAACTCCTGTGGCGACAGGCTGAAGACGCAGTGGGGATGCCCGGCGGCTGCCCAGATGCGGTCGAAGGCCAGCAGCAGACGATCGACGAGAACGATCGTCGGTCGCGCGAGGCCCAGCGGGCAGACGCCGCCGATCGCGTAACCGGTGTGCTCGCGCACGAAAGCGGCACCCGCCTTGCCGAGCGGACCGACGACGGCAGCCACCCTGCCCTCGTCCACACGGTAGGCGCCACTGGCGACGACCATCACCGCCGTGTCGTCGGCCAGCCGCCGGAAGACGATCGACTTGGCGATCTCGGCGACGCTGCAGCCGAGCCCGGCAGCCGCTTCGGCAGACGTTCGGCCGCTGGCTGGAAGCGCCACCACCGGCTGGCGATGGCCGAGCGCGCGCAGCAGGTCCGCCACTCGCTGCGCGCTGTCGGGGAGTCTGTTCTCTGCTGGCATCGATCATTCCTGATATCGGGCTGGCGCCGGCATCGCGAGGATCGCCGGCAGCGGCAGTCTACTCCAAGCGCCGCTGCCCGCACAGGCGAGCAGGCGAGGCACGGCGACGGGCTGCTGCAGGCAGATGGTGTAGACTGCGGGCAAACGAAAGAGTCCGGCCAGAGGAACGCCATGCACACCACCGCCGACCTGCATCCGGAAATCCGCGATGCCATCCGCGACCTCTGTCGGCACTTCCCGGACGAGTACTTTCGCCGCATCGACGAGCAGCGTGGCTATCCCGACGACTTCGTCGCCGCGCTGCTCGACGCCGGCTGGCTGGCGGCGATGATCCCCGAGGAGTACGGCGGCTCCGGCCTCGGACTGACCGCCGCCAGCGTCATCATGGAGGAGATCAACCGCTGCGGTGGCAACGCGGCGGCCGTCCATGGCCAGATGTACAACATGGGCACCCTGCTGCGCAATGGCAGCGCGACGCAGAAGCAAAGGTACCTGCCAGCGATCGCTGCCGGCAAGCTGCGAATCCAGTCGATGGCGGTGACCGAACCGACGACCGGCAGCGACACCACCCGCATCCGCACGACTGCCGTCCGCAGGGATGGCCGCTACGTGATCAACGGCCAGAAGGTCTGGATCTCGCGCGTCCGCCACTCCGACCTGATGATCCTGCTCGCCCGCACGACGCCGCTCGCCGAGGTGCGCCGGAAATCGGAGGGCATGTCGATCTTCATCGTCGACCTGCGCGAGGCGATCGGCAACGGCCTCGAGGTGCGTCCGATCGCCAACATGGTCAATCACGAGACCAACGAGCTCTTCTTCGACGCACTCGAGATCCCGGCCGAAAACCTGATCGGCGAGGAGGGCCAGGGATTCCGCTACCTGCTCGACGGACTCAACGCCGAACGTGCGCTGATCGCCGCCGAGTGCATCGGCGACGGCTACTGGTTCGTCGAGCGTGCGACGCGCTATGCCGGCGAACGTCGCGTCTTCGAGCGGCCGATCGGCAGCAACCAAGGGGTGCAGTTTCCGCTTGCGGAAGCCTTCATCGACGTCGAGGCCGCCAACCTGATGCGCTACGAGGCCTGCGCCCGCTTCGACGCGCAGCGGCCCTGCGGCGCGCAGGCGAACATGGCGAAATACCTCGCCGCCCGGGCGTCGTGGCAGGCCGCCAACGTCTGCCTGCAGACGCACGGCGGTTTCGGCTTCGCCACCGAGTACGATGTCGAGCGCAAGTTCCGCGAGACGCGGCTCTACCAGGTGGCGCCGATCTCGACCAACCTGATCTTCGCCTACGTCGCCGAGCACCTGCTCGGGCTGCCGCGCTCATTCTGACCCCCGGAGTCCCGCATGCGCCCACTCGACGGCATCACCGTCGTCACCCTCGAACATGCCGTCGCCGCGCCGTTCTGCACCCGTCAACTGGCCGACCTCGGGGCGCGGGTGATCAAGGTCGAGCGCCCGGGCAGCGGCGACTTTGCCCGCGCCTACGACCAGCGCGTCAGCGGCCTCGCCTCGCACTTCGTCTGGACCAACCGCTCGAAGGAAAGCCTGACGCTCGACCTCAAGCATGCGGCGGCACCGGCGCTTCTCGGCCGGCTCCTTGCTGGCGCCGACGTCCTGGTGCAGAACCTGGCACCGGGCGCTGCCGCCCGCCTCGGCCTCTCCTACGAGGCACTGCGCGAGACCTGTCCGCGGCTGATCGTCTGCGACCTCTCGGGCTACGGCAGCGACGGCCCGTATCGCGACCGCAAGGCCTACGACCTGCTGATCCAGAGCGAAGCCGGCTTCCTGTCGGTCACCGGCACGCCCGATGCCCCGGCCAAGGCCGGCTGCTCGATCGCCGACATCGCCGCCGGCATGTACGCCTACAGCAGCATCCTGGCGGCACTTCTGCAGCGTGCCCGGAGCGGCTGCGGCTGCCGCATCGAGGTGTCGATGCTCGAGAGCATGGTCGAATGGATGGGCTACCCGCTCTACTACGCCTGCGACGGCGCGGCACCGCCGCCGCGCGCCGGCGCGGCGCACGCGACGATCTACCCCTACGGCCCCTTCGCCGCCGGCGACGGCAAGCTGCTGGTACTCGGCGTGCAGAACGAGCGCGAGTGGCAGCTCTTCTGCCGTCAGGTGCTCGAGCGGCCGGAGCTGGCGGACGACCCGCGCTACGCGTCGAACGCCCAGCGGACGGCAGCGCGCGACGAGTTGCAGGCGCTGATCGTCGAGCACTTCTCCTGCCTGAGCAGCGAAGAGCTGATCGCCCGGCTCGACGCGGCAAGAATCGCCAACGCGCGCATCAACGACATGCACGAAGTCTGGCAGCACCCGCAACTCGCGGCACGCGGACGCTGGACCGAGGTCGAGACCCCCGCCGGCCCGATCCCTGCGCTGCTGCCACCGGGCAGCAACAGCGGCTTCACGCCGCGCATGGACGCGATACCTGCCCTCGGTCAGCACACCGCAGCCATCCTCGGCGAACTCGGCTGCGACGCAGCGGCGATCAGCGCCCTGCGCGCTGCCGGTGCCGTCTGAACGGCGCGCACCGTGCCGCACCGAGCCGCCTCGCCTTGCTACCCTCACGTCATCCCGGCGGGCAGCGCAGCGGCGGCCGCATCGCCGCTTCCGGCGAGCAAGCCGGTGGACATGGTTCGGCATCAGGCACTAAGCCCAGACCTCGCTCCCGGCACGAGCACACGATGCCGACAGCAGGCGCACGTACTCGCGATAGTCATCATCGCAAAAGAAGGTCTGTTGACGGCGGTTACCCCGCTGCGTCACATGATGCGGATAACAACCTGGTTTCGCCGAGGGAAGTGTTACGTCTACCAACGCTGCGCCTATCCCGAGGCTGATCACCGACGGAGA
Source organism: Candidatus Accumulibacter iunctus (assembly GCA_002345025.1). Lineage (GTDB taxonomy): Bacteria > Pseudomonadota > Gammaproteobacteria > Burkholderiales > Rhodocyclaceae > Accumulibacter > Accumulibacter iunctus. The sequence continues at coordinate 31,331 of DDUX01000122.1, read as the reverse complement.
ACACCGGGTACCTTCACCCGGCTGGCGTGACACCCCGTTTCAGGAGCGCCAGAAGGAGCGCCAACATGAATGTCGTGGTTCCCGCTGGCCGTGGCTGCTGAACCGATCGAAGCGAGTTCGCAGCAGGGTTTCCGAGCCAGTGTCCGGCGACGGCTCTCCTGATCTGGCTGCTGAAGCTTCGGAGGGTCGCGGTCAGCCCCTCCTTTCAAGCGATGGGTTCCGGGCTTACAATGCCCGAGAACACCAGCTCTCGACGCTTTGCTGTGAAAGTCGCGTCAACGACTCATGAATCTCCCTTCTCCCGTGCACGGGAGAAGGGCCGGGGACGAGGGAAACGGTCATGACTTTCATCATCGGGGGTGCCTCGACAGTCATGACCGTTAGTCCCGCAAGGCGTGTCTGCGGTGATAGCACAGCGGTTCAGCGGGATCATTCGCGGGCAACAGATCGACACCATTCGCCATGCCATACGAAATCACCAGAGGGCGAACCATTGACCGACTTGGATTTTCCTCTGGCGGTGCCATCAGTTCCAGAACGGTCATGCGCCGTGAACTCGAACGGCTGCTTGCCATCGTCCCGATCGAGGCGGACGCAGCGAGTTACCGGCGGGCGGTCCTCGAAGACAACGTCCTCGACAAGGCTACAGGTGCCAACCGGGAAAAGACGTTCAACTTCCTGAGGCGACTCTATGCCCTCGATCCGCAGGTGTGCCTCTTTCGCGAAATGCGGCGGCTGTCGCCCTTTGCGATGGGCGACGCGAGTTTGCTGATGGGTCTGCTCGCCATGGCGCGTGAGCCGATTCTGCGCGATTGTCTGAACATGGTTCTCAAGGTACCCCTCGGCGAAGGCCTCGGCCGAGCCGCTTTCGAAGCCTGGGTTCGTGCCTACGCGCCGGGTCGATACTCGGAAGCAATGTACGTGAGCTTCAGCCACAACCTCTACGCCTCGTTTTTCCAGATCGGCTATCTTGGCGAATCGATTGGCACAACTCGCGGACGCACGCGCCCCCGGTCCGGCGTGGCATCCGCAGTCTATGCGGCATTCCTCGACTGGCTGCGCGGCATGAGTGGTGTTGCACTCCTGCAAGGCGACTACTCACGGGCACTTGAGCTCGGTGCTGACGAACATCTGGCCTTTCTGGCGACGGCAGGACGGCAAGGCTTGCTCAAGGCTGCCTATGCGGGCGGTGTTCTTGAACTTGGTTTTCCCGGTTTTCTGAAGGATCACGAAGCAAGGCTCACTCCATGACCCTGGCGCACACCATACTCGAACGTTTGCAGGAACACCTGGCACTGCCCTGGCCGAAAGACGTCTCCCCTCGTGAAAGGGTGGTGATGGTGGTCTACACCCCTGCCGACGAACGCAAGCTGCGCCGTCTGATCCAGTCCGGCGAGTTCGCTCGCGAAATCGCAACGACCGGACGCGGATGGGTCGAGCACGATCTGGCAACCGAGTTCTCGTGCTGGCTGGCCAAGCATCAGTACCGCGACCGCTACCTCAACCGACCGGAGAGACTCTGGGACGATACCGGCAACGTGCGTGGACTGGACGAGTACCTCGGCAGCCGGATCGCCGAGATCACCAGTCACCTGACAGCCAACGATGTGCTGGCGCTGATCGGCGGTGGCGGCCTGTTCGGACTGAACAGCATCTCGTCGCTGGTCGAGCAGATCGAAAACCACATACCGGGCCGCCTGGTCGTCTTCTTCCCGGGCGAGCACGATGCCCGGACCAACAGCTACCGCCTGCTTGGTGCCAAGGATGGTTGGGGCTATCTTGCCGTACCGATCACCTGCTGATCACGACGATGGAAGAAACCATGCGCAACCGCGACCTGTTCGACAAGGACATCGACACCTTCTCTCTGGAGAATCAGGGCGTCGCCAAAGTCGATGAGGCGCTCGACGAGCAGCAGCGCCAGACCCTGCGCTTCGAACTCGAAACCTTCGTCTGCAAGGGCCATTACGAGGAGGGTTTGAGGCGAATCCTGGAGTCCTTCGTCGATACGCTGCGCAAGCAGCACGAAGCGCCGCCAGCATGGGTGTCCGGCTTCTTCGGGAGCGGCAAGTCGCACCTGGTCAAGATGGCCCGGGCCCTGTGGACCAACGCGCCATTTCCGGACGGCCGCACGCCCCGCGACATCGCCCGCCTGCCGGCTTCCGTAGCGGACGCACTGAAGGAACTCGACACTCTGGCGCGGCAGCGCCAGGCGGCCTTGCGCGCAGCCGCGGGGACACTGAGTCAGGGCGAAGGCGACAGCATCCGCAAGGCCGTGCTCAGCATCGTCTTCAAGGCGATGGGGCTGCCCGCCAGATACGACGAAGCGCGCGCCCTGCTCTGGCTGCGCAACGAAGGTATCGAGCAGACCGTGCGTACTGCCCTGAAGGCGAAGCAGCGCGACCTCGAACGCGAGTTGCGCGATCTCACCGTTTCCTCGCATCTGCAGGATGCCATCCTGGCTGCCAAGCCGAGCCTCGCACGCGACAGCTTCGAACTGGGGGACCGCCTCGAAAGCGAGTTCTCCAGCCGCGGCGACATCGACCAGGACGACTTCCTCCGTTTCTTCCGCGAAGCCATCTGCCAGGGCGGCGAGGCGCCGGTTTTTCTGCTGGTACTCGACGAACTCCAGCAATACATCGCCGACAGCCCCGAGCGCGCCATGCGCGTGCAGGAAGTGGTCGAGAGTCTAAGCAAGCACTTTGCCGGCCGGGTCCTGCTGGTGGCCACCGGGCAAAGCGCACTCACCGGCACACCGGTGCTGTCGAAGCTGCTCGGACGCTTTCCCGTACAGGTGCAGCTCTCCGATTCCGACGTCGAAGAGGTGCTACGCGAGACCATCCTGAAGAAGAAAGCGTCGGCGACCCAGCCGCTTGGGACGATCTTCAGCTCGGGCGGCTGCCTCGGCGAGATTTCCGCGCATCTGCACGGCAGCCTGTTTGCCCACCGGCATGAAGATGAAGCCCTGCTGATCCCGAGCTACCCCCTGCTGCCGACGCGGCAGCGCCTCTGGGAACGCGTTCTGGCGACCACCGATGCCAGCGGGACGGGCATCCAACTGCGCTCACAACTGCGGCTGGCTTTCGATGCCGTGCGCAAGAGCAAGGATGCCCCGCTCGGCCACATCGTCGGCGCCGATTTCATCTACGACGAAATCCGCATGCGACTGCGTCAGTCGAGCCAGATCAGCGGCGAAACGGCGAATGCCATCGACCGGCTGGACGGTAGCGGTGAAGCCCGCGCCAGGCTGAAGGCGCGGGCGCTGAAGGCGGTCTTTCTGCTCACGCGCGTCACCAACAATTCCGCACAGCCGACAGGGCTGCGGACCGATGCGCAGAGTATTTCCGACATCCTGGTCGACGATCTGACCGGCCACAGTGGCGGACTGCGTGGCGAAGTCCAGGCCGTGCTCGACGAGCTGATCGACAAGGATCGCCTGCTGATGCGCGTGGCGGTTGGCGGTTGCCAAGAGTATCGCCTGCAGACCCGGGAGAGCGCCGACTGGTTCGCCTACCAGCGTGGGGAGGAAGACGCCCTGCGCAGCGATCCGGCCGCTTTCGAGAGCAAGATCCGGGAGCAGTTGATCCAGTTGGCTGGCGAACAGATCCGCAAGCTCGCCATTGCGCAGGGGGCGAGTCGCGAAATCCGTCGTCTCAAGGCGCATACCGACTCGGTGACGGCGCCCAAGGCGGAAAGCGACGTCCCGGTCTGGCTGCGCTCGGACCTTGACGGCACCCAGGCCAGGGAAGTGCTGGCCGACGCCGCGCGCGCCGGAATCAACTCGGCGATCGTCTTCGCGCACGTCTCCCTGCCGCGCAAGGACGAGCTGGTGCGGGCGGTGATCACCCAGGCCGCTGCAGAGAGAACCTTGGGCCACTTTGGCGAGCCGCAAACCCCCGAAGGCCAGGAAGCACGCAACGCACTGAGCAAGCAGAAAACCGACGCCGACCAGCGTGCAGGAACGCTGCTCCGGGAAGCACTCGAACAGGCGCAGGTGGTCCAGGGCGGCGGCCAGATCGTCGAGGATGGTGCGACACTCGACGATCGGCTCAGGAAAGCCGGCGTCGACGCCGCGGCGCGGCTGTTCCGCAAGTTTGCCATGGCCGACGCCGGCGGCTGGGACAAGGCCTTCGTCGATGCCGAGAAAGGCCTGGTCAACGCACTCGAAAAGGTCGGCCATACCCGTGCCGCCGAAAACCATCCCGCGGCGCAGGAAATCCTGCAGCAGATTGGCTCCGGCGCCTGGAAAGGCGGCAAGCTGCGTGAAGTGTTCATGAACGCACCCTACGGCTGGTCGCAGGATGCGGTCGACGCGCTGCTCGCCGTGCTTTTTGCCGCCGGCCAGTTGCGCATCGTCCATGCCAGTGGTGCGTCCTGGCCGGTGGGCCGGTTCAACCGGCGCGAGGTCACGGCGAGCACCTTCGCGCGCGAAACCGCACCGCTGTCCAACGATGAAAAGCGCGCCATCGCCCGTCTGGTGAAATGCCGGCCCGACGAAGCCGAGGCCCGCGCCCCGGACTATGTCGCCCGGTTGCAGCAGGCGCACGCCCGCGCCAGCGGCGCGCCGCCACGCCCGGAGGCCAGGCCGAGTGAACTGATCGACGAGTTGTCTGCGCTCTCCGGACGCGAGCTGGTCAAGCGCCTGGCCGAGGAAGAGGTCGCAGCCTCCCGGCTGCTTGCTGCCCTCGAAGCGCAGGCCGCCCGCATCGCCGAACGTGAGCCGCGCTGGCAGCAGCTCGACACCCTGCTGGCGCAGATGGCGAGCCTGCCCGAAGCCGCTGCCATCGGCGCCGAGCGTGCCGCGATCCGCGAGGGCCGTTTGCTCCTTGATGAGCCCGACAAGGTCGAACCGCTCGTCGAACGCACCGCCACCGCCCTGCGTGCCGCCATGAACAAGAGCTTTGGCGCCTATCGCAGCGAGTACGAGCACTGTGCCAGCGAAATCGACGCGGCCCCGGAATGGCACAAGCTCGCCCCGGAAGACCGGGCAGGCATCCTGCGCGAAGTGCAGCTTTCCGCACCCGAGAGCGCGCCGAAACTCGGCACGCTCGCCGAACTCATCGCTTCGCTGGCAGCCTGCGCGCCGCAGCGCTGGACCGAGAAGCGTGACGCCCTGCGCGGCCGTCTTGGCCGCGCCCTCGACCTGGCGGCCCGCAAGCTGGAGCCGAGCGTGCAGCCGGTCACGCCACCCCGACGCATCCTGTGTTCGGAAGCGGATCTCGAAACCTGGCTGGCGGAGGTGCGAAGCGCCGTCCTGGCGAAGCTTCCCGATGGGCCGGTGCAATTGTAAAGTTTGTCTTGTAACGCAACACTCTATTTTCTTTTGTTGCGTTCTGGTGCAATATTGTGCAGAAACGTTTTGCGTCAGGGTGCAATTTGATGGAACCAGACTTTTCCGCGAATTTTTCCGAACTCCAGCTTCGCCAACTCGACGCCGCACTCGACCGCTGGCGCAGCGCCGACCTGCCGGCCCGCCCGCCAGCGGGCTGGCTCAAGGCCATCCGGCAAGCGCTGGGCATGACGGCAACCCATCTCGCCCGCCGTCTGGGGGTGACCACCTCGACGCTCACCCGGCTGGAATTCTCGGAAGCCGACGACACCATCAGCCTGGCGACCCTGCGCCGTGCCGCCGAGGCCCTCGGCTGCGAGTTGCACTATGCCGTGGTACCCCGACAGCCGCTGGCGACCACGCTGGAGGAACGCGCCAGCAGCCTGGCGCGACAGCAGATGGCCGCCATCAGCCACAGCATGGCGCTGGAGGCCCAGTCGACCTCACGCGAACACCTAGAAGCGCAGACCCGCGCCCTCGCCGAAAGCCTGCTCAAGGGCTCGCGCCGCGCCCTCTGGAAAGAGCGGGGGCAGTAGCCGGCATGCCCATCCATCTCGACGCCCCGCCCGGCGCCACCCCGCTCGACCCCGACGAACTGGCGAGCCTGCTTCCCCGCCACATCACGACGCAGGGTGAGTTGAACGAGTGGGAACAACTCAACATCGTACAAGGCGAGGCCTGGGCACGCCGGCAACGCCGGGAGATACTCAGCGAGCCCTTCCTGCGTCAGTTGCACCGCCAGATGTTTGGCAAGACCTGGCGCTGGGCCGGCGAGTTCCGCAAGTCCGACAAGAACATCGGCGTCGACTGGCTCCGAATCGGCATCGAACTGCGCCAACTGCTCGACGACGTGCGCTATCAGGTCGAACACGCCAGCCTGCCGCCGGACGAGATCGCCGTCCGCCTGCATCACCGCCTGGTCGCCATTCACCCGTTCGCCAACGGCAATGGGCGGCATGCGCGCCTGCTCGCCGATCTGCTCGTCGTGCGGCTGGGTCAGCCCCGTTTCACCTGGGGCAGCCGCAACCTGGTCGATGCCGGGGCGACGCGGCAGGCCTACATCGCCGCCCTGCAAGCCGCCGACGCCCGCGATTACGCGCCCCTGCTCGCCTTTACCCGAAGCTGAAACCCACATGAAACTGGCACTCTCCCGTGAACATCGCCGCGTCCTCGAAACCACCGTCGCTCAGGCGCGAACCGCCGCCGAAGCCGGTGCCGGCAAGGCGCTGCAAGCCCTGGCCGTCGCTGCCAGGGATGCCCCCGCCCACGCCACCGATGCCCAGAAAAAGCTGCGCGTGCGCCTGCGCGCCCATGGTCGCGCACTGGGCGATCTGCTGCGCCCGGACGACACGCAAGCCATAGCCCACCTCGTCACCGAAATCGCCTACGAGCACTGGCACCGCATGCTCTTCGCCCGTTTCCTGGCGGAGAGCGATCTGCTCATGCACCCGGACGGCTACCCCGTCAGCCTCAACGACTGCAAGGAAGACGCCGAGCGCCTTGATCCCCCCGCCCGCAGCGAATGGGAAGTCGCCGGCCACTACGCCGCGCGTATGCTGCCCAACGTCTTCCGCCCCGACAGCCCGGCGCTGGCGCTCCAGATGCCGCTGGAAACCGAGCAGGCGCTCGAAGCCTTGCTCGCCAAGCTGCCCGCCACCGTCTTCCAGGCCGACGACAGCCTGGGCTGGAGCTACCAGTTCTGGCAGGCGCCGAAGAAGGAAGAAGTGCAGCGGCAGATGAAACAGGCAGGTACCAAGGTGGGCGCCGACGAACTGCCGGCGGTGACGCAACTGTTCACCGAGCAGTACATGGTCGCCTTCCTCCTCGAAAACGCCCTCGGCGGTTGGTGGCACCGCTGCCACCCGCGCTTGAAGCTGCCGGTGGAAATGCCCTACTTGCGTTTTCTCCCCTCTCCCTCCGGGAGAGGGGCTGGGGGTGAGGGCGTTTCCATACTCAAACATCACCACATCCGCTCCGAGCATATCGCCTTCGCCCGCCAGCTTCGCGCCACACAAACCGACCCCGAAGGCCTGCTCTGGTCGTTACTTCGCGATCGCCGTCTGGCCGATGCCAAGTTCCGTCGTCAGCATCCACTCGGACCCTACGTCCTTGATTTCTACTGTCACGAGAAGCGGCTGGCCATTGAACTCGATGGCGGGCAGCACAATGAAGAAGCCGGTAAGGCACATGATTCCCGGCGGGATGGCTACCTGGCCGAACAAGGGATTCGCGTCCTTCGCGTCTGGAACAATCAGGTACGCGCAGAAACCGAGTCTGTGCAAGAGGCCATTTGGCAGGCGCTGCACGATGACTGCGCCCTCACCCCAGCCCCTCTCCCGTCTCACCTTGGCGGAGCGGCCGGCGCCAATGATGCATCTCTCCCCTCTCCCTCCGGGAGAGGGGTCGGGGGTGAGGGCGAACCCGCCGCCGGAACCTTCCCGGCCTGGCCCGATACGCTGGCCCAGTTCAAGCTGCTCGACCCCTGCGCCGGTTCCGGACACTTCCTTGTCTCGGCTTTCCACTACCTGGTGCCGATGCGCCGCGCCACCGAAAAGCTCTCCGTGCGCGATGCCATCGACAAGGTGCTTGCCGACAACCTGCACGGCCTCGAACTCGATGCCCGTTGCGGCGAAATCGCCGCCTTCGCACTCGCCCTGGCGGCCTGGCGTTACCCCGATGATCTCCCCTCTCCCGCCGGGAGAGGAGTTGGGGGTGAGAGCGCAATGCGCATCGGCTACCGCCCACTGCCGCGCCTCAACATCGCTCGTGTCGGCGTCGCGCCGCGCAGCCGACGCGCCGACTGGCTCAAGCTCGCCGAGGGCGACGAACGGGTCGAAGGCGGCATGGCCACGCTCTACGCCCTGTTCCAGAAAGCCCCGGAACTCGGCAGCCTCATCGACCCGATGACCGCCACGCGCGGCGATCTGCTCGATGCACATTGGGAAGAACTCGAATCGCGGCTGGAGCAAGCCTTGCTCCCCGCTCCCTCCGGGAGAGGGGTCGGGGGTGAGGGCGCCAGCGACGACCAGGCAATCGAAACCCGTGTCGCCGCGCAAGGCATGGTGCACGCCTCGCGCATCCTGACGCGAAAGTATCACCTGGTCATCACCAATCCGCCTTACCTCGGTGCGGGGCAGCACGGGCCGGTGCTCAAGGATTTCTGCGAGGAGCACTACAAGGCGGCGAAGGGCGACCTTGCCAATGTGTTTCTGGAGCGCAGCCTCAAGCTCTGCGCGCCCGGTGGTGCGGTCTCGTTTGTCATGCCGCAGAACTGGCTGTTCCTCAAGAGCTACCAGAAGCAGCGCGAGCATTTGCTGAAGTCCGCCACCTGGAACCTCCTGGCGCGGCTGGGCGCGGGGGCTTTCGAGACCATCACGGGCGAAGTGGTCAACGCCATCCTGCTGACTCTGACGCATGCCAAGCCGGCCGAGGATCAGATGCTGCGCGGGCTGGACGCGAGTGCGCCAAGAACTCCGGCGGAGAAAGCAGAGGTTTTGGCCGGCGGCAACGTATTGGATGTTCGACAGCAGGAACAATTACGTAATCCAGATGCAAGAGTATCGATAGAAGGTCTTGCCATAACTACTGCGCTAAGGACATTCGGTTTTCCGACAGAAGGTTTGTCAACCGGAGATGGAGATCGGTTCTATTGCTGTTTCTGGGAGCAAGCTGGGCACGGCAACATATGGACCCTCTATCAGACTGCTCCAGTGGATAACGCTCTATTTGGTGGAATGCACTTATTCGTTCGTTGGGAAGAAGGAAAGGGTGCGTTATCTGAGTCTGATGCAGCGCGTGTGCAAGGTCAAAGTGCCTGGGGTCAGAATGGTGTATTGATTGCCCGAGTCAAGTCTCTTCGGGCAATCCCATATCCGGGAGTTCTCTTTGACAAAAGTTGCGTAGTTATCACACCGTTGAACCCTGAACACCTCGAAGGTATGCTCGCGTACTGCATGTCGGAGCATTTCAAGCCCGATGTTCGTAAGTTGGATCAAAAGCCATACGTAACCACGTCTGTATTCGGGAATCTTCCCTTCGACCTCGCCCACTGGCAAAAAGTCGCCGCCGAACGCTACCCCAACGGCCTACCCAAACCCTATTCCGACGACCCGACGCAGTGGATTTTCCACGGCCATCCGAAACCCTGCGCCCTCACCCCCAACCCCTCTCCCGGAGGGAGAGGGGGACTGGATAGTCTGCAAGTTGCCGTCGCCCGTCTGCTCGGCTACCGCTGGCCTGCGGAAGGCGCCCTCACCCCAGCCCCTCTCCCGGAGGGAGAGGGGCTACATCCACCCTCTCCCTCCGGGAGAGTGCAGGGTGAGAGCAAGATGGAACTCTCCGACGAGGCGCGTGCCTGGATCGCTTGCTGCAAAGACCTCGATGCCCTGATCGACGATGACGGCATCGTCTGCCTGCCTGCCGTGCGCGGCGAACCGGCGGCGGTGGATCGCCTGCGTACTTTATTGGCCCGTGCCTTTGGTGACGACTGGTCGGCGGCTGTTGAGGCTCAGTTGCTGCGCGACGCCGGTTGCGACGGCCTGCCCCTCGCGCAATGGCTGCGCGACAAGTTCTTCGAGCAGCACGTCACCCGCGTCCAGAAGCGCCCCTTCATCTGGCACCTCTGGGACGGCCACAAGGAAGGCTTCTCGGCGCTGGTCAATTACCACCTGCTGACGCGCGAGAAGCTCAACACCCTGATCAACCTCTACCTCGGCGACTGGATCACCCAGCAGAAACGCGCCATCGCGGCCGCAGACAAGGAAAAGGCGAGCGACGCCACGCTCAAGCTCGCCAAGGCCGAGGCGCTGAAAGCGCAACTCGAAGCCATCCTCGAAGGCGAACCACCCTACGACATCTTCGTGCGCTGGAAACCGCTGCACCAGCAACCAATCGGCTGGGATCCGGACATCAACGACGGCGTGCGCATGAACATCCGCCCCTTCGTCGAAGCCGGGGTGCTGCGCATTCCCCGCGCCAGGGTCGGCATCAAATGGCAAGCCGATCGCGGCAAGGACGTCGCCTCCGCGCCCTGGTACAAGCTCGGCCCGACTTACGGCGAACCCGAAGGCACGCGCATCAACGACCACCACACGACGCTGGCCGAGAAAAAGGCGGCGCGGGCGGCTGCCCCCATCCTCACCTCCGACCACTCTCTTGGGGGGAGGGAAAAAACCGCTGCCGCGATGCTGGAACTGCTGCAGTCGCCGGCGTTGCGCAATCTGCCCAAGAGCAATACGGACGAAATGGCGCGCCGTATTGCCGAGCAGCGCAACGGCTGGCAGGACGTCTGATGCGCCGCGCCCATGACGCCATGAGGCGTCGGACCTCAAGTCACGCGAAACGGATTCCGAATCCGCAGCGACGGCTCGATGAGCAGACCATCCTGCATGTCCTCGGAAAACAGCGTCGTGCAACCGGCGTCCAGCGCGGCGGCGGCGATCATGCCGTCGTAGATGGACAGGCGATAGCGCTCCGCGACTTGCACGCCCAGTTCGTGCGTGACCTCGGTCAGCGCATGAACCTGACAAATCGCACGGATGGGCGCCAGAACGTCGCGCACTTCGGCGTGGGTCATCTCCAGCTTGCGCGTGGCCACCGAGGCGAATTCGTTGAGCACCTGCACGCTGAGGTGCCCCCCCTTGGCAATCAACGCTTCCGCCGCGTCGGCCTTGGCATCATCCCCCGAAAGAAGATAGAGCAGGATGTTGGTGTCGAAAAAATGCTCAGGAACGCTCATGCGCTTCGAGCCGGTCGAATTTGAAACCGGCGGGCAGGCGCCCGCGATATTGCCGCAGGCGCGCCAGCAACTCGCGCGGTGGCGTAGCGCGCTGCACGTCGAGTTGCCGTTCACCCACGACATGAATTTCGATGTCGTCTCCGGCCTTGAGCTGCAAGGCTTCGATCACCGCGGCCGGCAGCCGGACTGCCAGGCTGTTTCCCCATTTGGCAACTTGCATGATGTTTCCTTCGATTGGAGATATACAGACTTCAATTGTATATCCTTCTTCTCCGGGGACAAGAGCTGCACCATCACCCGTGACGAGAAGAAGAATGTGCTGGAAAAGGCAAAGGCATGACTTTCGACCCGCAGCGCGCGCTCGAACTGCTGCGGATCGGCTCCGGCCGAGCGGATGCCTTTTTCCGCGAAGGGCAGCGCGAAGCCATCGAGCATGTGGTCGAAGGCCGTGGTCGTCTGCTGGTTGTGCGAAGAACCGGCTGGGGCAAGAGCTTCGTCTATTTCATTGCCACCAAGCTTCTGCGTGAGCAAGGCAGTGGCCCGGCGCTGCTCGTGTCACCGCTTCTGGCGCTGATGCGCAACCAGATCGACGCTGCCGAGCGCATGGGTGTTCGCGCGGCGACGATCAATTCGGACAATCAGGAGGATTGGGCCCGCGTTGAGGCGGCCATCGATCGCGATGCGGTGGACATCCTGTTGATCTCTCCCGAGCGCCTGGCGAATGACCGTTTTCAGTCGCAGGTGTTGGGCCGGGTCGCTGGCAGGATCGTCCTGCTGGTGATCGACGAGGCACACTGCATTTCCGACTGGGGCCATGATTTCCGCCCGCACTACCGCTTGCTGGAGCGCGTCGTGCGCAACCTGCCACCCAATCTCCGGCTGTTGGCGACGACAGCCACGGCCAACAATCGCGTCATGGATGATCTGAAGGCCGTCTTGGGTCCCAACCTGGCAGTATCGCGCGGCGACCTCAATCGGCCGTCGCTGGCCCTGCAAACCATTCGCTTGCCGACCCAGGCCGAGCGTCTGGCATGGCTAGCGCAGCAACTTCGCACACTGGCTGGGCATGGAATTGTCTATGCGCTGACGGTGCGCGATGCGGCTACCGTCAGCGAGTGGCTCCAGTCATGTGGATTCAAGGTCGAGGCCTATACGGGCGAATCCGGTGACCGCCGAGTCGAACTGGAGCAGGCGCTGCTGAACAATGAGGTGAAGGCTCTCGTGGCCACCACCGCCCTCGGTATGGGGTTCGACAAACCCGACCTCGCGTTCGTCATTCACTACCAGACGCCTGGGTCGGTGGTGGCCTATTACCAGCAGGTGGGGCGGGCCGGGCGTGCTCTCGATGCCGCTTACGGCGTACTCCTCAGCGGCAAGGAAGAAACCGACATTACCGACTATTTCATCGAAAGCGCTTTTCCGACGGAACGGGAAGTTGGGGCAGTCATCGCGGCGCTGGAAGATGCCCCTGGCGGTCTTTCGGTGCCGGAACTCCTCGGCCGTGTGAACATCAGCAAGGGGCGCATCGAAAAGACGATCGCCTTGCTTTCCCTGGAATCGCCGGCGCCGATCGCCAAGCAGGGAAGCAAGTGGCAACTGACGATTTCCGAGCTCGGCCCTGGGTTCTGGGAGCGTGCCAGGCGATTGACGGCATTGCGCCGATCGGAACAGGCGCAGATGCAGGAGTACGTGAATCTGGCGGCCGACCACATGGCCTTTCTGATTCGGGCGCTCGACGGCAATGCCGACGGCGTTCGTCCGCCGGCCTTGCCCCCACTGTCGACAGATATCGACGAAGCCCTGGTTCGAGAGGCGGTGGCCTTTCTGCGCCGAACAAGCCTTCCAATAGAGCCTCGCAAGATGTGGCCAGCGGGCGGAATGCCGCAATACCGCGTCAAAGGCACCATTCCGGAAACGTTGCGTGCGCAACCGGGCAAAGCCCTGTGCATGTGGGGCGACGCTGGCTGGGGCGGTTTGGTTCGCCTTGGCAAGTACCAGCATCATCGCTTTCCTGACGACCTGGTCGGTGCCTGCGTCACATTGATCGGGCAATGGAATCCTCGACCATTTCCTCGGTGGGTGACCGCTGTCCCTTCCTTGCGACATCCCGGCCTCGTTCCTGATCTTGCCGCGCGGCTGGCGGACGCCTTGCGGCTCCCATTCGAGATGGTCTTGGTCAAAACAGATGCCCGGCCAGAACAGAAAACCATGGCAAACAGCACTCAGCAGGCGAGAAACATCGACGGTTCATTGGAAATTCAAGAGTCATCCGTTCCGCCTGGTCCGGTCTTGCTGGTCGATGACATGGTCGATTCGCGTTGGACACTGACCGTCTCGGCCTGGCTGCTGCGACGGCACGGCAGCGGAGTCGTTTGGCCGCTGACCCTGAGTGAAACAGGACACGATGCATGAGTAACGTTCTTTCCAACAATACGCAGGCGATTCTGCTGCTCACTGCGCCCCTGATTACCGGACGCAGCGAGCCAACCCGGGAACTCTTGACGCCCTCCGAATACAAGCGGCTGGCCAGGCATCTGCATCAGTTGTCGAAGGAACCCGCCGATCTGCTTTCTTCTGACGCTGACGAGATCCTTCGGCAAGGCCAGGCCGTGGTCGACGCCGCGCGCTTGAAGCGGCTTCTCGGTCGTGGTTTCGCTCTGAGTCAGGCCATTGATCGCTGGCAGGCCAGGGGGATTTGGGTGGTGAGCCGTGCCGACTCGAATTACCCACAGCGCTTGAGAGATCGCTTGCGCGAAGACCGCCCGGCCGTGTTGTATGGTTGCGGGGAGCGCACGATTCTGGAGCGTGGCGGTCTTGCCGTGGTCGGTTCGCGCGACGTGGATGAAGCGCTGGTCGAGTACACCGAGTCCATCGGGCGCCTGACCGCGAAGGCCCGCAAGACGCTGGTGTCTGGCGGCGCGCGCGGCATCGACCAGGCGGCGATGCGGGGTGCTCTCGAAGCGGGCGGAATGGTTTCCGGCGTCCTGGCCGATGGTCTCGAGAAGTCAGCGATGAACCGCGACCACCGCAGGCTGCTGATGGATGGCCAACTCGTCCTGGTTTCGCCCTATGACCCGGGCGCAGGATTCAATGTCGGCAATGCGATGCAGAGGAACAAGCTCATCTATGCACTCGCCGACGCCGCGCTGGTGGTCAATTCCGATGTCGAGAAGGGAGGCACCTGGGCTGGCGCCGTCGAGCAACTCGGCAAGCTCAAGTTCGTGCCCGTGTTTGTTCGATCGACAGGGAGCGCAAGCACGGGCCTCACTGCTCTGCTCAACAAAGGCGCTTTCCCTTGGCCAAACCCCGACGATGCGGATGGCCTGGTCGAGGCGTTGGCATTCGCACCGTCGACAACCCGGGCATCGGCGCTGCCATCCCAACTGACGCTCGCGGCTGACGACGACCCATCGACGGATGCGCCACCATCGCCCGTGGTCCCGCCGGCACCGGTGCTCCTGTCGACAACACCGATGCCCGAGTCGCCGGAGGTCGAGATGGCCGTCGCAGCGCCTGCAGCGTCGTCGCTGCCGGCCGAGAGAGATCCTGCCGATGATCTGTATGACGCTGCGAAGCAAGCGATTCTGTCTGTACTGAAGGCGCCCAAGACGATCGGCGAGCTGGTCGACGCGCTGCGCATCACGGAAGGCCAGCTCAAGTTATGGCTTGGCACTCTGGTTGCAGAGGGGACGATCAGGAAGACCCGAAGGAAAGGCGTTCTGTACGAACTGCCGACTGCCGATCTGATCGACTTCTGCTCTTCCCCCGACGCGACCCATCGATCCGGCACCAAGACATGAAGACTGCCTCAGGAACCGTCATGGACGGGCTGGTTCTTCGCTTGCGGGAGCAGGCCAGGCGCTTCAACCCGTCGCTTGAAATGGCGCCCGTGGTGGTCCTGTGGACGGACGAAAAGCGCGAATGGGAAGGCATCGTGCCCAGGGTAAAGGAGGCGCTTCCCGAACTGTACTCGCTCGGGCCTTATATGCCCGATGGTCGCAGCGGCCCCGGCGTCTGGCTGCGCATGGTGGCCGATCGGCAAGCGGGAAGTATCGGGGCGAGCGAGACGCCGATTCTCTATCTGCCCGGCGTGGGGAACCGGCAGTTGCGTGCCGATCTGCGCGGCTTGAAGGATCACCCGCAACTCGCGCCAATCGCCGAGCTGCAATATCGGGGGGTGTTCTGGCGCCAGGAGAACGGCAAGGACTGGACGCTGCGCTCGTTTTTCGAGAGCCGGCGCGGCGGTTTGGGCCTGAAGATTGCCGCCGACCAGGAAACCCTGGAGGCGCTCAGGGCGGCGAGCGGCAAGCTGCTGACTCAGAACCTGCAGGCACTCGAAGGACAGCTCATCGACCAGCGCTTCCTCGACGATCTGATGAACCCGTCGCCGGACGAAACGGTTCTGCGCTGGCTGACGGCAGCGCCGGCGATCCAGGAGGAAAAGGGCGATACCTGGGCGAGCTTCGTCGCGACGACGCGGACACGCTTCGCGGTCGATCTCGACCGGGGAACGCTGGTGGTGGCGCAGAAGATTCTCGCCAGTCGACCGGGTGAGGCGACTCATGCGCTGTGGGAGGAGTATTGCGCGCACTGGCAGAGTTATCCCGACGCCTACGAGGTCTTCCGCGACATCGCGCCACCCGATCTGTTGCAGGGCGCCGAGCGCTATCCGCGCGAGAACGATGTGGACGAGCTGCGGTTGGGCGCAGAACTGCTGCAGGCGTCGCTGCTGGCTCCGGCGGCAGCCGCCAGCGCCGTGCTCGCCCTGGAGGCCCGACACGCCAGCCGGCGCGAGACTCTATGGGCCCGCATGGGGCGGGCGCCGCTGGCGCAGGCGACGAAACACCTGGCGGATGTTGCGCGGGCGTTCGCCGAGCCGCTGGTTGGTGGTTCGGCAAGCGAGATGGCGCAAAGTTACGCCGACAGCGGCTGGCGCGTCGACGCAGCGGCGCGCGCGGCGATGGCCATCGCGCAACAGGAACAACTGGAAAAGCCGATCTACGCGGTGCTGGAGGCGCTCTACCGGCGCTGGCTCGAAAGGCTGGCGCAAGGCTTTCAGGCGATGGTCCGGCGTGACGGCTATCCGCACTGGCAACTGCCCGAGGTGCCGCCTGGCGTCGTCCTGCTGTTCGTCGATGGACTTCGCTTCGACCTGGCGCGCGAACTCGAAGCCCTCCTCGCTACCGACCAGCGACTGGACATTTCGCTTGCTACCGCCTTCACCAGTGTGCCGTCGGTGACGAGCAGCGGCAAGGTCTGGGTATCTCCGGTCGGCCAGTCCGCGACGGGCGGCAACGCGGGCGGCTTCGAGCCGAGCCTGCCAAAAGGCGCGTACACGGCGGAAAAGCTGCGCAAGGCGATGGAAGCCGAGGTCTACGCTCTGGTCGATGACGAAAACCCGACCTTCGCCTACGGCAAGGGCTGGGCAGAGTTTTCCGGCGACATCGACAGCGACGGCCACCACAAGGGCGTGCGTCTGGCGCGTGTGCTCGGCAGCCATCTCGACGACCTCGCGCGCTGCATTCGCCGTCTGCTGGCGGCTGCCTGGAAGGAGGTCTGGGTAGTCACCGATCATGGCTGGCTGCTGTTGCCCGGCGGCTTGCCCAAGGCGGAGTTGCCGGCCCGCCTCACCGAGACGCGATGGGGTCGCTGTGCGGTACTCAAGGATGCGGTCGCCGATCAGGACTGGCTGGTGCTGCCGTGGAGCTTCGATCCTGCGGTACGGGTTGCCCTGGCGCCGGGAATCACGGCGTTCAGCCAGGGCCGCGAATACGACCACGGCGGCCTCAGCCCACAGGAATCGGTAGTGCCTTTTCTGCGCGTGCGACGCGAGGAGCCGATTGCCGGGCAGCCGCGCCTGCTCAGCGTGACCTGGAACACGCGCAAGACGATCTGCTCGGTCAACACGAGCGCGGCGGTCGGCCTGATGCTTGGACTGGAGCGTCTGGGCAGCGCGATTGGCGAAGGCGAAGCGATTGACTCTGCAGGCAAGGGCCGCGTGATTTTCGAGGAAGTCGATGACCTGATCGGCGAGCGTGTATCGCTCGTCCTGCGGCGCGATGGCCTGAAGATTGCCGAGGAACATCTGGACTTTGGAGACGCCTGGAATGGAGCTTGACGTCCTGGACCGCAAGGCGGCCGATGCCTTCGACGGCTACATCGTGCGCAAGGATCTGGTGCGGCAGTTTGCCCGCCAGTTCCCGGTCCCCACCTACGTGGTCGAATTCATGCTGGGCCGCTACTGCGCGACGACCGATGAGCAGGAAATCCAGGACGGCCTGGCAATCGTCCAGCGTCAGCTCTCCGAGCGCACCGTGCGTGCCGGCAATGAGGAACTGGTCAAGTCGGTGGCTCGTGAAAAAGGCCAGGTGCGGATCATCGACATCATCTCGGCGCGGCTCGATGCGCGAACCGATTCGTATGTCGCCGAGTTGCCTTCGCTCAAGCTGCGCGACGTGCGCATCGCCGCGGAGTTGGTCACCGAGCATCAGCGCATGCTGACCGGTGGCTTCTATGCCGAGGTGACCCTGGGCTATGACGCGACGATCGCCCAGGAGAAGAACGGTAGGCCGTTCGGTGTCGACGGCTTGCGCGCCATCCAGCTCTCGCAGCGCGACGTGCTGGAGCGGCTGGCGCAAGCACGGGCCAGACTGACGACAGCGGAGTGGAAGGCTCTGTTGCTACGTTCCATCGGTCTCGAACCGGGCGAACTGACCGAGCGCAACAAGGATGCGGTGCTCTTGCGCATGGTCCCTTTCGTCGAGCGCAATTACAACATGGTCGAGATCGGGCCGCGGGGGACTGGCAAATCGCATCTGTTTCAGCAGGTGTCGCCTTATGCGCACCTGGTCTCCGGTGGCAAGGCAACGGTGGCGCGGATGTTCGTCAACAACGCCAATGGCCAGCGAGGCCTGGTGTGCCAGTACGACGTGGTGTGCTTCGACGAGGTGTCCGGCATCTCCTTCGACCAGAAGGACGGCGTGAACATCATGAAGGGGTACATGGAGTCCGGCGAGTTCTCGCGCGGCAAGGAGAGCATCCGCGCCGACGGTTCGATCGTCATGGTCGGCAATTTCGAGGTCGATGTGGAGCATCAGCAGCGCATGGGCCACCTGTTTCAGCCGCTGCCGCCGGAGATGCGCGACGACACGGCGTTCATGGACCGCATCCATTGCTACCTGCCGGGCTGGGACGTTCCGAAGCTCAAGCCGGCCATTTTCACTGAGCACTTCGGGCTGGTCAGCGATTTTCTTTCCGAATGCTTCACGCAGTTGCGTAATCAAAGCCGACTGGCGAGCCTGCAGAACCGCGTCTTCTTTGGCGGCGCCCTGTCCGGGCGTGACTTGAACGGGGCCAACAAGACGATCAGCGGACTCCTGAAGCTGCTCTATCCGGCGCAGGACGAGGCCGTGAGCGACGAGGACCTGGAATGGGCGGTTCGTCTGGCACTGGAAGTCCGCCGGCGCGTCAAGGAGCAGCAAAAGAGGATCGGCGCCGCCGAATTCCGCAATACGCATTTCAGCTACACGCTGGGCGCGGAAGGAGTGGAAAAGTTCGTCTCGACTCCCGAGCTACAGAGCCAGGGAGGCATTGGCGACGAACCGCTGGAGGCGGGACAGATCTGGACACTCTCGCCCGGCGGTCACGATGAGCACCCGGGCCTGTTCCGCCTTGAAGTCAACGAGGGACCGGGCAATGGCGTGCGCCTGCTCAACAAGCCGGTGCCAGCCGCTTTTCAGGAATCCATCCGCTGCGCCGAACAGAACCTTTATGCTCGAGCGATTCAGTTGGTAGGGGATCGCGACCCGCGTTCGCACGAGTTCTCGGTTCAGCTACGTGCTTTCGACGCAGCGAAGAGCGGTGCCAAGACCGGCGTCGCATCGCTGGTCGCCTTGTGCAGCGCCCTGCTGCGCAAGTCCGTTCGTGGTGGCTTGGTGGTGGTCGGGGAATTGACGCTCGGCGGCAGCATCGAACCGATCCACAATGCCGTTACCCTGGCCGAGATCGCCGTCGAGAAGGGAGCCAGAGCACTGCTGCTCCCGGTCACTTGCCGCCGGCAACTGTTCGATCTCTCCGATGACATGGCCACGCGACTGGACATCGAGTTCTACCAGGATAGCAAGGACGCCTTGCTGAAGTCGCTGTCTGATTGAGGCTCCGCCGGCCAGGAGTCGTTTGGTACAGACGAGGCCGAACGAATGGTCGATCAAGGCCGACCGGTCTGCATGCTGAGCGAGCCGGCGAGCGATGCTCCGGCCGAGGCACATGCCGCTTGCACCCCTTCAGCCGGCTCGCCGCGTTCGCCTTTCGATGGTGTGCGCGAGGCCCCTTGCAGCCTGGTCGTTCCCCAGTCGTCCCCAGAAACCAGGGAAAACAAAAAGCCCCGGCTTGTGACCGAGGCCAAGTGCTTGATTCTTTGGTGCCGCTGCCCGGAATCGAACTGGGGACCTACGCATTACGAATGCGCTGCTCTACCGACTGAGCTACAGCGGCACGGCGCTGGTTACCGCCAATGCAGGAGCGCGATTCTAGCAGCGGTGCCGGCATTTTGGAACCCCCTGTGCGTCGGCGCGAAGCGGCGCTTGCGGCCGCCACGCCAACCCGGTGCGATGCCCGACGCTAGTCGAGCCGTGCCAGCCTCGACTTGGCCAGTGGCGGGTTCTTGGCGAAGTACTTGCGGATTCCTGAGAGGATTGCCTCGGCCATCCTGTCCTGGTAGGCGTCGTCGTTCAGCTTCTTCTCCTCCTCGGGGTTGGAGATGAAGGCCGTCTCGATGAGGATCGAAGGGATGTCGGGCGCCTTGAGAACGGCAAAACCCGCCTGCTCAACGTTCGCCTTGTGCAGCCGGTTGATGCCGCCGATCTCGCCGAGCACGGCCTTGCCAAGCTTGAGGCTGTCGTTGATCGTCGCCGTTTGCGACAGGTCGAGAAGCGTCCGTGCCAGAACCGGATCCTTGACGTCGATGTTCACCCCGCCGATCAGGTCGGCGGCGTTTTCCTTCTGTGCCAGATAGCGGGCGGCCGAGCTCGACGCACCGCTCTCCGAGAGAACGAAGACCGAGGAACCATTGGCGTCCGGCCGGATGAAGGCGTCGGCATGGATCGAGACGAAGAGGTCCGACTGGATTCGACGCGCCTTCTGCACGCGCGCCTGCAGCGGCACGAAGTAGTCGGCATCGCGGGTGAGGACGGCGCGCATGTTCGGTTCCGCCTCGATCTTCGCTTTCAGCCGCCTGGCAACTGCCAGCGTGACGTTCTTCTCGTAGCTGCCGCCGCTGCCGACGGCACCCGGGTCTTCGCCACCATGCCCGGGATCAAGGGTGATGGTCACCAGTCGATCGACCACCGGCCGACCCTGGCGCTTGCCTGCCGCTTTCTGCTCGGCCGTCGCCTGCTCGGTCCGGGCCTCGCGCCGATTTTCGGCGCCGGCCTCCGGTCGCGCTTCCGGTCGACTGTCCGCCCTGCTCGCCGTCCTGGTCTCGACCGCCGCGGGCGCCGGCTCGTTCTTGTCGAGCAGCGACAGCAGCGGGTCGGGTGGATTGATCGGGTAGACGTCGAGCACCAGCCGGTGACCGTAGCTGCCGACCGGCGACAACTCGAACACCTGCGGATTGGCCTCGCCCTTGAGTTCCATGACCAGGCGCACGACACCCGGCTTGTGACGTCCGGCGCGCAGCAACTTGATGTTCGGATCGTCGGCCGCAACCTTGCCCGCCAGTCCGTCGAGGACACTGTTGAACTCGACTCCCTCGAGATCGACCACCAGGCGCTCGGGATCCTTGACCAGGAAGTGGGTGTACTTCAGTGGCGTCGAATGCTCGATCGTCACCCGCGTGTAGTCGGCAGCCGGCCAGATGCGCACCGCAAGAATCGTGGAGCCGCGACCGGCTGCCGCCTGCGACAGCGGGCTGACCGTCAACAGCAGTGACGCACCGGTAAACTTGATCAGCCGGCGGCGCGAGACCAGCCGTTCCTCAGCGCTTTCAGACATTCTCGACCCTCCTCACTGCAGGCGACGATCTCCAGTTCCCTTGCCTGCAGCGCGAAACGCAAGCGCAGCAGGAGGTCGGCCGCGGGCATGTACCCGGCCGCATTCTCCGGCCATTCGACCAGACAGACGGCATCGTCGCGGAAGTACTCGCCAAGCCCAGCATCCAGAAACTCTTCCGGAAAGTTGAAACGATAGAAATCAAAGTGATAGAAGTATATCCTCGAAATCACGTAAATTTCAACCAGCGCATACGTAGGGCTTTTGACGGGACCGGAATGGCCACAGGAACGCAACAGGGCGCGTACCAGCGTGGTCTTGCCGGCGCCGAGGTCGCCGTCCAGCGCAACGACCATTCCCGGTGTGAGCAGCGGCGCAAGCGCGCCGCCGACGCGGACAGTGGCTTTCGCGTCCTGCAGGTGCAGGCGAAAGACAGACTGGTTATCATCCGGGCTATGCACGAAGAGGACTCCGAAACAGCTGCTGTTGGGGCGGCAGGCCGCACGCTGCCGGCGACGGCCAGCGAAGCTGCCGAACTGCCGCGCCGGATCAGGGCCTGGGGCGCGGAACTCGGCTTTGCCGCCATCGGCATCAGCGGCATCGACCTGGCTGCGGCTGCACCGGCGCTGTTGCGCTGGCTGCAACTGGGGCGGCACGGGGAGATGGATTATATGGCCAAACACGCACCGCTGCGGCTGGCGCCGCAGGAGCTGCTGCCCGGTGTCCGGACGGTGATCTCGGCCCGCCTGCCCTACTACCCGCCGGCGGCCGACGCCGAGACGGTTCTTGCCGACGACCGCCTCGGCTACGTTTCCCGCTATGCGCTCGGTCGCGACTACCACAGAACGGTGCGCGGCCGCCTGCAGAAACTCGCCACACGCCTGCAGGAAGCCGCCGCAGTGCTCGGCCAGCCCTGCGGCTGCCGTGTCTTCTCCGACTCGGCGCCGGTTCTCGAGACCGAGTTCGCGCGCCAGGCGGGAGTCGGCTGGCGCGGCAAGCACACGCTCTCACTGACGCGCGCGGGCTCGTGGCACTTTCTCGGTGAGATCTACACCACCCTGCCACTGCCTGCCGACGCGCCGGCCGCCGATCATTGTGGCGACTGCCGGTGCTGTCTCGACGCCTGCCCGACGGCGGCGATCGTCGCGCCCTACCAGCTCGATGCCCGTCTCTGCATCTCCTACCTGACGATCGAACTGCACGGCGCCATCCCGCTGCCGCTGCGGCCGCTGATCGGCAACCGCATCTACGGTTGCGACGACTGCCAGCTCTGTTGCCCGTGGAATCGCTTTGCCCGCCTCGGCGACGCCGATTTCGCGGTGCGCAACGGCCTCGACGCGACACCGCTGGTGGCGCTCTTCGCCTGGAACGAGAGCGAATTCGGCAGCCGCCTGGCGGGCAGTGCGATTCGCCGCATTGGTCACGAGCGCTGGCTGCGCAACGTTGCGGTCGCGCTCGGCAACTCCCGCCGCGGCACTCCCGGCGTCGTCGCCGCGCTCCGCTCGCGGCTTGACGACCCGTCGGCGCTGGTCCGCGAACACGTCGGCTGGGCGCTGGCACGCCAGGAAGGGGCAGCCTGATGGAGAGCGTGCGGCTGCGCGTCCGCCAGCCGCACGCGACGCCAACTCACATGTTGGGATAGTTCGGTCCGCCGCCGCCTTCGGGAGCCACCCAGCGGATGTTCTGCGTCGGGTCCTTGATGTCGCAGGTCTTGCAGTGCAGGCAGTTCGAAGCGTTGATCTGCAGGCGCGGGCCGGCATCTTCCTCGACGATCTCGTACACCCCTGCCGGACAGTAGCGCTGCTCCGGCGACGCGTATTCGCGGTAGTTGATGGCGATCGCCTTGCTGCTGTCGAGCAGTTGCAGATGGACCGGCTGCTCTTCCTCGTGCGCGGTGTTCGACATGAACACCGAAGACAGCCGGTCGAACGTCAGCTTGCCGTCCGGTCGGGCGTACTCGATCGGCTGGAATCGGGAAGCGGGCGCCAGTTGCCCGTGGTCGCTGCTGCGGTCCTTGAGGGTGAAGAACATGCGGCCACCGAAGAGGTTCTGCTGTATCCAGTTGAAGGCGCCGCCGAGGAAGGTGCCGAACTTGTGCAATGCCGGTCCGAAGTTGCGCGCCTGATAGAGTTCGCTGTACAGCCAGGACTCGCGGAAGGCCGCCGCGTAGGCGACGAGGTCGCTGCGCCCCGGGTCACCCGCCTGCAGCGCCGCGCCGACGGTTTCGGCAGCGAGCATTCCCGACTTCATCGCCGTGTGGATGCCCTTGATCTTCGCGAAGTTGAGCGTGCCGGCGTCGCAGCCGAGCAGCAGACCGCCGGGGAAACTCTGTTTCGGCAGGCTGTTGAAACCGCCCTTGGTGATCGCCCGCGCCCCGTAGCACAGCCGCTTGCCGCCGTCGAGGTATTTCCTGATCTCCGATTGCTGCTTGAAGCGCTGAAACTCTTCGAACGGCGACAGGTAGGGATTGGCGTAGTTGAGGTCGGCGATCAGTCCGACGACCACTTGCCGCTCATCGAGATGGTAAAGGAAGGAGCCGCCGGTGGCGCCGTGTTCGCTCAGCGGCCAGCCGGCGCCATGCACGACCAGCCCCGGCCGGTGCTTCGCCGGATCGATCTCCCACAGTTCCTTGATGCCAAGACCATAATGCTGGGCGGTCGCACCGGCGCCGAGGTCATAGCGGGCGATCAGCTCCTTGCCGAGCTGCCCGCGCGAGCCTTCGGCAAACAGCGTATAGCGACCGTGCAGCTCGAGGCCCGGCTGAAAGCTGTCCTTTGGCTCGCCGTGCTTGTCGCGGCCCATGTCGCCGGTCGCGACGCCCTTCAGCGAACCATCTTCATGGTAGAGGAGTTCGGCGGCAGCAAAGCCGGGGAAGATCTCGACGCCCAGCGCCTCCGCCTGCTCGGCAAGCCAGCGGCAGAGCGAGCCGAGGCTGATGACCCAGTTGCCGTCGTTGTGCATCGGCGCCGGAACGGCAAAGCCCGGCAAGCGGACTGCCGAGGTCTCGCTGCGATAGAGGAAGACCTGGTCCTCGCACACCGGCGTCGTCACCGGCGCACCCCGGGCCTGCCAGTCGGGCAGGAGCTCGTCGAGCGCCCTGGCCTCGAAGAGTGCGCCGGAGAGGATGTGGGCACCCACTTCCGACCCCTTTTCGAGCACCATCACCGACCATTCCGGATTCAACTGCTTGAGTCGGATGGCGGCGCTCAGTCCCGCCGGACCGGCTCCGACAACCACCACGTCGTACTCCATTGCTTCCCGTTCCATCACCGCTCCCCTTGGTTTCTCGATCGTGTCGGCAGCCGCCGCGGGCCCGCCACGGGCCCCGCCGAACAAGGCCGCAGCCGGCGGACTGCAACAGGTTCGTCATATACCGCAGTCCGGGAACTCGGTCAACGAGTCACCGACGCCTCAGGCCTCGCCGGCTGCCGGCGCCGTGGCGCCCGGCTGCGGCCGCAGGCGCCAGACGGGGAACTCGGCGCGGAAGTTGCTGCCTGCTCCCGGCTGCGAATCGATGAGCAGCGCCGCCTGATGGCGCAACAGGATGTGCTTGACGATGGCCAGTCCGAGACCGGTGCCCCCGGTGTCGCGCGAGCGGCCACGGTCGACGCGGTAGAAGCGCTCGGTCAGGCGCGGCAGGTGTTCGGCGGCAATGCCGACGCCGGAGTCACGAACGGAAAAGACGCCGAGGCCGGCGCGCAGCTTCCACCTGATGCGGATGTCGCCACCCGTCGGCGTGTAACGGATGGCGTTCGACACCAGATTGCCGAAGGCGCTGTGCAGCTCCTTCCGGTTGCCGCGCAACCCCGGGCCGCTGCAGCTGACCTGGAGGCGATGCCGCCCGGCGCTGAGGCTCTCGGCTTCGGCCTGCAGTTGCGCCAGCAGATCGGCCATGTCGATGTCTTCCTCGCTGGCCGGCGCGTCCTCCGCCTCGAGCCGCGACAGCGTCAGCAGGTCGTCTACCAGGCTCAGCATGCGGCGCGTCTGCTCGCTCATCAGGCGGGCAAACTGCTGCCGCTGCTCGCCCGTCATCGCGTTGTCGTCGCCGAAGTGTTCGAGGAAGCCGCTGACCACGGTCAGCGGCGTTCGCAGCTCGTGTGAGACGTTGGCGACGAAGGTGCTGCGCATCGCCTCGACACGCCGGGCGTCGCTGACGTCGAGGCTGACCAGCAAGGTATTTCGCTCGCCCAGCGGCACCGCGCGCAGCGAATAGACCCGGCGGCGCGCCGCCTGCGACTGCAGGATGAACGGCGGCTGCCCGGCCGGGCTGCCCAGGTATTCGGCAAAACCCGGCGCGCGCACGAGCTGCTGGATGATTGCCCCGCCATCGCGCGGCAGGCGGATGCCGAGGTGCTCGCCAGCGGCCCGATTGGCCCACTGCACCTGACTGTGGTCGGCCAGCACCACCAGGCCATCGGGCACGGCGTCCATCGCCTGGCTGAACGAATTCAGCCTGGTCTCGATCTCCGCCAGTGCACGTGCATCGAGGCGCAGCTTGCGCGACAGTTTGCGGAAGACCTCGCCCCAGGCACCACCCGAGTCAGGCACATCGGCCTGCTGCGGACCATCGATCCACGCTGCCAGCAAAGCCAGCCGCCGCGTCTGCAGAAGGACGACGAGCATGAAGCCGCCGGCCGCCGCCGCCCAGCCCCAGATGGCGCCATGAATCGCCCCCAGCAGCAGCGCGAGGCCGACGATCGGCAGCACGCCGGTGAGAACGATGCGCGTGCACCAGCGCCCGGCAGCCGTCATGCCTCGCTCGGCGGCGATCCTGGTTGAGCGCTGAGCTTGTAGCCGGCACCGCGCACCGTCTCCACGAGATGCTCGGCAGCCGGACCGAGTGCAACGCGCAGACGGCGGATGTGGATGTCGACCGTGCGGTCCTCGATATACACCTGGTCTCCCCAGACGCTGTCGAGCAGTTGCTGGCGCGAGTAGACGCGACCCGGATTGGCCATCAGGAAGCGCAGCAGGCGGAACTCGGTCGGTGTCAGGTTGATTCGCCCACCCGCGACGCGCGCCTCGTAGGCCAGAGTATCGAGCGCCAGCGGCCCGACGGTCAGCGTGCCGGCAGCGAATTCGGGCGCGCAGCGGCGCAGCACCGACTGGACGCGAGCCATCAGCTCCTTCGGGCTGAACGGCTTGACGATGTAGTCGTCGGCACCGCCCTCGAGCCCGGCGACGCGGTCGGTCTCTTCGCCGCGTGCGGTCAGGATGATGATCGGCAGGCGCCGCGTCCGCCGCTCGCCACGCAGCTTGCGCGTCAGCACCAGGCCCGACTTGCCGGGCAGCATCCAGTCGATCAGCGCCAGGTCCGGCAGCGTCCCGGCAAGCACGGTCTCCGCCTGCTCGGCGGTGTCCACGCACAACGGCTGGTAGCCGCCGCAAACGAGCGTGAAGCGCAGCAGTTCCTGGATTCCCTTGTCGTCCTCGACGACGAGTACCTGCGCCCGACCGGCTTCGCTGCGCGTCATGCTTCGTCCGTCTTGCTGGCAGCGACCGAGCTGTGCCGGATGTCGATGCCGCTGACGATGTAGATCACGTTCTCGGCAATGTTCGTCGCATGGTCACCGACGCGCTCGATCGCCTTGGCGATCCAGATGATGTCGAGCGCCTCGCTGATCGTTCGCGGATCCTCCATCATGTAGGTGATCAACTGCCGCAGGATGGCGTTGAAGGCTGAATCGATCGCCTTGTCGGCGCCGATCACCTGACGCGCGGCGTCGATGTCCATGCGTGCCAGCGAATCGAGCGATCCCTGCAGCATGTCGCTCGCCAGTCGCCCGCAGTGGTGTACGTCCGACAGCCGCGGAATGCGCTGCGGCCCGGCCTGATGCAGCTTCTGCGACATGCGCGCGATCTTCGACGCCTTGTCGCCCACCCGCTCGAGATCGGTGACGATGCGCGATATTGCCATCACCAGCCGCAGATCACGCGCCGTCGGCTGCCGCCGCGCAATCAGCAGCGTGCAGTCCTCGTCGATTCCCACCTCGAGCGCGTCAACCTCGCGATCGCTGGCAATGACCTGCTGCATCTCGTCGAGGTTGCCGCTGCTGAAGGCATCGACCGCCGCCAGTACCTGCCTTTCGACCAGGCCCCCCATCTGCAGGATGCGGGTGCGGATGTTCTCGAGCTCGAGATCGAATTGTTTGCTCAGGTGATCGCTCATGGGGCACGGGCTCGTTTCGGGTTGCGTGGAAGAGTATGGACGGGTGCAGCTTAAGCCGGTAATGTTACGGGACAATGACAGGCCAGCGGCATGGCGCCATGCAGCCGCAGCGGCGATCGACCGGGGCGCCGCGGCAACGCAGCGAGCCGCGCCGCTGCCGCCCGCAGCCGGCAATGACCCCTATAATCACGTTTCCGACACAAAGGACTGGCGCTTCGGCAATGGAGCTTCCCCTCGCCCCGAGCCTGCTGCTCGCGGCAATCCCGGCCCTCGCCTTCGGCGGCTGCTTGCTGCCGCTGCTGCTGCAGCGCTACGGCCGTGCGGTCGCGGCGCTGACCGCTGCGGCGGTCATGGCCGGCTGTCTCGCCCTGCTGCTGCGCCTGGCCGCCGCCGCCTTGGCCGGCCACACGGAGATCTTCCGGCTCGCCTGGCTGCCGGCGTGGGGGCTCGACTTCAGCCTGCGGCTGGACGGCCTCGGCCTGCTCTTCTGCCTGCTGATTCTCGGCATCGGCATGCTTGTCGTGCTCTATGCCGCCTGGTACCTGCCGGACGAGGACCGGCTCGGACGTTTCTACTCGATCCTGCTGCTCTTCATGGCCGCCATGCTCGGCGTCGTGCTGGCCGAGAACCTGCTGCTGCTGCTGGTCTTCTGGGAGATCACCAGCCTCTCGTCGTTCCTCCTCGTCGCCTACCGCAGCGACAAGCACGAGTCGCGCATCAGCGCGCGCATGGCGCTGGCGGTCACCGGCGGCGGCGGTCTGGCGCTGTTCGCGGGCATCCTGCTGCTCGGCGAGATCGCCGGCAGCTACGAGCTGTCGGTGGTTCTCGAGGCCGGCGCGCAGATTCGTTCCGACCCGCTGTACACGCCAGCGCTGCTCCTGATCCTCCTCGGCGCGTTCACCAAGTCGGCGCAGTTCCCCTTCCACTTCTGGCTGCCGAACGCGATGGCGGCGCCGACCCCGGTATCCGCCTACCTGCATTCGGCGACGATGGTCAAGGCCGGCGTCTTCCTGCTCGCCCGCCTCTACCCGGCGCTCGGCAGCAGCGACCTGTGGTTCTGGCTGGTCAGCGGCACGGGCGCGGTGACTCTCGTCTACGCCGCAGCAATCGCACTCTTCCGCCATGACATCAAGGGCCTGCTCGCCTACTCGACGATCAGCCACCTCGGTCTGATCACCCTGCTCTTCGGCCTCGACACGCCGCTGTCGGTGATCGCCGGCATTTTCCACATCATCAACCACGCCGTCTTCAAGGCGTCGCTGTTCATGGCCGCCGGCATCGTCGATCACGAGTGCGGCACGCGCGACATGCGCCGGGTCAACGGCATGTTCCGCTGCATGCCGATCACCGCCACGCTGGCCATCATCGCCGCCGGCGCGATGGCCGGCGTGCCGCTGCTCAACGGCTTCCTGAGCAAGGAGATGTTCTTCGCCGAGACGGTCAGCCACGCCGAGCCGATCAGCTGGGCGCTGCCGCTGCTGGCAACCGTTGCCGGCATGCTCGCCGTCGCCTACTCGTCGCGCTTCGTGCACGACGTGTTCTTCAACGGCGAGCCGGTCAATCTGCCGCGCCAGCCACACGAACCGCCACGCTGGATGCGCGCGCCGATCGAACTGCTGGTGCTGCTCTGCCTGCTGGTCGGCGTCGTGCCGGCGTGGACCGTGGCGCCGCTGCTCACGGCAGCAGCGGGCGCCGCGCTGCAGGGACCACTGCCGGACTTCCAGCTGGCGCTCTGGCACGGGTTCAACAAGCCCCT
Organism: Candidatus Accumulibacter iunctus; assembly: GCA_002345025.1. Classification (GTDB taxonomy): domain Bacteria; phylum Pseudomonadota; class Gammaproteobacteria; order Burkholderiales; family Rhodocyclaceae; genus Accumulibacter; species Accumulibacter iunctus. Next base: position 2,353 of record DDUX01000122.1, on the reverse strand, counting down.
GCTGATGAGCCTGCTGGCACTCGCCGGCGGCATCCTGATCTATGCCCTGCGCCGGCCGCTGTTCGCTTGGCAGGAGCAGTTGCCACCGCTGCACCCGCGCACCGCGTTCGAGCGTTTCTACAGCTTGCTCGCCCTGAACGCCCGGCGCGGCGTCGCCCTGGTGGACAACGGTTCGCTGCAGCGCTACGCCGCGCTGCTCTTCGCCTTCGTTGTCTTGCTCGGCATCTGGGCCTACCGTTCGGGGCCGGCCGGCGGCGGCATTCGCGTCCCGGCTCTGGTCGCCGACGAAGCGGCGGTCGCCGCCCTCTGCGTCCTGCTCATCGGTGCCGTCGGCACGACGGCTCTGTACCGCGAACGGCTGCTGGCGGTGATTCTGGTCAGTCTCGTCGGCCTCGCGGTGACGCTGGCCTTCATCCGCCTGTCGGCACCGGACCTGGCGCTGACGCAGCTCGCGGTCGAGATGGGAACGATCATCCTGATGCTCCTCGTGCTCTACTATCTGCCGCCGCGCAGCGCGCCGAAGAGCAGCGCAGCGCGGCTGTCGCGTGACCTGCTGCTGGCTATCTTCGCCGGTAGTGGCATGGGGCTGCTGACGCTGCTGATGCTCAGCGCGCCGTTTGCTTCGATCTCCGGCTTCTACCTGCAGCAATCGCTTCCCGGCGGCGGCGGCGCCAACGTGGTGAATGTCATCCTGGTCGATTTCCGCGGCTTTGACACGCTGGGCGAGATCACCGTCCTGGCAATGGTCGCCCTCGCCTCGCAGGCGCTGCTCGACCGGCTGGCGCTGCCCGCGCCGGCGCGCGACGGCGACGGTCGCCGCTGGGCCAGCGACTTGCATCCGCTGTTTCTCGCCATGCTGATGCGGCTGCTGCTGCCGCTGGCGCTGACCGTCTCGGTGTACATCTGCCTGCGCGGCCACAACGCGCCGGGCGGCGGCTTCGTCGCCGGCCTGATCACCAGCGTCGCGCTGGTCATGCAGTATCTCGCCAACGGCAGCGACTTTGCGCAGCGGCGCCTGCCGCAACGACCGGCACCATTGCTGGCGCTGGGTCTGCTGCTGGCAGCCGGCATCGGTGTCGCGAGCTGGGCTTTCGACCGCCCCTTCCTGACCAGCGCACACGGGCACCTGCGGCTGCCGCTGCTCGGCGACATCGAACTGGCGACGGCAATGGTCTTCGACCTCGGTGTCTATGTCGTCGTCGTCACCGTCGTCGTCACCGTCCTCTCGGGGCTGGGCCGTTTGTCGCAGCGCAGCCGCCTCGGCGACGAGGGTCCCGCCTGATGGAAGCGCTGCTGGCGACGGCGATCGGTGTCCTGACGGCCTGCGGCGTCTTCCTCATCCTGCGCGCACGCACCTTCCCGGTGCTGCTCGGCCTCACCCTGCTGTCGTACGCCGTCAACCTCTTCCTCTTTGCCAGCGGCCGCCTGCACCTCGACGCGCCACCGCTGATCCGTGCCGGTGCCAGCTACACCGACCCCCTGCCGCAGGCGCTGGTGCTGACGGCGATCGTCATTGGCTTCGGCATGACCGGCTACCTGGCGATGCTCGCGCTGCGCGCCCTCGCGGAATCGGGCGACGACCACGTCGACGCCGGCAAGGATTCGTGATGCGTACCCACCTGCCGATCCTGCCGATCCTCATCCCCTTCGCCGCTGCGCTGCTGCAGATGGTCTGCAGGCGCCTGGCGTGGCAGCGCGTCATCGGACTCGCTGCCGCCGCCCTGCTGCTGCTCGCCAGCGGCTGGTTGACGCAGCTCAGCGACGACGGCCTGCTGCGCGTCTACGCGCTTGGCGACTGGCCGGCACCGTTCGGCATCGTCCTCGTCGTCGACCGCCTCGCTGCCCTGATGACCCTGCTCAGCGCCGTCCTCGGCCTGCTGACGCTGCTCTATGCCAGCGCCGGTTTCGACGAGCGCGGGCAGCACTTCCACCCGCTCTTCCAGTTGCAGCTCGTCGGCCTCTGCGGCGCCTTCCTGACCGGAGACCTGTTCAACCTCTTCGTCTTCTTCGAGGTCCTGCTGCTCGCCTCATACACGCTGCTGGCGCATGGCGGCGGCCTGGCGCGGACGCGCGCCGGCATCAGCTACGTCGTGCTGAATCTCGTCGGCTCGGCGCTCTTCCTCATCGCCCTCGGGCTGCTCTACGGCACACTCGGCACCCTCAACCTCGCCGACATGGCCAGTCGCCTGCTGCTGCCGGGACACGATGCCGCCCTCGCGCGCGTGGCCTTTGCCCTGCTGATCGCCGTCTTCGCCCTGAAAGCCGGGCTGCTGCCGCTGTCGTTCTGGCTGCCGCCGACCTATACCGCTGCCGGAACACCGGTCGCTGCGCTGTTTGCGATCATGACCAAGGT
>DDUX01000043.1 GCA_002345025.1 Candidatus Accumulibacter iunctus | reverse complement strand
GGCAGCCGCCACCACGGCGCACGAACCGATGCCCACGTCGCTCCAGTTCCCGATCCACTTCGTCCAGCAACACGTTGGCCAGAAGCGGCGATAGCACGCCACGTACACAAAAGATAACTTCGAGTTCGAGCGGCAGGTTCCCTTGCATCGTGGCGAAACAACACTTGATGTGCGTCGCAGGAGGTAATATGCTTAAGGCACATGTCGCGCGCCACCGATTCCGAAAGGGCACAACGGGTGAACAGCGCCTTCGATCTGCTTGTTCGTGGTCACAGCCTCAGCGAGGCCGCGCAAGTATTGACCGAATCATTTGCGTTGTCGCGTCGTCAGGCCTATCGCTACCTGCAGGAGGCGCAGCAACTCGCGCAGCCGCTGCCGGTTGCCCAACCGACCATTCCGGTCACGATCAAAATCCCCGGCGAGGTCGTGGGGGAGTTGCGCGCGTATGCTCAAGAAAGCGGCCGGACGATGGGCGAGATTGTCGGATGCGCCGTATCGGCTTACCTGGCCAAGGCACGCCCACATGGGTGATCGGCGTCGGCAGGGTCATGACGTGTTTCTGGACTATGTCTTTGACCGCCTGCTTGCCGCCAAGCTGGAGCAAGTCTACGAGATTCTGGTACCGGATCGGGTCCGCCGCACGGGGCGGCGGTCCGGGCTGAGCGGAGAGAGCGATGAAGACAGCAGCCATTTACGCCCGCGTGTCGTCGGCGCAACAGCGCGAGGAGCACACGATTGCCAGCCAGACAGCGGCACTGGTGGTCTTCGCTGCAAGCGAGGACTATTGCGTGCCGGCTGAGTGGGTGTTCGAGGACGAGGGCTACAGCGGGGCGAGCCTGCTGCGGCCAGGGCTGGAGCGGGTACGCGATCTGGCGGCGGGAGGCCAGATTGAAGCGGTGCTCGTGCTCTCGCCTGACCGGTTGAGCCGCAAGTACGCCTATCAAGTCCTGCTCACCGAGGAGTTGGCTCGCCACGGGGTGGCCACCGTTTTCCTGCGGACGCCGCGCAGCGAGACCCCGGAGGATCAGTTGCTGCTGCAGTTCCAGGGCATGATCGCTGAGTACGAGCGAGCGCAGATCCTGGAGCGCTCGCGCCGCGGCAAGCGCCACCGGGCCCAACTGGGAGAAGTCAGTGTGTTGAGCGGCGCCCCCTATGGCTACCGCTATGTGCGCAAGAGCGATGAGGCGAACGCTCGCTATGAGGTGATCGAGGCGCAAGCCGACGTGGTGCGCCAAGTCTATGATCTTTATACCGCGGGCGGCTTGTCGATCGGTGCGATCACGCGCCGGCTGAACGAGCAGGAGGTGCCGACCCGAAAGGAGGGCACCCGCTGGGAACGCTCCACCGTCTGGGCGATGCTTCGCAACCCGGCGTACAAGGGACAGGCTTGCTTCGGCAAGACCCAGGTCGCAGCGCGACAGCGCCTCAATCGCCTGGCCCGGCAGCGCGGGGGATTGCTGGTACGCAACAGCGCCAGCCTGGAGCGCCCACGCGAGGAATGGCTCGAGATCGCTGTGCCCGCCCTGATCAATGAGGAGACGTTTGCCCTCGCCGAGGAACGCCTGGTGGTGAACAAGAAGTACGCGGCACGCCGCACCGTCGAGCCAAGCCTGCTGCAGGGGCTCGTGCACTGCCGCCAGTGTGGCTATGCGCTGTATCGAACCTCGACCCGCAGCACGGCACGCAAGATCTTCTACTACCGCTGCCTGGGCGCGGATGCCTATCGCTACGAAGGTCAAGCCCGCTGTGATCAGCGCCCAATCCGGCTGGACTTGCTGGAGAGCATCGTGTGGGCCGAAGTCCTGCGCCTGCTGGAGGACCCGGCGCTTATCCAGTCCGAGCTGGACCGGCGGCTTGAAGCAGCACGTCAGGCGCATCCTGCGCAGCGTCGTCAAGAAGCGCTCAACCGGGACTTGGCGCGAGTGCAACAGAGCATGGAGCGGCTTCTCACCGCCTATCAGGAGGACTTGCTGTCGTTGGAGGAACTGCGTCGGCGCATGCCTGCGCTGCGCCAGCGCGAGCTCGCCCTGCAAGGCGAAATGGCGTCGCTCAGCGCCCAGTTCTCTGACCAGGCCGCCTACCTGCGACTGGCAGAAACGCTATCGGCGTTCCTCGGCCGGATGCGGGAGAATGTTCACACCCTCGATATCGTTGAACGCCAGCGTATTGTCCGGTTGCTGGTCAAGGAAGTCGTCGTCGGTTCTGACAGCATCACCATTCGCCATTCGATCCCAACCCCCGTGCCGTCTTCCGGCAACCCTGATGACTCGTCCAGTCCGGATCAATCTCCAGGAAGCCATCGTTCCGCCACAAGTTATCCTTTGTGTACGAGGAGTGAGCGGGCCGCCTTGCGGCGTCCCCTCATACCGCTGCATGACCACGCCGCCATCCATGATGCCGGCCACAAGGTAACGGCGAATCAGCCGCAGCACGGCCTTGTCGTCGATTCGCCTCGATAACCTGTCCATCAGAATGTCGTGGTTGACCCGGTCGAAGAACTTCTCCAAATCCACGTCGACCACCACCCGGTAGCCGTCCTGCACGTAGCGCCGCGCATTGAGCACGGCGTCGTGCGCACGCCGCCCCGGTCGGAAGCCAAAACTGTGTTCGGAAAACGCCGGATCAATCTTGGGCTGCAAGACCTGCAGCAGGGCTTGCTGGACCAGCCGATCCGTCACCGTCGGTATCCCCAATTCCCGCATCCCGCCTCCCGGCTTCGGAATCTGCACGCGCCGCACCGGGTCAGGCCGGTAACTGCCGTTCAGTAACGCCTCCCGAATCCGGGGCCAGTGCGTTCTCAGGTACGCCGCCGTCTCGGCAATCGTCCGTCCATCCACCCCAGCACTGCCGCGATTGGCTTTGACGCGTTTCCACGCCTTCACCATGTTCACGCTCGCGAGCGCCTGCGGGAGCAGGCCATCTCGCCCTGAGCCTTCGAGTCCCTGTCGCGCCGGACGTGCTTCATCACGCAACGCGTCGGGCTTGGCTTCACCTCGCTTTCCCGCCTTGCGCCCCGGTTCCCCGAGCGTCTGATGCTCTACACTTCCGAGCAACATGGTCATTGGCTCTCCTACTCGTTCGGCCCTTCGCCCCATGCCGGGAGCTACTATGGCCTCTGCTGACTTCTCGCTCCGGTTCGTCACCGTCGGCCTTTCAGCCATGAGGCGAGATCTCCCCAGGTAAGTACGCACTCCTTCGCTGCACAACCGCCGGATCTACGCCGCTCCGCCTTGATCACGAGAGCTTCGCGGTCCATTGCCCGCTCGCCCTGCTCGGCAGCGCCTTCTATCCGATTCTTGTTCATCGGCTCGCAGCTTCGCTCCACGCTTCCTTCCCACACTCGGTCACCCTTATGCAGTTGCGCTTCGCTTCGTTCGCTGTGATCAACTTACGGTGGGACTTCCACCCACAAGAGTGCGCCCATGCTGGGCGCACAATGAAAAAGGGGCGGCCGTGGCCGCCCCGTCCTTGCGAACCGCTGTCGCTCAGTCGCGGTCGCCGCTGAAGGCCATCAACAGGTTCAGCAGACTGACGAAGACGTTGTACACGTCGAGGTACACCGCCAGCGTCGCCGAGATGTAATTGTCCTCGCCGCCAGTGACGATGCGGCTGATGTCGTACAGGATGTACGCCGAGAACACCAACACGGCAACCGCCGAAATGGTCAGCGAAAGCGCCGGAATCTGGAAGAAGATGTTGGCCACCGCCGCCAGCAGGACGACGATCATGCCGATGAACAGGAACTTGCCCATGAAGCTGAAGTCCTTCTTCGTCACCGTCGCGACCCCGGCGAGAGTGACGAAGATCACGCCCGTTCCGCCGGCCGCCATGGCAATCAGCGAACCGCCATTGCTGAAGCCCAGCGCCACCTGCAGGATGCGCGACAGCATCAGGCCCATGAAGAAGGTGAATGCCAGCAGCAAGACGACCCCCATGCCGCTGTTCTTGGTTCGCTCGATGCCCCACATGAAGCCGAAGGCGATCCCGAGGAAGAGCAGGAACGACATGAACGGACTGCCGGAAAGGAACGAGAACTGCAGCTGCACGCCGACGAGTGCGCCAACGACAGTTGGCAGCATCGTCAGCGCGAGCAGCATGAAAGTGTTGCGCAGCACGCGGTTCTGCTGCAGCGACAGGGTCGCAGTCTGCTGACCTGTCATCTGATACTGGGGTTGCATAGTGTTCCTCCTGTTTGTCGAAAAGGCGATTACGCCCACTAAGACTAGCGAAACCAGGAGAAAGTTTCAATTAGGGCGCTTCGCCGCGGGTCGCTCGGCCAGTCTGCGAGCGCCAGCGCTCGCAGACGCGACACTACCCGCCGCGCTTCCCCATGCTATGATCGGCGTCAACACAGACCAGACGCACGGTGGCACCCCTCTTGCCAGGGCTGACCACCAAAGCCGCGAGCGTCGCTCAGGAAGCGTGGCAGAGTGGTCGATTGCACCGGTCTTGAAAACCGGCAACGGGCAACCGTTCGTGAGTTCGAATCTCACCGCTTCCGCCAAGCACGGGTGGCTTCTCAAGAACGGGGAGTCCGGCTCATGCGGCGCCTTGGTGCATGAGGTCGGCGAGCGGCGGCGACCCTTGCCCCTTTTCGACCCTTGCCTCTTTTCATTGCCCCTTTCGTTTCTGAAGACAGCGCCACGCGGATCGATGCGTACGCAGGGGGAGGGACACAGGGGGAACCTAGGCCTCCACCGCAACCCCGACATCCGGGTGCAAGGCGACCAGCCCTTTGTCAAAACTGACGAGCTTGTCCCCATGATGCCTGACCAGGCCGGCGAGGTAGGCGTCGGTCACTTGCCGGTGACCCATGACGCCGTGCCATCGCACCTTGTCGTACGGCAACATGTCGGGCCAGAAGTGGTGTCTGGCATGCGCCGTTACCACGCCGACCAAGGCCAGAGCCTGCTCGAGACCAAGGCCGCCCAGACGCATCACCAGCCGCACGAGCGTCCCCTGCGTGATGGGGCATGTGGCGAACCCACCCGACAGGCTCGAGAACCACTGCCGCGCCGGCGCATGGTGCACATGTGCCTGGTCGGCCAAGGCGTAAAGCACGTTGCCATCAAGCAGATGTACCGAGCCAGCCACGTGTCGGGTTGCAGCGGCTCGCCCGGGCATCACTCGTCCTCGAGCGCCCGAACGTCTTCCGCGGTCACCGGCCGCGGCGATCGGATGACGGGCAGGCCGGTGCTCTGGTCGATGCGCAGCCCGGGGTTTGCCGCCACCTCGCCCGCCAGGGGTGGATGCGCCAATCCACGGCGGATCAGTTCAGCGACCGTCTGGTTCATGCTCTTGCGCGCGTGCGCAGCGATCGAGGTGACCGCATCATGGAGATCAGCCGGCAGATCGATGGTCGTTTTCATGGAGGCATGACTGCATCATGATGCAGTGATGTCAACTGTTCGCATTCGAGGACGGCGAGAGGCAAGACCCCGCCTCGTCGCACCACCTGCAGCCCGCTCCCGAGCAAGAGCACAGCCGAAGCGAGCGCGTCACCCGGCTGCCACCGATCGGAAGCCGCGCATTTCGCCCGATTCAGGTCAACCCGCAAGCACCTGCGCCAGTCCGTCCTCGGCCACCTGCTCGCCGCCCTGGAGAAAGGCAAAGGCGACCTGAAGGTCCAGCGCCGCATTGCCGCCACTTTCGACAGCCGGCGGGCGCAACGCCGGGGTCTTGCTCGGGCTTGATGCGGCTGCCCGGGCGCCGATAGTCGCTTGACCCGGCTGCTGCTACCACCGATACTGCCTTGGCATGCTGTTTCGATGCCCGTTCTTTGACAAGCCAGGAGGCGACAAAATGATGAAGACCATGCAACTCGGCGTTGCTGTCTCAATCGCACTGATTCCCACGTTCGTCGTGGCCCAAGCGCCCGCCGAGAGGAAAGCGGGCATCGAAGTCAGGGACTACCCAGGCAACACTGCGCTCGCCGAAAGGGGCGAGGCGCTCAAGCTGAAAGGCAATGTCCGGGCCGGGCAGGCAGCGTACGAGGAGTACTGCGCAGCCTGCCACCTGCCCACCGGCGGCGGCAATCCCGATGGCAGCATCCCGCAACTGGCGGGCCAGCACAGCAGCGTCGTCATCAAGCAACTGGCCGACATTCGCTCGGGACAACGCTACAACCCGACGATGTACCCATTCGCCAGAAAGCTGGCCAACCCGCAGGCACTGGCGGATGTCGCCGCGTATGTCCAGACCCTGTGCATCCCGCGTGATTCGGGAAAGTATGCGGGTCCTGACGCAGCCGAGATGGTCGCTGGCGGCAAGCTGCTCTACGAGAAGGAATGCAGCCAGTGCCACCAGCCCAACGGCGAGGGCGTCGCGGACAGGTTCTACCCGGTCCTTGCGGGCCAGCACTATGCGTATCTGCTGCGGCAGATGACCGACATCCGTGACGGCAAGCGCGCCAACTCCCACGCGGACATGGTCAAGGTCGCCAGGAACTACAACCACGACCAGTTGCTCGCCATCGCCGCATACATGGCGAGCCTGAACACCCCGACGTCGATGCTGATGACCAAGGGGTCGATGTGCAAGGCGGGTGGCGCCAGGAAAGGCTGAGCCCGTCGCTCATCCGGCCGTTGCTGGCGCCGGCGAGGAACCGCCGGCCTCCGGCTGCGGCCTTCCTCCCGGCGCGGCTCAGCGGGATCGCGCCTGATCGAAGTCGGCGCGGTTGTGTTCGTCGGTGAACAGGCGCGCCACTTCCGGCTGCGCGCCGTTGCGACAGGTGACGACGACATTGGCCAGCACCTGCCGCTTCTGCAGGACTTCGACCGCACAGCGGCCGTAGACGCTCTCGATCGTTGCCAGCAGGTTGCGCGCATAGGGGGTGGCGAGCGCGCTGTCGAGAATCAGGTTGGCGATCAGCAGGCCCTGCCGGTCGAGAACGCGGCGCGTTGCCTGCCAGAACTCGCGTGTCACCAGATGGCCCGGAATCGACGAGTGGGCGCCGTATACATCGACGAGGACGGCGGCGAAGCGCTGCTCGCTACGGATGACGAAGCGGCGGGCGTCGTCGGCGACGAACTCGCCGCTTGCCTTCTCGTGCAGGAAGTGCTGTTCGGCAATCTCGCGCACCGCCGGGTCGATATCGACGTAGGTGTAGTGATTCTCCGGCTCGCGGTGCGAGACGGTGAAGCCACCGGCGCCGAGGACCAGGATCCGGCGCCCGCGAAACTGCAGGTCATCGAGGAGCATGGCGCGAATGTGCCTGATGTAGCGCGCGTAGCGCGGCGGTTCGGATTCGTCGATGAGCGAGGCGACGGAGTTGTTGTTGCGCATCGCTCGGCCGTTGATGGCGCCATCATAGACAGCCGGTTGGACCAGATAGCTGGCGTAGACGGTCTCGATCTGCGGCCGCAGCCAGGCATTGGCGATCACCGTCGCGACAGCGACTGCCGCCACAACGACCGCCGCCGACCAGGCGCGCGGACGCAGCAACGTGTGGCCGGCGAGCAGCAGCAGCGCGCAGAATCCGACCGCAGCCGATACGCCGAGCCATTGCATCAGCAGCAGCGATAGCGACAGCGAGCCGAGAAATGAGCCGAGCGTCGAGTAGTACAGCGCCTCGCCACTGGCCTCGCCAACCCGCTCGTGCTGCAGGAGGTTGCTGAGAATCGGTACCGTCTGCCCGAGCAGCCAAGCCACGGGACAGAGCACACCGCCGATCAGCAGCAGGTAAGCGATCTCCGGCGGCTTGACCGCCGCAAAGACGAGATCGACGCCGGCGCCCGACAGCCCGACGCCGATCAGCAGCGCAGCGGCGAGGAAGTTCCTCGCGACGACGGCGACGTAATCTGCCTCCACCCTGGCACCAGCGTGGTAACCGAGGGCCAGCGCCAGCAGGAAGAAGCCGATCGTCGGCGCGGTGACGACGATCGAACTCCCCATATGCGGGATGATCTGGCGCAAGGCGATGACCTCGGCGCCAAGAGAGCAGAATCCTTCGATGAAGACGATGGCAAAGAGCACGTGGCGGGGCATCGGCGAAACCGGACGCTGCGAGGCGGCGGTCGGGAACTAGGGCCCGACCGTAGCCGGCCCGCGATCATCGCGGATGAACCGCGGCAAGACCTCGGGCGGCACCTGCAAGCGACCGAGCAGCGTCTCGCGACCGATGTGCAGCAGGTCCTGCACGGCGTTCAGGTCATCCGCGATTGCCGGGTCGGCCCAGCCGTCAGCGGTGTGACGGGCGAGGTCCACCGCCAGCTTGACGTTGCGCACGCGCGGCAGATGCGCATTGCCATCATCGATCATGGTGAGCAGCAGCTCCGGCAGCCGCCAGGCGTGACAGAGGGCCAGCTGCAGCTCGGCCAGCGGGAATCCGAGAACGGCCTGCTGCGCAATGCCGCTGCGCAAGCTGCGGTCAGACTGCTGCCGCTGGCGAACCTCGATCGCCAGCTCGGGCGCCGTGCACCAGACGAGGATCTCGGCCGTGTCGTGCAGCAGCGCGGCGAGGGCGACCTCCTCGACGTTCATGTCGTGGCGGGCGAAGGCCCATTCATGCGCGTAGCGCGACGCACGCTGCGACCGCAGGACGACCTGCAGCACACCGAGAAGGGCCGCCGGCTGCGGACCGAGCCTGGCCTCGAGGGTCTGCGGTCGGTCGAAGGCACGAAAGAACGGCTCGATGCCGAGCATCATCACTGCGCTGGCGATGTTCGTGATGTCGCCGCGCAAGCGCCGGCTGCCGACCGACTGGATGTAGGCAAGGACGCGAATCGCCAGGAGCGGATCCTGCAGCACGATGTCGGTGATCTCACGACCTCCGACGCGGTCGATGTTCTCCCGCGCCTCGTCGAGGCGGCGAACCGTTTGCCGCAGGACGGGAATCTCCTGGCTGCTGATCAGGCTCAGCCAGGCTGCCAGGTCACGGGGTGGGCGCTTGTCGAGCATGGTTCCTGCCTCCAAGTCCTGACGACTCGCTGCGAGAGAGTGCTGCCGACCAGGAGGCCGCACGATGGCCAGGATGGTAGCTGCAGCAGCCGGCGCTCGCAAGTGCGCCGCCGCCGGGGTCATCACCTGACCAATCAGAAGCGCTCGTCGGCGCGCAGGTAGCGCCACTCGCCAGGCGGCAGCCTGCCGAGTGAAATACTGCCGATGCGCACGCACCTGATCTCACGCGCGCGCAAGCCCTCAAGCGCGCACATGCGCGGGATCTGCTGTTTCAGACTCTCGTGCAGAACGATACGCAGGCGCTGCTCGTTGAGCCACGAGACCTCGGCCGGCCGCAGCCGGATGCCGTCCAGAACCAGTCCGTGCCGCAGACGATCAAGCCCGTCCGCTGCCAGGACGCCATCGACCAGGACATGGTATTCCTTCTCCAGACGAGCGTCACCACCGGCCAGCCGGCGCGCCACGCTGCCCTCCTGCGTGAAGACCAGCATCCCGCCGGCACTGGCATCAAGCGCTCCGGCAGGCGCCAATCCCCGCAGGTGGGCGAGCTGGAAACGCCCCCCGGAGCCATCCTCGGTCCATCGATTGTCGGCCCGGATGCGGGCAGCCGCACTCTCGCGCCCACTCGACATCGCCTCATCGCCGACAGGACACGGCTTGTGAAACAGCATGGTGACGCTCTCGCTGCGATGCCTGCTCGTCGCATCCCGGATCTCTATCCTCGCCTTCGGGTTGACGCGCGCGCCGAGCCGGTTGATGACCACGCCATCGACACTGACCCAGCCATTCTCGATCCATTCGTCGGCCTCGCGTCGCGAACACCCCGCCAGCTCGCTGACCAGCTTCGACAACCGCGGCGGCTCCTTCGCCAGACCGGGCCTCCCCGACGCCGCCGCGGCGAGTTGGCCCGTCGGCCGTCCACCGGCAACCTCTGTCGCCGCCAAGCCATGTTCAGCGGCATCATCGCTGCCAGCCGCAGCCGTGTCCGCAGGCCGCGGCGGCGGACAGGCGCGCGCACCGGTGCTGCGCGCTATGCCGCGTGCCGGGT
>DDUX01000020.1:33992-66881 GCA_002345025.1 Candidatus Accumulibacter iunctus | reverse complement strand
TTAATAATACGGCACCCCCCGAAATCTCCCCTCTTCCCCTACCCGACGCTCTTCCGATCTCGACCCCTGGCTCGAGCTGTTGATGAGCCAGGCGATCGAACCGCATCTCGGCCGCGACGAACTGTGCTTCGTCATCGATTACCCGCCGTCGCAGGCGGCGCTCGCCCGCCTGCGCAGCGACAGCGACGGCCAGCCGGTGGCGGCGCGTTTCGAGCTGTATTTTCGCGGCGTCGAACTCGCCAACGGCTACCACGAGCTGCTCGACGCCGGCGAACAGCGGCGCCGCTTCGCCGCCGACCTGCAGCGGCGCAGCGAACTGGGGCTGCCGGCGGTACCGATCGACGAGGAATTCCTCGCCGCCATCGACAGCGGCCTGCCCGATTGCAGCGGCGTCGCCCTCGGCCTCGACCGTCTGGTCATGCTGGCCGTCGATGCCGGCTCGCTGCAGGAAGTGCTGAGTTTTCCCTGCCGGCGCGGCTGAACACCGCCGCGCAGCGGCAGCCGCGGCGATAGGCGGGCATCACTGCGCCGGAACGGCAGATCCCGCGGCAGCGGCTTCAGCGCCCTCCTCGACCTCGGCAAACAGCAGCATCTTCTCCAGCACCTCGCGGTACGGCGCTGCCGAAACGTTGATCCCGCCCTGGAACGGATGGTCGCTGACGGCGATGAAATAGAGCACGAGGGCGATCGGTGCCGCCACCAGCAGGGTCACCGTCGCATGCATGGCAAAGCTGTCGACGCGCAGCAGGAAGCACGACGAGATGGCGATCGACCCGAGCAGGATGACGACGATCCACAGCTCGGCCGGCAGCGCGGTGTCGCGAACCGCCTGCAGGCGCTGCCAGTGCGCCTGCAGGAGGTGGTTGTACGAGCGCAGCACCTGCGCCTGGATGATCTTCTGGCCCTCGGTCACCGGCTCGAAGGAAACGATCGAGTTTTGCGCCTTTTCGATGATGCGTAGGGTATCCGGCGGCAACTGCCCCTTCTGGTGCAGTGGCCATTCGACATTGATCACATACTTCGTATAGGCGATCAGCGCCCGCCGCCCCTGCTGCCTGAGCGGCGGCGGGTAGCCGCCGAGATCGTGGTAGAGGACGGCGATTGCCGCCGCCTCCTGACTGACGTCACTGCCGGCATCGACCATGTTGCCCCAGACCGCGACCGCGGTCAGGCCGGCGGCGACCGCGTAGACGCCGATCAGCGCCGACAGCAGGCCAGCGATGGTGCCGTTGTCGAAATGCTGGTGCAGCCGTGACGAGCGCACACGCGGTGCCACCAGCGCGACGCCGATGACCGACAGCAGCGCGACGACGCCAATGACAAAAGCGGCCAGCTCGAGCGAGCTGAGTTCATGAAACCAGTTCATCGGCACGACAACCCGGGAAAGAGAGTGCGCAGCATTCTAGCGGCTTCAGCAGCCGCCGTGCGTTCCTTCGCCTACACGCGCACCACCGGCGTATCATGCCGCCGTGTCACGCTCTTCGGTCTGCCGCCGCGGGCGGGAAGGGACTCCCGACACATGTCCCGTCATTCGCTCACGCGTGCCTTGCCTCTCGGACTGCCCGCGGCGATCTCCTCACAATCTGGCAAGCGCCTTCGTCTTCCAGACGGCCGATGATCGCCTGACGGCGTCGACCGGGTAGACCAGCGGCACCAGCACGGCGTCAACTGAGGAGGTTGTCGATCTGCCCATGCATGTCGGCGACGAGAATCGACGTCACCGCTCGCGGCAGCAGCAGCAGGCCACCGGGGACGCCGAGATCACTCTTCTTTTTCCGCCTGCCCGGCTGCCTGGCGCCGGGGCCGCGAATGTCATGCTCGTTTGCACTGCCGTGACGTTCCACCCAATTGCTGCAGTCGCGGACCTTCCTTGATGTGCTCGCGATCGGAACGCCAAGCCGGATCCTGGCGCCAAGGCCAGCATCAGGTCGATTGCAAAGAAAATTTAGCGCTATAATTCTTTTGCACTCAATCTCGAGGAAGCGCACTCATGCACAACATAGCCGGTTCACCGGTCGAAGGGCACGATTTCTTCGGCCGTGAAGCAGTCGTTGCGCGTCTTCAGGATATTCTCGACAACGATGACATCCTGTTGCTCGGACCACGGCGGATTGGCAAGACATCCGCCGCCCGCGCCGTGATGAAACAAGTCCGCGCCGCCGGTTGGCGTGCGATCGAGATCAACGTAGCATCCTGCGTCGACGAGAGCGGCTTCCTCGACAAGCTGGAAGCCGCTCTCCAGCCGGAAGTCTCTTCACTCACCGCGAGGAGCGCTGGCGCGATCGGTGATGCCCTCGCTGCCATCGGCCGACGAATCAAGTCGGTCAAAATCCCGCTGCCCGGCGCCGGATCGTTCGGCGTGGAACTCGGTGAAGGCAGCGCCGAGGACTGGACCCAGGTTGGCGGCGACGTTTTGCAGCTGATTGCGCAGATGGAAGAGCGCTGGCTGATCTACGTTGATGAACTACCGATCCTGCTCTTCAACATGATTCGTAACGACCCGCTAACCGGCGTGCAGCGAGTACGCCGGTTTCTCGACCGGATCCCTCTGAGCGAAGATGACGCGGGGAGCATTGTCACCGCCGTCCAGTGGCCGCAGCCCTACTACCTGCAGGCGACCTTTCACCACCTGCGCAGCCTGATCGGCGCCAACCCCGGCGCAAGTGCCGCCAGTTTGATCGAGCAAGCGATGGACAAGTTGGTCCAACCCGGTGCCGATAACGATTTTCACCACTGGCAAGGCCGCCTGTCCCAGCAACTTTCCCGAGCCGACGCCGATCACGCGCAGGCGATGCTCAATCTCGCCGCTCGTGACCCGAGCGGCGCCCGTCCGGAAAGCCTTCTCGCGGCGCTCGAAGAGCGTATGGGCGAGGCGACCACGGAACAGGCGAGGCGCACTTTCATCCGCCTGCGCGACATCCTGCAACGCGATGCCTACTGGTGGCCCGACGAAGGATCCGGCGCGAAGCGCTACCGTTTCCGGCTCGAACCCCTGAGGCGCTGGTGGCTGCGGCGGGACACGTTATGAACACGGCCACCGCCCATCGTCACTACAACCCCGACTGGTACAGCGATGACGACCTCGTCGCCAATTTCGTCGCCCGCCAGGCCGATTTTTCCTTCCTGCGCGACGAACTCGCCCGTGCGCCCCGCGAGGGCAGCGTCCAGCACTACCTGCTGGTTGGCGCCCGCGGCGCCGGCAAGAGCACGCTGCTCAAGCGGCTGGCGATCGCCATCCGCCGCGATGCCGACCTGACAGACCATCTGATCGCCCTATCGTTTCCCGAAGAACTGTATCAGGTCAAGAATCTCGCCGACTTCTGGTGGGCCGCCTGCGCCGCGCTGGTCGACGAACTCGATCGACTCGGGCAGAAGGGCCACGCCGATCGCCTGATGGACGCCGTCGAGTCACCGGCAAGACGCGGTGCAAACGCCGATCCGCTCGCTGACACCGGACTCATCCGGCTGCTGCAAGCCTGTGCGGCGCTCGAGCGTCGACCGGTTTTGCTGGTCGACAATCTCGACCTGGTCTTCCAGCGCATCGACAAGAAGGGTCGCAAGCTCAAGGACCCGCATGCTCCGGCCTACTGGGCGCTGCGCGAACAGCTTTCGACGACCCGCTCACCCATCATCATCGGCGGCTCGGTGCGGCTATCCGAGCCCTTCACCGATTACGACAGGGCCTTCTACGACTTCTTCATTCCAAAACGTCTTGGCAAGCTCGACCTCGACGAGGTCCACCGGGTTCTGGAGCGATTGGCCGATGCACACAGGGCGCCGGAGGTCAAGGAGCGCCTGCACGCCCGGCCCAGCAGGGTAGGGGCGCTATACGAACTGACCGGCGGCAACCCGCGCGCCCTGGGTCTCATCTTCGAGTTGCTCCGTCAGGGACCAAACGGACGTGCCGTCGAAGATTTCGAGCGCCTGATGGACCTCACCACGCCCTACTACAAGGCACGCTTCGAGGACCTCGCCGAACAGGCGCAAGTCGTCATGCATGCGCTCGCCGTCCGGCGACCGGGTGACGGTGGCGGCTTGCGTTTCGGCCATACGGCCGCCGAAATCGCTAGCCATGCCGGGCTATCGACCGGGACCGTATCGGCGCAGATGGACGTTCTCGAACGTGAAGGGCTGGTGGAAAAATCGGCCACCCACGGTCGGACGCAATATCGCATCCTCGAACAGTTGTTCCGTCTCTGGCTGCAGATGCGCGGCACCCGCCGCATCCGCGACAACGTGATCGGGCTCACCGAGTTCCTCGAAGCGATGTTCGACCTCGACGAACTCCGGCCGACGATGAACCAGGTATCCTCCGGGGGCGCCCTGGCGGGGGCGAAGTTCTCATTCGCAGTCGCCGGCGCGGACTGCGCGGCGCCGTGGAGACGAGGGCTGGAGGCGCAAGGCGCCGACGGATTGCTTCAGCACTTGCAGGACCGCGGCGGCGAGATCGGGGATTTCTTTCGCCCGGGCGATTTACCGGAAGACCTGGCGGCCGTTGCCCGCATGCGCGAGCAATTGCAGCATTGCAATGGCGCGGGCTTCACTCCCGAAGAGCAGGACGCGCTGCTCGGTTCCGTCGAACTGAGCCTCGAAGAGAAACAGGCCAGCGTCCGGATGCTTTGCGCGCAGCCAGCGGCGCCGGAGCAGACCGCGCAGTTGCGCAGGCGTCTGAACGACGAACGGCAACGACTGCTGCGCTATGGTCTCCGCACGCCTGATCTGGCGCTCTTGTTCGGCAAGCGCGCGCGTGGCTACCTGCCGCTGCCTTGCCTCACCCCAGAGGATACGGAGCCAGCGTTTTCTGCAGGGAGTGAGCCAGCAGTCCGAGCAATGCTCTGGCGACTGGTCGGTGCGCGGAACCTGGTGCGGTTCGTGAGCGATGACGCCGCTCGTGACTGGCTGGACTGGGGTCTGAAGCATGCAACCGAAGCCGATGCGACCGAATGGGCCAACGTCGCTGGCAACATGCGTCGCTCGCGACGATTCGTCGAGGCGCAACAAGCCCTTACGCACGCCTTGAACCTTGGCGCGACCTCGCGTGTATTCTGTGAACGCGGAGCCCTGTTGGTCGGCACGAATGGGAACTTGTCCGAAGCGGAGACTGCCTACCGCAAGGCGATTGAACTCGATCCTGATAATCCTTGGACGTGGAACAACCTGGGCATACTGCTGGACGCGCAGGATCGTTTGGACGAAGCGGCCGTCGCCTATTCTCGGAGTGCCACGCTGGGCGCGGACGTGTACCCCTACTGGCGGAAAAGGCGTTGCGAACTGACGACGCGCCGTTACACCTCCGTTGCCCGGCGGGCACTCGATGCTGGCGACCTGCCCGCGTGTCGCGAGGCGCTTGGCAGCTTGCTCGCCGGAGCAGATGGCATCGCCACCATCTTGGTCAGCGAGGACTTCGTGGAAGGCTTCCTCGCACTCGTGTTGGTGGACTGCCACGGCGCGGACCTGCTTGCCGTGCTGCGCAAGTTGGGCTTCGAGAAACACGCCCGGCCACTATTGCTGGCACTCGAGGCCGCAATAGAAAACCGCGCCGATAAACTGGCCGAACTCGAACCCGAAATCCGCGCCGCGGCGCAGCAGATGTTCGAGCGACTAACCCGAGCGATTGACCGGGGTCAGAGCGAGTGACCGGGGTCAAGCGAGCAAGTCTTTCCCTTTCCCCCGGGGTCACTCGCGGGCGCAGACGATCCGCAGGCTCAATCGGCACCTGAGTACGAATTCGACCAGCACATTGCCTGGTAGGTGCTGGCGGCGTGCAGGCGCACAAGCCCAAAGCCGAAGCAGGAAGAACTGCCATTGTCCGTCGTGGGACGACTCGTGCCTTGGGCCATCCGGCCGGCCGGATTGCCCAAGGCACTGAGCGGGGCGGGAGTTGGAGGACTTTTCAGGCACACCGGGAACAAACCTGGAGATTGACGCCGCTTGGTGGGGGCCCATATACTCACCGCGGTTCGGTTGGATTTCCGATCATTCACGACACGAGGAGATCGATGCGCCGGCCTACTCTGACGCTGGCACTCGGCTTGCTGCTCCTGGCTTGCGGCCTGCTCGGTCATTTTGCTCGTGCGCAGCCGCAGCCACCACGACAGGTGGTCTACGTGCTGCCCATCGAGGGCGTCATCGATCTCGGGCTGGCGCCTTTCGTGGCGCGCGTGCTGGACGAAGCCACCCAGGCAGGCGCGGCGGCGCTGATCCTGGACATCGACACCTTCGGCGGGCGCGTGGATGCGGCCGTGCAGATCCGCGACACGCTGCTCGATGCCAACATCAGAACGGTGGCCTTCGTCAACAAGCGCGCCATCTCGGCGGGCGCGCTGATCGCGCTGTCCGCCGAGACCATCGCGATGGCCAACGGCGGCACCATCGGTGCGGCCGCGCCGGTGCAGGTGGGCATGCCCGGTGCCCAGGCGCTGCCGGTGCAGGAAAAGACGGTGTCCTATGTGCGCAAGGAGTTCGGCGCCACCGCCGAGGCGCGCAAGCGGCCACAGAACCTGGCCGAGGCGATGGTGGATGCCGACGTCGAGGTGGCGGGCATCATCGAAAAGGGCAAGTTGCTGACGCTGACCACCGAAGAGGCGCTGAAGCACAAAGTGGCGGACTTCCGCGCTGACAAGCTGGACGGCGTACTCAAGCAACTGGGCCTGGCCGAAGCGCAGGTGCGCACCGCCTCGCCACACTGGGCCGAAGAGTTGGTGCGTTTCCTCACACACCCGGTCGTCAGCTCGCTGCTGATCAGTGTGGGCATGCTGGGCATCATGGTCGAGTTGCGCACGCCGGGCTTCGGCGTGGCGGGGGGCCTGGGCATCGGCAGCCTGGCGCTGTTCTTCTACGGCCACTGGCTGGTGCAGCTGGCGGGCTGGGAGGAACTGCTGCTGGCCGCCATCGGCCTGGTGTTGCTGGTCATCGAGATCTTCGTCACGCCGGGCTTCGGCGTGGTCGGTGCGCTGGGCATCACCGCCCTGCTCGGCGGCCTGGCGCTGAGCATGGTCGGGGCCGGCGACACGGCGGCCACGATCGTTGCGGCCGTATCGCGCATCGTCATCTCTCTCGTGGTCGCGCTGCTGGCCGGCCTGGTGCTGCTGCGCTTCTTTCCACGCCTGCCCTTTGCACGGCGGCTGGTGCTGGACGCCAACCTGGGCACCGGCCCGGCGCATGGCTCGGCGCCGGAAAGCGACCAGCACTGGCTGGGCAGGCAAGGCATTGCCGCGTCGATGCTGCGGCCAGCCGGCATCGCGGAGATCGACAACCAGCGCGTCGACGTCGTCGCCGACGGCGTGCTGATCGACGCCGGCGAGCGCATCGAGGTGATGCGCGTCGATGGCAACCGCATCGTGGTGCGCCGCATCGGGCACATCAACAAGGAGGAGTGATCGATGTACGAAATGATCGGGAGTCTGGGCGCGCTGGTGCTGGTCGTCGCGGTACTGGCTTTTGTGCTCTATCTGGTGCCGATCCCACTGTGGATCGCTGCCTGGGCCTCGGGCGCGTACGTCGGGCTGTTCACGCTGATCGCGATGCGACTGCGCCGCGTGCCGCCCACCACGATCGTCACCGCGCGCATCAGCGCGGTCAAGGCGGGCATCGACATCTCGCTCAACGACCTGGAGGCGCATTTCCTGGCCGGCGGCAACGTGGTGCGCGTGGTGAATGCGATGATCTCAGCCGACAAGGCCAACATCCCGCTGCCCTTCAAGCGCGCTGCGGCCATCGACCTGGCCGGGCGCAACGTGCTGGAAGCGGTGCAGATGTCGGTGCTGCCCAAGGTGATCGAGACACCGCGCATCGCTGCGGTGGCCAAGGACGGGATCCAGCTGATCGTCGTCTCGCGCGTCACCGTGCGCACCAACATCGACCGGCTGGTGGGCGGAGCGGGCGAGGAGACGATCATCGCACGCGTTGGTGAAGGCATGGTCAGCACCATCGGCTCGGCGCACAGCCACAAGAACGTGCTGGAGAACCCGGACCACATTTCCAAGCACATCCTGTCCAAAGGTCTGGATGCAGGTACGGCCTACGAGATCCTGTCGATCGACATCGCCGACGTGGACGTGGGCGAGAACATTGGTGCCAAGCTGCAGATCGATCAGGCCAATGCCGACAAGCAGATTGCGCAAGCCAAGGCCGAGGAGCGCCGCGCGATGGCCGTCGCGCTGGAGCAGGAGATGCGCGCGCGCGTGGTCGAGGCCGAGGCCGAAGTGCCACGCGCCATGGCCGAGGCCTTCCGCCAGGGCAACCTCGGCGTGATGGACTATTACCGCATGCAGAACCTGCAGGCCGACACCTCGATGCGCGAGGAAATTGCCAACCCCTCGGATGACGCGGCCGGCGGCCGGAAAAAGTAGCGGAGGCTGCGATGAAGGGCATTCCGCAGGACCTGATCTTCTTCCTCATCTTCGGTGCGATCGTGCTGTTCCAGATCCTGCGCGCGCAGTGGCGGAGGCGCAGGGTGCGCTCACCTGCAGCAGCCACACCCGCGCCCCCGGCAGAAGAAGCCGAACCCGAGCCTGCCCCGTTGCCGCGGACGGCGAGCCTGCCTGAAGTGCCGCGCGCGACAACGGAGCGTGTGCGAACGCTGCCGGTGTCCATATCTGGTGAAGCGCATCGCTTCTCGCGCCGGGCGCTGCTGGGCAGTCGTCGCTCGATGCAGAGCGCGATCGTCATTGCGGCCATTCTCCAGCCCTGTCGCGCGAGGCGGCCGCACGAGGTCGAATGAGCGTGAGCGGCGTGAAGGATTGAACCACTGTCTCCAATCCCGGGACCACTATCAGTCCCGGCACATGCCCCGTCATTCGCTCACGCGTGCCTTGCCTCTCGGCCTGCCCGCGACGATCTCCTGACCACCTGGCAAGCGTCCTCCTCCTCCAGCCCGCCGATGATCGCGCTGACGGCATCGACCGGGTACACCAACGGCACCAGCACGCCGTCGACCCGGGTGAACACCGCGACATGGTCCGGATGCGCGCTGAACAGAACGTGGTGGTTGGTGATGCCATCGACGTTGAGCCAGAGCGTTTCTTCACGATTCATCGGCGTGTGGCCAACGATGAACGGCGTGTGCTTGTCGAGCTGCAGTGACCGGCGCAGGCGCTTGACGTCGCCGCGGCTATAGCCCTGCGGCCGGTTCGCGCGGCGCAGGCGGTTGTTGATCAGTTCGAGGATCAGTTCCGGGTGGCGGTGGATGTTGACCAGCATCGGCAGACTGACCGTCGTCTTGGGTGCCGCAGCGTGACAGGCGACGAAGTCGTCCGAAGCAGCGACATAGGGCAGCAGGCGGTAGAACTCCTCCATCGCCCGCAGGTACAGCGTTCCTCGCTGGTCGCTGAGTTCCTTCGCCCACAACAGCCCCTGCGGAATGCCATCCTTGGCGATGTCCTCGGAAAAGGAATCATGGTTGCCACGAATGTAGAACACTTGCCGCGGAAAACGCAGCTTGAGACGGAAGATCAGGTCCATCAGCAGCATCGAGCTCTCCATCTCCCGCAGTTGCCCGTCGATTTCGCAATGCACCGCGTCACCGAGGATGACCAGCGCCGCGCTGCCCTCTTCGATCGCCTCGAGGAAGGCGTTCTGGCTCAACACGGTGAGGAGGTTGTCGATCTGCCCGTGCATGTCGGCGATGAGAATCGGCGTCACCGCTCGCGGCAGCAGCAGCAGGCCACCGGGGACGCCGAGATCACTCCGCGGACGGTACGCCTCGTGCCGCATCAACTGGTTCACCTCCTCGATCAGCGCCAGGGCATCGGCGGCCGGCAGGAGCGCGATCGGCCCACCAAGGACTTCGTGCAGACGCCGGAAGCGGCTGGTGCGCGAAGCGGTGAGGTCGGCAACTGCCGGGCCGATCGCTGCACCGGCATCGCTCAGATTGCGGAAGACGAGCGCGTCGCGACTGTGAATGACGACGAGGTGCTCGTCATCGACCGCTGCCGGATAGTCGAAAATCGCCTGCTGCAGGGCATCCGCCGCACCCAGCGAAAACCAGGACTTCGGTGTCAGGCGGAGGAAGCCGCCGATCCGGCCGGGATGCGCGTTCGGATCGCTGATGATGAAGTTGCCGTTGCGGACCGCCCGGCCACGCTCGTCGATACGCGTTTCGGGGTAGAGATGCAGCCGCTTGTCGTTCAATCCGAGCGTGATCTCGATTGGCCCGCTGTCGAGCGGCACGCGCACCTTGCTGCTGCCGAGACGATAGGTGTCGCCGAGCTTGAGGTTGCGGCCCCAGCCGAAGCCCAGCCACGAGGTGATCGCCTTCAGCCGCAGCCAGAGTCCATGCAGGGTGACCGGCCGGCGACTGGCGATCGTGTTCATGGCTTCGGCATCGACTCGACGAAGCGCAGCGGGGGATTCTCGATCCCCTCACGAACATAGACCTGGAACCTCTGTTCGTGCATGAACACGGCGAGCTGGCGAAATATCTCTCGCTGCGACTCGCAGATCGCCAGGCTCAGTCGCACGTCCACCGGATGCGTGCTGCTCCGTGCGCGCAACTGACGCCGCTCGAAGACGAGTTCTGCTGGCGGCAGCAGGAACTCGAAAACGTAGCGGCGATACCAGTCGACCGAGAACAGGAAACGCTTGCGCGGCGGCAGCATGATGCGTGCGAAGTCGAGCGGCGGCACCGGGTGACGATCGAGAAGCTGCTCGTCGAAGACCGAGACCGCCTGGCCGATGCCGACAAAAGGCAGGCCGAGGTGGATCTCGCGCGGGCGCATGGCGAGGATCTCCGATCGCCACCAGTGCTTGCGGCCGAGATCCAGATAACCTTCCTCCGACCAGCCGCCGAGGCGCATGATCAGAGTGCTCTTGCCGGCTCCCGGCGGTCCGGTGACGAGGATCTGGCGAAAACGGATGTCCGCCGGGAAACTGATTCCCTTGAAGACCTGCAGCGACTCGATCGGCTCGGCGTGGCGCGGCATCGCCCGGCCATCTGCCGCACTGCCAGGGGCGGCGGCAGAAAGCCCGGGCGGCCGCTCCATAGTTTCAGCCAAAGATGGCCCGCAGGATGTAGAACGCGATCGCCGCCAGGATGGCGCCGATCGGTACCGTGACGAACCATGACAGGATGATGCCGCCAATGACGCGCAGGTCGAGCGCGCCGATGCCGCGCGCGATGCCGACGCCCATCACCGCGCCGACCGCGATGTGGGTCGTCGATACCGGCAAGCCCATCCCGGAAGCGGCGACGGTAACGATCGAGGCGGCAACGGTCGCTGCATAGCCACGCGTCGGCGTCAGCTCGGTGATCTTGTTGCCGATGGTGGCCATGACCTTGTAGCCATAGGTCGCCAGACCGAGCACGATGCCGATCCCCCCAATGAACAACATGAACGGCGTCACCGCCGACTTCGAGCTGACCGCCTGTGTCTCGATGATCTGGATCACCGCGGCCATCGGGCCGATGCCGTTGGCGACGTCGTTCGAACCGTGCGCGAAAGCCATCGCCATGCCGGTAAACACCATCAGCGGGACGAACAGCTTCTCGACACTGGCATAGTGGAAGTCGCGGTCCTGATTGGCGTCGAACTTGATCCGGTTCATCATCAGCTTGGCAGCGATCGCCAAGGCAACGCCAATCACGACCGACAGGATCTGACCCTGCATGTCGCTGAGGTGGAGACCGACGTGCTTGAGACCCTTGGTGATGGTGACCAGCGCGACGACCCAGCCAACCAGGAACGCGTACATCGGCCCCCACTTGCGCGCCTGCGCGATTGGATCCTCGGTGTTGAGGATCAGCTTGCGAATGCTCAACGTCAGGGTCAGCGCAACGATCCCGCCGAGCACCGGCGAAATGAACCAACTGGCGACGATCTCGCCCATCTTGTCCCATTTCACTGCTTCGAAACCGAGCGCGGCAACACCGACGCCGCAGACGGCGCCGATGATCGTGTGCGTCGTCGACACCGGCCAACCGCGCATCGACGCCACCATCAGCCAGAGGCCGGCGGCAAGCAGCGCGCCCATCATGCCGAACATCAGCAGATGCGGTACCGGTTCGAAGAGCTTGCCGTCGATGATTCCCTTCGAGATCGTCGACGCCACCGCGCCGCCGGCCAGATAGGCGCCGGCGAACTCCATGACCGCTGCGATGAGGATCGCCTGCTTGACGGTGAGCGCCCCGGAACCGACCGAGGTGCCCATGGCGTTGGCGACGTCATTGGCGCCAATGCCCCAACACATGTAGAGGCCGAAGGTGAAGGCCAGAACATAGAAGATCGTCGAATGCTGCTGGATGATTTCCATCGTACAAAACCCTTAACGAGAAAAGGCTGAATAAAGAACACGAAGTGAAGCCTGCGGCCAAGACGAGGCGCCCGACTGAAAGGAGTCGCCGGCAAGCCACCCGGGCTAACGGGCAATCATCAGGCGCAGGCGATCGCCGACCTTTTCCGCGTAATCGGCCAGGTTGCCCACCCACTGGATCAGTTGGTACCAGAACATCACCGAAACCGGCTTGATGCTGTCTTCCTGCGCGAACAGTGCCCGCGACAGCGCCATCCCCATCACGTCGGTATCGCTCTCCATGTGGCCGAGTTCGAGAATCATCGCCTCGACCCGCTCGACCTCACGGCCCCGGAAGCCCATCTCGAGCAGCTCATCGAGTTCCTCGATGATCTTGTGCGCCTGCTCACAGGTGTCGACGCAGCGCACGACGAACCGGGTCAAGGATTCGGCCATGCCCTCGGGAACCTCCATTCGCCGCTCGACGAGCAAGCCGGCGATGTCCTGGGCGATGTCCGCGATCGCATCCTGCATCGCCAGCAATTCCAGCAGGTCGCGCCGGTCCACCGCCAGCAGCATGCTCCTCGGCAGATGGTCGCGCAGTTCGTTCTTGATCACGTCCGCCTCGTTCTCCTTGGCGAAGATCTTGTCCTTCTGTGCATCGAGCTGCGCGTGGTCACGTGCGATCAGCGCATCGAACAGCGCCGGCACCTCGCTGACACAGCCCATGACGCATCGCATGTGCTGTTGCAGCGGTTTGAACGGTGACTTGCCGAACAGCGCGGCCATTGGGTTGGTAGACAACATGTACTTTTCCTCTCTCCTTGGCAAGAAGCCGAAAATGAACGCCTCAGCAGGCGACAAGCGATCCGTCAGCCGCTTGTCGGACGCGGCAGGAGCAGTGCTAGGGCGAGTTGGTCGCAGGCTCTTACGACCCTGCGAAATTATAATATGAATGACGCCGACAAGGGGCCAGCGGCTCGATATTACTGCTCGCCAGGCTGTCGAGAAACCGCTTTGCGCTCAATCAGTTGGGCAGATGCAGTGCGGCCGGTGTGGGCTCAGCGGAGGAGCTTGCTGGCCGGCAACGCATGCTGCAGGAGTTCCGCCAGCCGCGGCAGGTCGCGATAGCCTTCGAGGCGGATTCCCCGGTTGTTCCTGAGCAGCAACTGGATGTGCTGCAGTCGTCCCCAGCGGCTGAACAGGCGGATCGCCGCCACCTGCTCGAGCGCCAGCTCGCTGGACTCGGCAGCGGTCACGAAACGCAGCTTGCCCGGGGCGAATTCGAGATAATGATGCTGAATCCGCTGCCGGTAGCGCAGCAGAAAGCCCAGATTGCCGATGTTGGCCACGCTCAGCACGAGGGTCACCGACCACAGGAGCGCGCGCGTCGATGGTTGCGGATCCCGCTCGTAGTCGAAACCGACGACGGCGATGATCGCCGCGCTGAACAGCAGGCCCCAGCCGACGCGGATCCAGCGCCGCCGCATTTCTTCCGGATCGATGATGAAGCGCTCGCTCGCCGCTTCGGCAGTCGCGGGCGTCATCGCGCCACCTCAGCAGCAGCGGCTGACGCATTGCCGACCGACACCGCCAGTTCGGTCCCCGGGATCCATCCCGTGAGCCAGAGCATCGCGTAGAAGCCTCCGACGTAGGCCAGCGGAACATGCCAGCCATGCAGCAGCCAGCGGCCGGCAGACTTGGCTTCGGGAAAGAGGTTGGCCAGCGCCACGCCGGCAGACGAACCGAACCAGAGCATCGAGCCACCAAAACCGACGGCGAAGGCGAGAAACGCCCAGTCATAGCCGCCCTGCTTCAGCGCCAGCTCGGTCAGCGGGATGTTGTCGAAGACCGACGAGACGAAGCCGAGTCCCAAAGTGGTCAGCCAGGAGGCAGGCGGCAACTTCTCGACCGGCATCATCGACGCGCAGACCACCAGCGCCAGCAGGAAGAGTGAGCCCCGGAGCGCCTCCGGAACCAGGCTCCACTCCGGTGGCCGCAGCGGCACCGCCAGCAGCAACGCCACCCAGACGGCAACCCCCAAAAAGGGGAAATGGGCGGCAGCCTCGCTGAAGAAGACATTGACGGTGACGTTGGTCGCGATCGCCGCCAGCAACATGAAAGCGATGATCGCCACGCGAACCCAATCGATGTGCCGCGCCGTGTGCAGATCACCGATGATGGGCTGGTGCCGATGCTGCTGCAACGAGGCCGGAAGACCGAAGATGAGCAGGGCGATCGCCGCGCCAAGGTAGGCCGGTGCGACCTCGAGCGGGCTGACCCCGGCGATCCACATCATCGTCGTCGTCGTGTCGCCGATGACGCTGCCGGAACCGCCGGCATTCGAAGCCGCGACGATCGCCGCCAGATAGCCGATGTGAATCCGGCGCCTGAAGACGCTCGCCGCAACCGTGCCGCCGATCAGCGCCGCGGCGATGTTGTCGAGAAATCCCGAGAGCACCCAGATGATCAGCAGCAGGACGAAAGGGCCCAACCAGTTCGCCGGCAGCAGCCGCGGCAGCACCTCCGGCACGCCGCTGTCCTCGAAGTGCCGCGCCAGGAGCGCGAAGCCGACCAGCAGGCACAACAGATTGGCCAGTAGCACCCATTCATGCGCCATGTGGGCGGCCAGTCCGGGCAACCCGTCTCCCGCCTTGAAACCGGTGACCATCACCTTGTAGACACTGATCAGCGCGAGCCCGCCGAGGGCCACCTTGAGGACGTGATGATGAAAGATCGCCACTCCGAGCAGCGTCGCGGCGAAGAGAATGAAATCGAGCGGCACGCCCCAGATCAGGGGCCCGTCGCCGGCGTGCGCCGCGGGTGACAGCAGCGCAAGGACGAGGGAACTGGCCAGCAAGCGCCGGCCGACTGGACGGCCCATCGCTCTGAACATGAGGAAACCTCTTCTTGTTGGGGAAAACTCTGTAGTAACGTAGTAAACTTGCCCGTTTGCTTCCGATTAGTCAACACGACTGTCGGCAACCGCGTCTGCAGGAGGAATTCGCCATGCGCAAGGCCCTTGTCCCCGTTGACGGCTCCGCCGCCGCTCACCGCGCCGTCCGGCACGTCGTCGCCCTGGCCGGCATTCACCCGTCGATCGAGGCCGTCCTGCTCAACGTCCAGCCGGCAGTCGACACCTGGAGCGTGCGCCGCGTGCTGAAGAAGGAGGAAGTCGAGGCGATCGAGGAGAGCCATGGCGGCGACATCCTGCAGGCGGATCGCGAGATCCTCAAGGCTGCCGGCATTGCCTTCACGCCCGTCGTCGAAATCGGTCCGCCAGCCGAAACCATCGCCCGGGTCGCCCGCGAGAGCGGCTGTGACGCGATCATCATGGGAACCCGCGGTCTCGGCGCGGTGTCGAGCGTCGTCCTCGGATCGGTCAGCAGCCGGGTTCTCCACCTCAGCGACCTGCCCGTGACGCTGATCAAGTGATCGCCGGCGGCGCCGCCCGCCGGCAGTTCGGTGTGTCAGCGGCCAGCGCCTGCGCGCTGGCGGTTCGGAACGACTGACAAGAAAACGCCCCGCTGCCGGGGCGCTTTGTCTTTCCGATCCGGGAAGCCCGCACCGCATGACGCGGCGGCAGGCACGCCCGCGACCACGGCCCGACGCCGTTCTTCAGGCGCTTTGCAGCAGGATTCCCTCGAGCGACTGCGCCGCCTTCTTGCTCGCCCGCAGAACCTTCTCCTGCAGCCCATACAGTTCCTGCATGCGCAGTGCGCGCATGGCGGCGACTTCGTCGCCCTCTGCGTCATACAGCGCCTTGATTGCCTGATACATGACGGCAACCGACTTCTCTTCGATGCGCTCGATCTCCTGGCACAGGCCCATCGTTTCCTTGCTGCGCGCATCGTCGTTGAGTGAGGCCAGCGCACGCGCCAGGCGCGCGCTGGCGTCAACGGTCATCGCCGCCAGTTCGTGCGACGCCTTGCTCGCCTCGGCGATGTGGTAATCGCTGACCGCCATCGCGACATCCTGGATGGTGTTCATGATGCGATCGATGTCGAGCGTCAAATGATAGACTTGGTCACGGTTGAGCGGCGTGACGAAGGCCTTGTGCAGCAGGTTGATCATGTCGGCCTTGATCTTGTCCGCACTCGACTCGTTCATGTTGATTTCTTCGACCAGCGCAGCAACCTCCTGCCTGCTGACACCGAGACTGTTGACGAGACGCAGCAGCGCGCTGGCACCCGCCTCGACCCGCTCGCTGTGCGCCGCGAGCAGGTCAAAAAACTCTTTCCGCTTGGGTAACATTGGATAACTCCCTTGAATGACTTTGCTGACGGCCTTCGCTCGACTCTGACCGGACAGAACTTCGGGCGCCCCGTTGCCGGGGCGGCCCAGCCCGGACGATCAGCCGGCGGCTCAAAGAAACTTGGTGCCGATCCACCAGAAGATCGCGGCGATCAATCCGGCAGCCGGAATCGTCAACACCCAGGCGACGAACAGGTTGGCGGTGATCGCCCAGCGAACGGCCTTGACGTCGTTGGCGGCACCGACACCGATGATCGCGCCGGTGATCGTGTGCGTCGTCGATACCGGAATGCCGCCGAGCGTTGCCAGTCCGAGCGTGATCGCACCGCCCATCGAGGCACACGAACCGCTGACCGAGTTCAACTTGGTGATCTTGGTGCCCATCGTCTTGACGATCCGCCAGCCACCGAGGTAGGTGCCCCAGGCAATCGCGAAGTAGCACGAATAGACGACCCACATCGGCAGCGTCGACTGATCCTTGGTCGCCACGCCGGCGGTGATCATCAGCAGCCAGATGATGCCGATCGTCTTCTGCGCGTCGTTGCCGCCGTGGCCGAGGCTGTAGGCGCCGGCCGCGAAGAGCTGCGCGCTCTTGAAGAACTTGCCCGCCTGGTGCGGCGACTTGTTCCTGAAGATCCACGCCACCAGCACCATCAGCAGTCCTCCGATCAGCATCCCCACCAGCGGCGAGATGATGATGAAGGCGAGGATTTTGCCGAAACCTTCCCAGACGATCGGCGCCCCCGACTGCGACTTTGCCACCGTCGCGCCGACGAGGCCGCCAACGAGCGCATGCGACGACGACGACGGAATGCCGTAGTACCAGGTGATGATGTTCCACGCCAGTGCCCCGATCAGTGCGCCGAAGATGACGTAATAATCGACGAAAGCTGGATCGACGGTTCCCTTGCCGATGGTCGCCGCGACCTTGAGCTGGAAAACCCAGAGCGCGGCGAAGTTGAAGAAGGCGGCGAACAGCACCGCCTGCTTGGGGGTCAGCGCGCCGGTCGCGACAATCGTCGAGATCGAGTTCGCGCCGTCATGAAACCCGTTCATGAAGTCGAACGCCAGGGCTATTGCAATCAGCAGCCCGAGCGTCCAGATGCTCATATTTAGGCCTTCCATTTCGCACTACCTCTCAGGAGTTCTCGATCAGGATCTCTTCGATCATCTTTGCCGCTTCCTGGCAGCAATCCAGGACCGATTCCTGCAGCGAGTAGAACTCGCGCAGCTTCATCGTCTGCCAGACGTTGGCGCCCTCCTGAAAGAGCGCGGAGATTGCCTTGTGCTGCACCTTGTCGGCCTTCGACTCGATCTCCTCGACCTCCTTGCAGAGATTGAGCGTCTCGCCACTGCGTGTCTTGTCGGCCAGCGCGGCGACCGCCCGGTTCAGGCGCATGCAGGCATCGGCGCTGAGCGAAGCCAGCTCGCGCGCCTCGACCGTCGATTGCTTGATGTTGTACATGCCGACGGCGTTGGCAACGCTCTGCAGCACGTTCAGCGTCATGTCGAGGTCGTCGATCAGCGAGTGAATCTGGTCGCGGTTGATCGGCGTCGTGAACGACTGATGCAGGCGCTCGATCACTTTGGCCTTGATATGGTCACCGGCCTGCTCGTGGTCATTGACTTCCTTGACGAGACCCTCCAGGTCAGTCTTCGCGTCGCCCAGACCATTGATCAGACGCAAGGTTGCGTTGGCTCCGGCGACCACCTGCTCGGAGTGTGCAGCGAGCATCTCAAAGAATTCCTTGCGTTGCGGCATCAAACTACTAAACATACGACCTCCCTTGGTTAACAGCTCTGACGAGCCCCTCTCACAAAAAAAACGACGCCGACCGACGGCCGGACAGAACTTCAATGACCACAGCTTCAACAAGCAACAACCCACCGCGCCGATCGCTTTCCGGGCACCCGGCGTCCGTGCCGCGCAGCCCAATCGCTCACCCCGGCGCACATCCAGTCGACGGTTCCCTTCACTCGCGCCGCCGCGGATTGCATCCCGATCTGCTGCCGAAAAAACGCCGCGTGTCGCTGACCTCGCGGCGCAGCCGGCATCAGCCCTTCTTCTTCGCCTTCGACACTTCCGCCAGCGTTGCCAGCAATTCCTTCATCTGCTCGACCTTCTGCTCGGCGAACAGTCGCACCCCGGCACGCAGGATGTCGGACTTGCTCGCCGCCCAGCCAGCCGCCTGTGCCAGCTCGGCGCGCAACGCGTCGATCGCGGCCTCTTCGCTCTTCAACAGTTCCACCGAGTAGCGCACCAGCTTGTCACGCTTGTCCCGGGCGACCTTCTCGATCTCCTGCACCACTTCCTCGACCTGCGCGGCCTTCTTCGCCACCTCCTGCCGAGCGGCCCTGTCGATCCCGGCGACTGCCGCCTCGAGCCCGGCAACCTGTTCGCGGGCAGCACTGACGACCGCCTCGACGCCGCCCTTGGTCTTGCCGGGCTTTTGCGCAGCCACTGCTGCCGGCTTGTCCTCCTTCGCCACCTTCGCGTCTGCCGCGACGGCGGTCGCGACCGGCGCCGTCGGCTTCGCTGCCCGGGCAGGTTTCGCCGGTGCGACGGGTCTGGCTGTCGGCGTCTTGCTGCCTGCCGCGGGCTTCGCCGCTGCCGCCTTGCCGGCGACCACCTTGCCTGTCGCCTTCGGCTCGGATTTCGGTGCAGGCTTCGCCGCTTTCTCCCTCGCCGCTTTCTCCTTCGCCGCTTTCTCCTTCGCCGCTTTCTCCTTCGCCGCTTTCTCCTTCGCGGCTGACTCCTTCGCCACCTTCTCCTTCGCGGCAGTCTCCTTTGCTGCCTTCGCTGCGGTCACCGCCTTTGCCGTCGGTTTGGCAGCAGCCTTGGCCGCCGGCCTGTTCGCCGCGGGCGCGGCCGGAGCCGCCTCCGGCGCTACGACCGGCGCCGCGGCAGGCGGCACCAAGGGCACGTCGGTGGCCAGCAGACGGTCGGCGAGCGACGCGTCCTCCTTTTTCAGGCTGGCGCGCAGGGCGGTCTTGTTGTCGCTGCTGCCATTCGAGGATGTCGTCATCAATGTGCTCCCAGTTGGTGAAGAACGGCGGAAACCAGTTTGCGAACTTCCTTTTGCGCTGCATCGGCACCCGACCCGAGCTGGAAGACGGAGGCACCGATGACCGCGCTCTGCGCGTAAGCGTTGCGTTGGCAGAGCATCGCATCGAGGATTGGCAGGGTGAATTCGTGCAACAGTTCGAGCACATCGCTGGCCAGCGCCGTGTTCTGCACGCGATTCGGCAGAATGCAGCCGTGCAGGCGATGACTCTGCTCCATGCGGTTCAGGATCAGACGTTCGACGGCCAACGTGGACCAGAGGTCGGTCGGGCTCGGTACCGCCGGGATGACCGCCAGGTGCGCCACGGCCAGCGCCGCCAGAGTCGACGGGTGGTAGATCGACGGTGGCGTGTCCAGAACGATGTAGTCCGCCTCCTGCTGCAACTCGGCGACATGCTTGATCAGTTCCAGCCCCGACATCTTGCGGACGTCGAGCTGCAGATCCGCATCGATCAGCGACACCGACTCGGCCCAGCGGAACGCGCTCTCCTGTGGATCGAGGTCGGCCACGAGAACCGACGAGCCGATGGCGCTGAAGCCGCCGGCGAGCTGCATGGCAACCGTCGTCTTGCCCGCGCCCCCCTTCTGCGAGACGATGGCAATTACCCGCCCTGGTGCCGATGGCATGCAGCCGCCTTTCTTCTGGATGTGTCGATGAACCTGTGCATAACCGTTGATTATGCCAGTTCGCCGGAAAGCGGCAAGGCGGCGAGGGCTCGGGAAGGGCCATGAAATGGGCCATTTTTTGTTGATTGGGCCATTTTATGACCAGGGTCAACGAAACTCGATCTGACATGCTCCCTGGGCAACCGCTGAACAGCCGCGCAGCCGGCGGATCGATTCGCCAGACGGTCGGGCGACGGCCGCCCGGGGTCGCGCCGCTGACGGCCATGACTGTCGCGACACCCCCGATCATGAAAGCCACGACCGTTTCCCTCATCCCCGGCCCTTCTCCAGCGCACGGGAAAAGGGCGATTCTCGAGTCGCTGACGCGACTTTCGCATTGACCCCGCGTCAGGCGTCGAGGAGGATGTTCAGGGTTCTTGCGCGAACCACTGCCTCGCGGCGATTCGACGCGCGCAGCTTGCGGTAGATGTTCTGCGTATGTCGCTTGACCGTCGCCCGCGAGATGCACAGCTCTTCGGAGATCTCGACGTTGCTCAGGCGGACGGCGAGCAGCTTGAGAATCTTCAGCTCGCGGCGCGTCAGGTCGGCCCGCGGTTCCTGGCGTCCGCTGCACGCCAGCCAGTCGTCGTTGAACGCCACCAGAATCTGCCCCAGATAGCGCGAATCGCTGGTGTCGAGCTTGAGCTGCTTCAGCGGCGGCAGAAGTTGCTGGCCGAGATCGACGAAGAGGCGAACGAAACCACCCGGCTGCGCCAAGGCGATCGCCCGACCCAGCAGATCGGTAGCCGCAGCCTCGTTGCCGAGGCCGTGCTGCAGCAGAGCCTGCAGCGCCAGCACCTCGATCAGGAAGCGCATGTTGTGGCGCGCCGCCAGTTCTCCCTCGAGCAACTGCAGCAGGCGCGCTGCCTGCTCGCGGCTTTCGCTGCTGCCCTCGGCGATCCACACCTTGGCCAGGGTGAGATGCGGCGCACTCGAAAAATGGTAGGCAAAATGCACCGGTCCGGGATCGAAGCCGCTCGCCCAGTCGCTTGCCAGTGCCAGCTGCCCCTGCCGCAGTGCAAGCTCGGCGCGAAACGCATACGCCCGGAACAGGGCCGGCAGGTCATCCTGCTGCTGCAGGTGCTGGCAGACCGCATCGACGATGCCGGTCGCCCGGCCGGCCTGACCAAGCGCCTGATACACGGCCGCGAGGAGAAACGAGAACTCCGTACGGTAGCCCAGCGTTGCAGTCGCCGGCGCCGCCAGCAGCGTCTGCTCGGCAAGCGCCAGCTCGTTGCGCTGGTACTGCACGAGTCCGAGGAAATACGCTCGCAAGCCGCCGCCATCGCCGCCCCATGGCGCTCCGCCAACCCGCTGGTCCTGGTTCGCCACCCAGTTCAGCGCCGACAGGTCGGCCGCCATCCAGTCGATGAAGCAGCGCGCTGCCAGCAGCGGTAGCTGGCAGCGATCGATCGGCCCCCGGGCCTGCGCCAGCGACTCGTCGATGCTCTGGCGCGCGCCGGCGAGGTCGCCCGCCATCTGGCGCGCCGCGGCGATGACCGTCTGCGCGAGCACACGTTCATCGATGCACTCGGCGGGCAGGCAGGCGAGCGCCTGCTCGGCACAACGTGCCGCTCCCTCGGCGCTGCCGTCGAGGTAGTCCTGCGCGCTGCGCAGTGCCAGCAGGCTTCCCTGCACCAGCCCCGCCAGTGGCTGATCGGCGCCGCAACGTTCGAGCAGCACCTCGATGCGATCGAGTACCGCGGCCATCTCGACGAGACGACCCTGCCGATGCAGCAGCCACGCCTTCAGCGACAGGAGTTGGGGGTCGGCCTCGACGGCATCGGCCGGCAAGAGGCACAGGCAGCGCGCCAGGCGCTCGCTGTGCCGGCACTGCAGCAGCGTGTTGCCGTAGCGGGCCAGCAGGCGTCCAGCCGCCGCCGCACCTGCTCCGGCCAGTTGATGGCTGATCGCTTCCTCCAACCGGTCGTGATCGGCGAACCAGGCGGCGGCTCGCCGGTGCAGCTCCTGCACCGCCGGCAGCCCCATCTGCCTGTCGAGCTGGCTCTGCAGGAACTCCCGCAAGAGAGGGTGATAGCGATACCACTCGCCAGCCGCATCGACCGGGCAGGCGAGAACATTGCCACTGCGGACGAAATCGATGAAACCCGTCCCGGACAGGCGCTCACCGGCCGTGTCGTCGTCGCTGGCGAGCGCATCGCAGAGCGGCGCGCAGAAACACTCGGCGAGCGCTGTCCGCAGCAGTGCGGCGCGTACCTTCGGCGGCTGCCGTGAAAGGATCTCGCCAAGGAAGTATTGCCCGACCATCGGCGTGCTACCGGCAAGGACCGCCACCGGGTCGGTCGTGCGACACGGTTGCTGCAGCGCCAGAGCCGCCAGGCGGACGCCAACCGGCCAGCCACCGCTGCGCTCGTACAGCCGCGCGACGGTGGCGGTGGCGATCTCGCTGCCGCCGCCGTGCTCGATGATCCGCGCCGCCTGTTCCCGGCTGAAGTGCAGGTCACGCAAGCCGATCTCGTTCAGCGCCCCGCGCACACGCAGCGCTCCGAGCGACAACGGCGGATCGCTGCGACTGATGAGCACCAGATGCAGATGGTGTGGGGGCCGCAGCAGCAGACGGTCGAGCAGTGCGCAGGTGTCGCGGTTGTCGATGAACTGAAGATCGTCGAGCACCAGTACGAGCGACTCGGCGAGATCGCCGAGTTCGTTGTCGAGGATGGCAGCGACACCGGCCAGCGGCGGCAGAGCTTCCGCGCCGAGACAGGCGAAGGTCTCGCTGCAGGACTCGGGCAACGCGCTGCGCACGGCGGCGACGAGATAGCGCATGAAGGCATGCGGCTCGTTGTCGTCGGCGTCGAGCGACAGCCAGGCGGCGAGGCCGGCGCGGCCTTCGAGCCAGTGCGCAACGAGCGATGTCTTGCCGTAACCGAGCGGGGCGGCAACCACCGTCAACGGCACCGTGCCGGCCGCCTCGAGTCGGCACTGCACGTCGTCCCGCGCCACGAAGTCGGCGACGACCCGGGGACGCTGCAGTTTGCTGCGAAGCAACAGGGGAAAAGCCATATCAGCCTGCAGCGGCGCCGTTGGCAAGGGCCGACGCCACTCCGGAAAACGGCGGATGATACCGCAGCGGCAGCCATTTGCGCAGACGATGCCGCGCCGACAAGCGCCGACCCGGCCCGCTGGCGCAACGCAGCGCTGGCGTGTGAAGCGGCTGCACCGCCGATCCGCGCCAGGCATCTCCGGCGACTCGCAAAGATCGTCTCACCGGCGCTCAGGCATCGAGCAGGCGGGCGATCTGCGCATCCTTCTCGCGCCAGACCTGTTGCAACCACTGTTGAAAGGCCTCGCGCACGGCGGCATCGCCGGCGTAATCGCCCTCTGCCAGATGCTGCGGCACCGGCAACGTCTGCACGCGCACGCGCACGCGCCGCATGCGGCCACAGAGAAACTGCCAGAAGTCGGGCGCGCCATCGGGATAGACGATGGTGACATCGAGAATGGCGTAGAACTTCTCGCCGATGACGTTCAGGGCGAGCGCAATCCCCCCGGCCTTGGGTTTCAGCAGGTGGCGATACGGTGAACACTGCTCTCTATGCTTGGCGGCGGTGAAGCGGGTGCCTTCACAGAAGTTCATCACGCTTGTCGGGATCAGGGAGAACTTCTCGCAGGCGATGCGCGTGACTTCCTGATCCCTGGCGCGCAATTCCGGCTGCACCCGCAGAACCTCCTCGCTGTGCCGGCGCATGAACGGAAAATCGAGCGCCCACCACGCCAGCCCCATGACCGGCACCCAGATCAGTTGCTGCTTGAGAAAGAACTTGAGCAACGGGATGCCCCCGGTCAGCAGGTGCTGCAGGACGAGAATGTCGGCCCAGGTCTGATGGTTGCAATTGACCAGGTACCAGCCACGCCGCTGCAGGCCATCGATTCCCTGCACGTCCCAAGTGGTCCTCTGGGTCAGAGCCATCCAGCCGCTGTTGCAGGCGATCCACGCTTCGGCGACGCGCACCAGCAGTGGATCGAGACGCAGACGGACGGCAGGATGTGGCAGCAGGAGCTTGAGCAGCGCCAGGACGAGCAGGACCGGGACCCAGAAAAGGCTGTTGAGACCAAGCAGGGCGCTGGCCAGAATGCCGAGCAGCGGTGGCGGGAGAAAGTGGAGCATCCTGCGGCGGGCGTTCAGTCCGGATCTGCTGGCGACTCGCCATCCTGCAGCATGGCAGTGCGAGTGTTCGGGGTCTCGAGGCTGACGCGACCGAGCAGGCCGTCGCGATAGTCCTGCAGCAGGACGCGCGACGCCTTCTCGCGATCGACCAAGCCGCCACGCAGGAGGAGGCCGCGCCTTCGGGCGATCGCCTCGATGACGGCAACGCCGTCGAGTGCCGGCAGCGAATCGGCAGCGAATGCGTAGCGTCTGGCCAACGCCTGCGGGTAGCGGACGAGCAGCAGGCCGGCGAGGAACTGCGCCACTTCCTCGTCGATCATCGCGTTGCGACCGACGGCGTTGCTCGCCGCCAGCATCAGGCCATCGCTCGCGTGCTCGATCTTCGGCCAGAGCAGTCCGGGGGTGTCGGTCAGCCAGTTCGCTATGTCGAGCTGCGAGGTCTGCTGGGCGCGCGTCACTGCCGGCTCGTCGCCCACCTTCGCCAGCTTGCGGCGGAGCAGGACATTCATCAGCGTCGACTTGCCGACGTTCGGAATGCCCATGATCATCATCCGCAACGGCTTGGTGTTGTCGCCGCGGTGCGGCGCCAGCGCCCGACAGAGCCCCGGCAGCCGCGCCGCCTCGCCGGGCTTGCGGCACGACAGAGCCACCGCGCGCATCCCATCCTGCCGCCGGTACCAGGCGAGCCAGGACTGCGTCACCTCGGGATCAGCGAGGTCGGCCTTGTTGAGCACCTTGAGACACGGCCGCTGCCGGTGCAGGCGCAGTTCGCGAACCATCGGGTTGGTGCTCGCTTCGGGCAGGCGGGCGTCTACCACCTCGATGACCACATCGGTGGATGCCATCGCCTCGGCCGCCTTCTTGCGCGCGGCAGTCATGTGCCCGGGGTACCACTGGATGGCCATCATCGATCCAACACTGGCGGAAAACCCCACCATTATCCCACCGCTTGGCTCCGCTGACTGCGCCGATTGTCGCTGCCCCGCGCGGCCGCAGACCAGCGGCGCCGCGTGCCCCCGTCGGCGCAGCGTCGAGGTACTGCCGCTGGCGCCCCCCGGCAGCGGAATCGTCGCCAGTTCGACGGCCGAAATCGCCTAAAATGCTGCTCTCGTCGCCATCAGCCGCAGGAAAGAGCTTGTCGCAGATCCCCGAAATCAGAGCCGGGCAGTCGATCGAACTGCTCAAGGAACTGCACATCCTGACCCGCGACGGCAAGCTCAACCAGGACAGCCGGCGCAAGCTCAAGCAGGTGTATCACCTCTATCACTTCATCGAGCCGCTGCTGGCCGAGGTCGCCAACCGCGGTGGTGAACCGACAGTGGCCGACCACGGGGCCGGCAAGTCATACCTCGGTTTCATCCTCTACGATCTCTTCTTCAGGAACCGCGACCGCGGTCACATCTACGGCATCGAACTGCGCCAGGACCTCGGCGAGCGGGCGCGCAGCCTGGCCAACCGGCTCGGCTTCGCGCGCATGTCCTTCCTCGGAATGAGCGTCGAAGAAGCAGTCGAATCAACGGCACTGCCGCCGCGCTTCGATGTCGTCACTGCCCTGCATGCCTGCGATACCGCCACCGACGACGCCATCCGCTTCGCACTGCGCAAGCATGCCGAGTATATCGTTCTCGTCCCCTGCTGCCAGGCCGAGGTGGCAGCGGCTCTGCGCCGCGGCAAGAGCGAAGCGCTGGCGGCGACGCCGCTGGCGGAAATCTGGCGGCACCCGCTGCACACCCGCGAGTTTGGCAGCCTGGTCACCAACGCCCTGCGCTGTCTGCAGCTCGAAGCGCACGGCTACCAGACGACGGTAACCGAACTGGTCGGCTGGGAGCATTCACTGAAGAACGAACTGATCGTTGCGCGGCGCACCGGTGTCGCTCGCGGCAACGCCGCCGCCCGCCTCGACGCCATCCTGCAGGAGCTGAAGCTGGAGCGATTGCGCAGCCGATTCTGCTCATGACCACGCGGCCAGCCGTCGATGCCGGCTGGCCGCGTGCCCGACCACCAACCGCCAGGACCCTCGAATGGAGAAATGGATCACCCGCGGCGCCGCCGCACTCTGCGCCGCAGGCAGCATCGCCCTGCTGTGGACCTTCGGCATGTTCGTTGCAGTCCCGTGGCGCGAGGGCCGCATGCTGGCGCTCAACAGCGTCGAGTTGCAGGTTCTCGGAATTCCGCTGATCGTCGGCCTTGCCGTCGCCTGGGGCGCCCTGCACATCCTTGCCATCGCCGACCGCGCGGGCAGCCCGCGCCTCTATCGCGCTCTCGGCCTGGCACTGCTGCTCGCCCTGATGCTGGCGGTGTCGGCGGGAGTCTCCTGGACGACCGCCCGCGTCGCCTGAGAGGTTGTGACGAAATCGTCGCGAGCAGGCCGAGAGGCAAGGCGCGAGGGAGCGAACGACGAGACATGTCAGACCGATGGGCGAGGGCGAAGGCGGGATTTCGCGCACGGTGCCCCCGTTTGCGGAAAAAAGTCACACTTGCGATTGCTGCGCGGGACTAGAATGGTTGTCGTCGGAACAGGAGGGTGAAACGAATGAAAGTCCAGAAAA
Source organism: Candidatus Accumulibacter iunctus (assembly GCA_002345025.1). Lineage (GTDB taxonomy): Bacteria > Pseudomonadota > Gammaproteobacteria > Burkholderiales > Rhodocyclaceae > Accumulibacter > Accumulibacter iunctus. The sequence goes on along the minus strand of DDUX01000020.1, from coordinate 39,991 downwards.
AGGTTCAGAAAGCGGTCTTCCCGGTTGCCGGTCTGGGCACACGTTTCCTGCCGGCAACCAAGGCCAGCCCGAAGGAAATGCTGGCTGTGGTGGACAAGCCGTTGATCCAGTATGCGGTCGAGGAAGCCTACGCAGCCGGGATTCGCGAGATGATCTTCGTCACCGGCCGCAACAAGCGCGCGATCGAGGACCACTTCGACACCGCCTACGAACTCGAGGCGGAGCTCGCCGCGTCGGGAAAGGACGAGTTGATGGCTATCGTCCATTCGATCAAGCCGGATGACATGGATTGCGTCTACGTTCGCCAGCCACGGGCTCTCGGTCTCGGTCACGCCGTCCTCTGTGCCGAGCGCCTGGTGCGGGGCGAGCCCTTTGCCGTGCTGCTGGCGGACGACCTGATGATCGGCGAGCCACCGATCATGCAGCAGATGACCGACCTCTTCGCCCGCCGCCAGTGCAGCATCCTCGCCGTACAGGAAGTGCCGAGGAGCCACACCAACCGTTACGGCATCGTCAAGGGCCTGCCGCTGTCAGCCGATCTCGTCAGCGTCGAGGGCCTGATCGAGAAGCCGCATCCCAGCGTCGCACCATCGAACCTGGCGGTTGCCGGCCGCTACGTGCTGACGCCCAGCGTCTTCGACCACATCCGCGAACAGCCGCGCGGGACCGGCGGCGAGATTCAGCTCACCGACGGGATCGCCGCGCTGCTGGCCAGCGAACAGGTGCTGGCCTATCGCTATCACGGCCGACGCTACGACTGTGGCAGCAAGCTGGGCCTGATGCAGGCCAGCGTCGTCCTCGGCGAAACGCATCCGGAACTCGGCCGCGAGTTCTCGGCCTGGCTGAAGGACCGGCAGAAGCTCGCCCAGACGCTCGCCGGATAGATCGGCCGTGGCGGCGCAGACGCCGCGACCGGCACGACAGGCGCGGTCCGATCCCGTGCTATAGTTGCAGCCCGTTTGGCAGGAGACGATCCCTTTTGGTGCTGCGCTTTGATGTTCTCATAATCGGCAGTGGACTGGCCGGCCAGGCTGCGGCGCTGCGGCTGGCGGCAACACGGCGCGTGGCGCTGATCAGCAAGCGCACCCTCGAGGACAGCGCCTCGAGCTGGGCACAGGGCGGAATCGCCGCGGTCCTGGACAACCGCGATTCGATCGAGGCGCACATTCGCGACACGATCACCGCCGGCGCCGGCCTGAATGACCTCCGCGCGACACGCTTCGTGATCGAGAACGGGCGGCGCGCGGTGGACTGGTTGATCGACCAGGGCGTTCCCTTCACCCGCGACGAGGATGGTTACCATCTGGCGCGCGAAGGCGGCCACAGCGCTCGCCGGGTCATCCATGTCGCCGACGCGACTGGCCTCGCGGTGCAGACTACATTGACGGGCAAGGTTCGCCAGCAGCCCAACATCAGCATTTTCGAGAATCACATCGCGATCGATCTGATCACCGGTGCCAAGCTCGGCCGCGACGATCAGCGCTGCCATGGTGCTTACGTGCTGGACAGCAGCAACGGCGAGGTCCTGACCTTCGGCGCCGGCAGCACGCTGCTCGCTGCCGGCGGAGCGGGCAAGGTCTACCTCTACACGACCAACCCCGACACCTCGACCGGTGACGGCATTGCGATGGCGTGGCGCGCCGGCTGCCGGGTTGCGAACATGGAGTTCATCCAGTTCCATCCGACCTGCCTCTACCACCCGCAAGCCAAGTCCTTCCTGATATCGGAGGCGGTCCGCGGCGAGGGCGGCAGGCTGCTGCTGCCCGACGGCAGCCGCTTCATGCCGAGGCACGACGCCCGCGGCGAACTGGCACCGCGCGACGTTGTGGCACGGGCGATCGACTTCGAGATGAAGAAACGGGGACTCGACTGCGTCTATCTCGACATCTCGCACAAGCCGGCGGCGTTTCTCGCCGAGCACTTTCCGAACATTCTCGCGCGCTGCCGCGATCTCGGCATCGACATCAGCCGGGCGCCGATTCCGGTCGTCCCAGCGGCGCACTATACCTGCGGCGGTGTCGTCAGCGACCTGCACGCCCGCACCAGCATGGCCGGCCTCTACGTCGCCGGCGAGGCCTCATGCACCGGCCTGCACGGCGCCAACCGGCTGGCCAGCAATTCCCTCCTCGAATGCCTCGTCTTTGCCGAGGCCGCGGCGGCGGACATCCTCCGGCAACCTGCCGGCAATCTGCCGTCGCTGCCGGAATGGGACGCCAGCCGGGTCAGCGATCCCGACGAGGAAATCGTCATCGCGCACAACTGGGACGAACTGCGTCGCTTCATGTGGGACTACGTCGGCATCGTGCGCACGACGAAACGCCTGCAGCGGGCACAGAACCGGATTCGCCTGCTGAGTCGCGAGATCGACGATTTCTACTCGCATTTCCGCGTCAGCCACGACCTCATCGAACTACGCAATCTGGTGGTGACGGCCGAACTCATCGTCCGCTGTGCGTTGCGGCGGCACGAAAGCCGTGGCCTGCATTTCAGTCGCAACTACCCGGAAACGCTGCCCCGCGCAACCAACACCGTCCTCAGGCGGCGCCCCCCCGGTGATCGCGCACATTGAGCGAGGCGCTGCGGCAGCGGCTCACGACTCCTTCGTCGCGCGCCGCCTGCCGGCCGGCGCTACAGCGTCGGCATCAGCATCGGCGCGCCAGCGCAGCCACAGCCGCAGAACACGAAACTGGTCGGCTGACAGGCTGTCGGACAGCAGCGTGAGACTGCGTCTTCTCTCCTGATCATCACGCACTCGCAGGACGACGAGCCTGCCGAAGACCACCGTCTCCGGCAGCACGCGACAGCCAACGATCTCGCCGGCGACGTGCCGCAGCGAGAGTTCACCGCGAGCGCCGAGGCGAATGCCGACGAAGGGACTCGGCCGCAGACAATGCCAGGCCGAGAGCACGACCGGCAGCAACAACAGGCCGCGTTCGCCAGGCGTCCACGGCAGCAGGCACACACTGCCGGCCGCCAGCAGGTGCAGCAGGATCGTCAGCGCGGCGAGAAGTCGCGAGCGGCGCAGTTCAAGATCGAAGGGGAACTGCACCTGCTGCCGGCCGGCGCCAGATCGGGCAAAGCGCTAGATGCGCCGGAAAGCGACGGTGGCGTTGGTGCCGCCGAAGCCGAAGGAATTGGAGATGCCGACATCGATGTCCAACTGCCGCGCTTCGTTCGCACAGTAGTCGAGATCACAGGATTCATCCTGGTTGAAGATGTTGATCGTCGGCGGCGAGATCTGGTGGTGAATCGCCAGTACCGTAAACAACGCCTCGATGCCGCCGGCAGCGCCGAGCAGATGGCCCGTCATCGACTTCGTCGAATTGACCACCAGCCGGTACGCGTGCTCGCCGAAAGCACGCTTGACCGCCGTCGTCTCGGCTTTGTCCCCAAGCGGTGTCGAAGTGCCGTGGGCATTGACGTACTGCACCTGATCGACATTCAGGCCAGCATTGCGCAGCGCATTGAGCATGCAGCGTGCCGCCCCCTCGCCGTCCTCACAGGGTGCCGTCATGTGGAAGGCGTCGGCGCTCATGCCAAAGCCGACGAGTTCACAGTAGATGCGTGCACCACGCGCCATGGCGTGCTCGTACTCCTCAAGGACGACCACGCCGGCCCCCTCCGCCAGGACGAAACCGTCACGATCACGGTCCCAGGGACGGCTGGCGGTCTGCGGATCGTCGTTGCGCGTCGACAACGCCCGCGGCGCGCAGAAGCCACCGAGGCCGATGTTCGACACACAACCTTCGGCGCCACCGGCAATCATGACGTCGGCGTCACCGTACTCGATCAGGCGACCGGCATCGCCGATGCTGTGCGTCCCGGTCGCGCAGGCGCTGACCAGCGACAGGTTCGGGCCCTTGTAGCCGTGGAGGATCGACAGGTTGCCGGAAATCATGTTGATGATCGACCCGGGAACGAAGAACGGCGAGATCTTGCGCACGCCCCCGGCGACGAAATCCTCGCAGGTCTTTTCGATCACCGGCAGGCCACCGATTCCCGAGCCGATCGATACGCCGACCCGCTCCGGCACCACCTGGCTGCCGTCGAGCCCGGCATCGCGTATGGCCTGGATGCCCGCTGCCATGCCGTAGTGGATGAAGAGGTCCATGCGCCGTGCATCCTTCAGCGGCAGGTACTGGCCGATGTCGAAGCCGCGGACTTCACCGGCGATCTGCACCGGAAAAGCCGAGGCATCGAAGCGGGCAATCCGGTCGATTCCCGAGCGGCCAGCAACCAGGTTCTGCCATGCTTCGGCAACGGTATTTCCAACTGGCGAGACGATTCCGAGGCCAGTAACGACGACTCTGCGACGTGCCACCTTGAACTCCGACGATCAGAACATGTGGCAACGGGACGATGCCGGTTGCCGAACACTCCCCGACAGACGTGGCCTCTTCATCAGCCGGTCTGCAGGGGGCCCCTTCGACAGACGGTTACTTCTTGTGAGCGGTGACGTAGTCAATGGCCTGCTGCACGGTCGTGATCTTCTCGGCCTCATCGTCCGGGATCTCGCACTCGAACTCCTCTTCCAGAGCCATTACCAGTTCCACCGTATCAAGCGAATCGGCACCCAGATCGTCAACGAACGAGGACTCGTTCTTGATGTCCGCTTCGTTGACACCGAGTTGCTCGGCGACGATTTTCTTGACACGCTGCTCGATATTTTCCATCAATAGGTTCCTTCACAAGGTTCAAACAGGACAAAGCGCGCCATTCTAACAAAATGATCGCAACTTACCAACGATTGCGCCTGACGGCGCAGGCAAACTTCGCCGTCAGGCCATGAACATGCCGCCGTTGACGTGGATCGTCGTGCCGGTGATGTAAGCCGCACCGGCCGAAGCAAGGAAGGCGACCGCCGCGGCGACGTCCGCCGGCGATCCCAGGCGCCCGAGCGGAATCCCGGCGAGCAGCGCCTCCTTCTGTTTCTCGTCGAGGACCCGCGTCATGTCGGTATCGATGAAGCCGGGCGCCACGCAGTTGACCGTGATGTTGCGGCTGCCGAGTTCGCGCGCCAGCGCCCGGCTCATGCCGGTCACTCCCGCCTTCGCGGCACAATAATTTGCCTGCCCCGGATTGCCGGCATGACCGACCACCGAGGTGACGTTGATGATGCGACCGTAGCGTGCCTTCATCATGCCACGCATGACCGCCCGCGAGAGGCGAAAGACTGCCTTGAGATCGGTATCGACGACGCTGTCCCAATCGTCGTCCTTCAGCCGCATCGCCAGGTTGTCGCGAGTGATGCCGGCGTTGTTGACCAGCACCGATGGCGCGCCGTAGCTCTTCTCGACATCGCTGATCAGTGCATCGATCTGCGCGGCATCGCGCACCTCGAGCACCCGGCCCTCGCCCTTGCCACCCACCTCGCCGAGAAAGGCCGAGATCGTCGCTGCTCCTTCGGCACTGGTTGCCGTACCGATGACGGTTGCACCGAGGCTGGCGAGCTGCAGCGCTATGGCGCGGCCGATACCGCGCGAGGCACCGGTGACGAGGGCAATCTGTCCATTGAGCATGCGGTCTACTCCAGGCTGGCGAGAGCGCTGTCGAGCGACGCCGAATCCGCCAGTGCAACGCTCGCGACGCCATCCGCACAGCGTTTGGTCAAGCCCGCGAGCACCTTGCCCGGCCCGCATTCGGCGACGGCAGTGATGCCCATCGCTGCCATCCGGCGAATCGTTTCCACCCAGCGCACCGGCGAATACGCCTGCCGCACGAGAGCGTCCATGATCCGCGCCGGGTCCGATTCGACGGCAACGTCGACATTGTTGATCACCGGCAAGCGTGGCGCCTGCAGGTTCAGCTCGCGCAGGCGCGCCGCCAGCCGGTCCGCTGCCGGCCGCATCAGCGAGGAATGGAACGGCGCCGACACGGGCAGCAGGACAGCCCGCTTGGCGCCCAGCGCTCTGGCGCCCTCACAGGCACGTTCGACGGCCGCCTTGCTGCCGGCGACGACCGTCTGCCCCGGCCCATTGAAGTTCACCGGCTCGACCACC
>DDUX01000020.1:27081-33709 GCA_002345025.1 Candidatus Accumulibacter iunctus | reverse complement strand
CGCCAGCGCCAGCCGCAGACGTCGCCTGCCGGCAGGCCTCGACGATCCTGTCGTCGTCGAGTCCGAGAATCGCCGCCATCGCCCCGGCTCCTGCCGGAACGGCTTCCTGCATCGCCGTCGCGCGCAGCCGGACCAGCGGCACGGCATCGGCAAACGGGATCACGCCGGCGGCAACCAGCGCGGCGTACTCACCCAGGCTGTGCCCCGCCACGGCTGCCGGCAGTCGGCCACCCCGGTCAAGCCAGAGGCGATAGACGGCAACGCCCGCGGTCAGCATCAGCGGCTGCGTGTTGACCGTCTGCGCCAGCACCTCGGCCGGCCCGGCGGCCAGCAAGCCCCAGAGGTCCTCCCCGAGTGCGCTCGAAGCTTCGTCGAAAGTGGCACGGACGACCGGCGAATCGCCGTAGGCGGCCATCATCCCGACCGACTGCGATCCCTGCCCCGGAAATACGAATGCGAAACTCATGCGTCCTCCCTCTGTCCCTGGTTCATAGCTGCAGCAAAACCGCGCCCCAGGTAAAGCCGCCACCGACCCCCTCGAGCATGATCCGGTGGCCGCTGCGGATGCGCCCGTCGCGCATGCCCTCGTCGAGAGCCAGCGGCACCGACGCCGCCGATGTGTTGCCATGCCGGTCGACCGTGACGATCACCTTGTCCATCGGCATCTTCATCCTTTTCGCCGTCGCCTCGAGAATGCGCACGTTTGCCTGGTGTGGAATCAGCCAGTCGACGGCGGCAGCCGGCAGCCCGGCAGCCGTACAGCATTCGTCGGCCACTTCGGCGAGAACGCGGACCGCGAACTTGAACACCGCCTGTCCGTCCATCCGCAGGAAGGGATCGCCGATGACCTGGCCGCGACAAATGCTGCCCGGAACCGACAGAATGTCGTGGTACGACCCGTCGGCATGCAGCGCAGTGGCGAGAATCCCGGGCTTCTCGGCAGCCTCGAGGACGACGGCACCGGCGCCGTCGCCGAACAGCACACAGGTAGCCCGGTCGGACCAATCGAGGATGCGCGAAAAGACTTCGGCACCAACGACCAGCGCCCGCCGGTGACTCCCCGAACGGATGAACTTCTCGGCGATCGTCAGCGCATAGACAAAACCGCTGCACACGGCCTGGACGTCGAACGCCGTCGCTGTCCGGTTCCCGAGCTTGCACTGCAGCAGACAGGCGGTACTCGGAAAGATGAAATCGGGCGTCGAGGTGGCAACGATGATCAGGTCGATATCGGCCGCTGTCAGGCCGGCCGCCTGCAGCGCCCGCTGGCTTGCCTCGAGGCCGAGATCGCTTGCCGTCTGGCCATCGTCGGCCAGGTGACGGAAGCGAATCCCGGTACGACTGGTGATCCAGTCATCGTTGGTTTCGATCCCCCGACGCGCAAGATCCTCATTGCTGACGGCCGGCCCTGGCAGAAAGCTGCCAACCCCTGTGATGCGCGAGAACATCCTATGCGATCTCCTGGAGCGGTTGTTGTTGCGCCACCCGTTCGCTGATGCGGGCGAGAACGCCGTTCCTGGCCTCATCGGCCGCCCGCTTCAGTGCACACCTGAAAGCCAGGGCATCTGCCGAGCCATGACTCTTGACGACGATGCCGCGCAGCCCCAGCAGCGTGGCGCCATTGTACTGCCGGTGGTCCACCCGCTTCTTGAATCGCTGCAGCACCGGCAGCGCCAGCAGCGCCACCAGTCGCGTCAGGAGATTGCGGCGAAACTCTTCACGCAGAAAGGTCGCCAGCAGCTGCGCCAGTCCCTCCGACGCCTTCAGTGCGACGTTACCGACGAAACCGTCGCAAACGATGACGTCCGCCGCACCCTTGTAGACGCCGTCGCCCTCGACGTTGCCGACGAAATTGAGCCCCGAATCGGCAAGCAGGTCGGCAGCGCGCTTGACGACATCGTTGCCCTTGATCTCTTCCTGACCGATGTTCAGGATGCCGACAGTCGGTCGATCCCGGTGCTCGATCGCGGCGACGAGCGAGGCGCCCATGATGCCGAACTGCAACAGGTTCTCAGGGCTGCAGTCGACGTTCGCGCCGAGGTCGAGGACGTGCGTGTGGCCAGTCAGCGTCGGCAGGACGGCGCAGATCGCCGGCCTGTCGATCCCTGGCAGCATCTTCAGCACGAAGCGCGAGATCGCCATCAGGGCGCCGGTATTCCCGGCCGAGACGCAGGCATCGGCCTCACCCTGCTTGACCAGGTTGATCGCCACCCGCATCGATGAGTCCTTCTTGTTGCGCAGCGCCAGCGATGGCGATTCATGCATGCTGACGGCTTCGGTCGCGTGTCGCAGGGAAATTCGGCCGACCGCTGCGTCGCCGAGATAGGGCTTGATACCCTCGGCCAGGCCGACCAGGATGACGCGCACGTCGGCGTCGTCACGGACGAAGTCGAGCGCCGCCGGAACCGTCACCTGCGGACCGTGGTCGCCGCCCATGCAGTCGATTGCGACGGTGATGGTCATGCGCGCGCAGGCCGCGTCGGGTCCATCAAGACGACGCACCGCTGGCGAAGCGATCGGGCAGAATCACGCAGCCGAACCCTTGGCCACCTTCTTGCCGCGATAGAAACCGCTCGGACTGATGTGGTGGCGCAGGTGCACCTCGCCGGTCGTCGGCTCGGTGGCCAAGGGCAGGCCGGGCAGGGAATCGTGCGCACGATGCATGCCGCGCTTCGACGGGGACTTTTTGTTCTGTTGAACAGCCATGAGAAACTCCTAAATTGAAACTCAATCGGCCTTGCCTTGCAGCCCGGCCAGAACCGAAAACGGCGACACCCTCGCCGACTCCACCGTGCTGCCCGGCAGCACACAATTCTCGTGCCGCGGTGCCGTCGGCAGCGCCAGCAGGATCTCGTCCTCGATGAGAACGACAACATCGAGGGCCTTCTGATGCGGCAGAAAGTCCTTTGAATCGTCCTCGAGTTCGTCCTGCGTCAGATCCTCGTCACTGCCGACGAACTCCAGCAAACTGCGCAACTGCAGAGGATACTCGTACGCCTCGAGGCAGCGCTGGCAGACCAGCGAGAGAACGCCATCGACCGTCAGCAGCAACTGCGAGCGCCCCGGCGGCCCGCTCCTGCCGTCGACGCGAAAACTCAGACTGCCACCCGTATCGCTCAGCAGGTCATGCAGACGGGTCAGCGTCGCGACGAGGACTTCGCCCTGCAGCGAACCCTCCTCACGGCCAAACTCCTGACTGTCGATAACAACGGGGCGCGACATAAGGCGCGCATGATATTATCTTCGGCTTTTGAAGTCAAAGCAGCGCACCGGCACGCAGCGAATCGATGCCATCAATGCCATCATCTGGCCCGCCAAAGCGTCGGCGCGCAGCGACCAACCACCCGATGACGATGCCACCGCTGATCCTTGCCTCGACCTCGCCATTCCGTCGTGAGCTTCTGGCGCGCCTTGGCCTGCCCTTTGCCACGGCGAATCCGGCGGTCGAGGAAGCGATGCTCCCCGGCGAAACACCGGAGGACGGCGCCCTGCGCCTTTCCGAAGCCAAAGCGCACGCCGTCGCCGGCGCGCACCCGGCAGCGTTGATCATCGGCAGTGACCAGGTCGCCTGCCTCGACGGCCGGGTTTTCGGCAAACCGCTGACACACGACAATGCCGTGCGCCAACTGCAGACGATGCGCGGCCGCCAGGTCAGTTTCTTCACCGGCCTCTGCCTGCTCAACGCGCGCAGCGGGCGGGCGCATCGTCGCGGCGTACCGACCCTGGTCACCTTCCGCGACCTCAGCGATACCGAAATCGAACGTTATCTGCAGCTCGAGCAGCCGTACAACTGTGCCGGCAGTGCCCGATCGGAGGGGCTCGGGATCGCCCTGATCGCGCGCATCGATGGCGAGGACCCGAACGCGCTGATCGGCCTGCCGCTGATCGCCCTTTGCGACCTGCTGCGGCTCGAGAACGTCTCGCCACTGCAGCCGTGATCGCGTCCGCGCCTGCCGCCGGATGAAAGCGGGCCGGCTCTACCTGATCCCGGTGCCGCTGGGACCGACCGCCCACGGCACGGTGCTGCCGGCGGCGGTCGTCGACCGCGCCCGCCGGCTGACGCGCTTCGTCGCCGAGAACGCGAAGACGGCCCGCGCCTTCCTGAAGGCACTGCCTGCCGACACGCCACTACAGCAGATCGAGATCGACGAACTCAACCAGCACACGCCACCGGAAGCACTGGCGCGGCTGCTGGCGCCAACGCTGACGGGAGACGACCTCGGCCTGATCTCGGAAGCCGGATGTCCGGCAATCGCCGACCCCGGCGCCGATCTGGTTGCACTGGCCCACCGCTTGGGTGTCAAGGTGGTGCCGCTGGTCGGCCCCTCCGCGATCCTGCTGGCGTTGATGGCGTCCGGCCTGAGTGGTCAGAATTTCGCCTTCCACGGCTATCTGCCGAGCGAAGCGGGCGCACGCGAGCAGCGCGTGCGCGAGCTCGAGAAGGAATCGCGGCAGCAGCGGCGCACCCAGATCTTCATCGAGACCCCGTACCGTAACCGCCAGCTGCTGGCCTCGTTGCTCGGCGTCTGTGCCCCGGCGACACGCGTCTGCATCGCCACCGATCTGACGACGGCGGACGAACTCATCTGCACCCGTGCAGTCGCCGAGTGGCGACGACAGGCGTTGCCGGACATCAACCGCCGACCGACCGTCTTCCTCCTGCAGGCCTGAAGCGGCTCCGGAGCTGCCGACCCGCGGGCGAAGCAGCCGCGCCCCCCGCACGCTGACAGCGGACCGCTACCGGCGCCATGCGCGATCGCCCGGCCTCCGCTGCCACGCATCCACGCCTGCTCCCGACGACGAGATTCCCTGCACAGCGTCTCAGCGCAGGAGCGGACGTGCGAAGTCATGCATGAAACCGAGCGCACCCTCGGTCGTATCGGCCCGCAGGCGTCGGGCCAAACGCTCGACAAGGTTGTCCTTGACCGTGTATTCGACCAGCCGATCGGCCTTGATGACATCGCGCGCTACCGAGCCAACGGTGCCGAAGCCATCGGCCAGGCCGAGGCCGATGCTCTGGCTGCCAGTCCACATCAGACCCGAGAACAGCTCCGGGTTCTCCTTCAGGCGATCGCCACGCCCACGCCGGACCACCTCGATGAACTGCATGTGAATCTCGCGCAGCAACACCTGTGCGTGCTCCTTCTGCTTCAGGTCCTGCGGCGAGAACGGATCGAGAAAACCCTTGTTGTCGCCCGCGGTCAGCAAACGGCGCTCGATGCCCAGCTTCTCCATCGTGCCGGTGAAGCCGAAGGCGTCCATCAGGACGCCGATCGAGCCGACGATGCTCGCCTTGTCCACGAAGATCTTGTCGGCCGCGACGGCGACGTAGTACCCGCCGGAAGCGCAGACGTCCTCGACCACCGCGTAGAGCGGGATCTGCGGATGCGCCGTTCGCAAGCGCAGGATCTCGTCGTGCACGATGCCCGCCTGCACCGGGCTGCCACCCGGGCTGTTCACGCGCAGGATGACGCCGGCGGTCCGCTTGTCCGAGAAGGCGGCCTCGAGCGCGTCGTTGAGGTTCTGCGCACTGGCCTCGCCCTGCGCCTCGATGGTGCCCCGCAGGTGGATGACCGCCGTATGCCGGCGGTCGGCCAGTTGCTCGGAATCTCCCCAGTCAATCAGCAGCGCCGGCAGGGCGATCAGGTAGGCCAGTCCGGCAAGCTTGAAGAAGATGCCCCAGCGCCGCTTGGCCCGCTGCTCGTGCAATGTCGCAAAGGCAACCTTCTCCAGCAACTGCCGTTCCCAGGATGGTTCTTCAGGCGTAGTCAATGCTCGTGCTCGCTCGGGGTTAGATAGACCGCACCATCACGTTCTTCGACGTCTACCGGCGCCAGTCCGCGACCGTTGCAGCGACCACCGAGACAGCGACCATCTGCCGGCGAGTAGAGCGCGCCGTGTGTTGCGCAGACCAAGTATACCCCGGAATCGTCGAAGAACTCGTTGTGTTGCCAGTCGAGTTCCACCGGGACATGGCCGCAGCGATTGACATAGGCACGGACGCGGCCGGCGAAGCGGACGGCGAAGGCCGGCTCGGTCACCCCGTGCCGCTCGACGCTGAAGCGGACGCCGCGCCCACCGTCGAGCAACTCGGCCGACGAGCAGATCAGGCGTGCGTCCGCAGCCATTCGGCCAGCTCCGCGAGTTCATGCACCCGCACCAGCGGCTGCATGGCGTCGAGCGCCGCCGCAGGGTGCGCGCCGTAGGCAACCGCGAGACAGGCAACACCGGCGTTGTGCGCCATCTGCAGGTCGTGGGTCGTATCGCCAATCATCAGCGCCCGTTCCCCATCGACGGCCAGTTCGTCGAGCAACTCTTCGAGCATCTGCGGATGCGGCTTGGAAAAGCACTCGTCGGCACAGCGCGAGGCGTGGAAGAAGGAGCCGAGGCCACTCTGCCGCAGGGCACGCTCGAGGCCCGGGCGGCTCTTGCCGGTGGCGACGGCGAGCAGGAAACCGGCCGCCGACAGATCGGCGATCAGCTCTGCAGCGCCGGCGAACAACTGCAGTTCGTGATCGTGCGCCAGATAGTGGTGCCGGTACCGGTCGACCAACTGCGGATAGCGGCTCTCGGGCAGGTCCGGCAGGGCGTGCTGCAGCGCATCGCGCAAGCCGAGCCCGATGACGTG
>DDUX01000020.1:0-26759 GCA_002345025.1 Candidatus Accumulibacter iunctus | reverse complement strand
GATGGCATCGACGATGGCCGCCGCCGAGTCGAGCAGCGTGCCGTCCCAGTCGAAGACCAGCAGCTCAAATCTTCTCGCCATGATCCTGCCTCTCCCGCGCCGCAATACCCTGCAGGAATGCCACCAACGCCGGCGGCAGCGCCGCCTTGAGCTGCAGCTCGGTGCCCGCCAGCGGATGTGGCAGGCGCATCTGCGCGGCGTGCAGGAACATTCGCTTCAATCCTTCCCTTGCCAGCACCCGATTCAACGCAAAATCACCGTACTTCTCGTCGCCGGCAACCGGATGACCAAGATGTGCGAGATGGACGCGAATCTGGTGCGTGCGTCCGGTCCGCAGCTCCGCCTCGAGCAGGCTGAAACGCTGCCAGCGTGCCAGCAGGCGGAAGACCGTGTGAGCCGTCTTGCCCTCCGTCGCCACCCGCACGCGCCGCTCGCCCGAGACCAGCAGGTATTTCAGCAACGGCAGGCGAACATGCCGCAGCGGTTCCATCCAGCGCCCGGCAACCAGCACCAGGTAACGCTTGTCCGCCACCCGCGTCATGCTGCCGGCGGCGCCAGCCCGGAACATCTCGTGCAGCGCGAGCAACGTCGAGCGCTTCTTGCCGATCAGGAGGATGCCCGAGGTCTCGCGATCGAGCCGGTGCGCCAGCTCGAGAAACCTCGCCTGTGGCCGCTGCTGCCGCAGGGCCTCGATCACTCCGAAGCTCTCGCCACTGCCGCCGTGAACGGCGACGCCGGCCGGCTTGTCGACCACCAGCAGGGCATCGTCCTCATAGACGACCGGCAGATGCAGCCTGCGTTCCGCCGCCGTCACCACCTCTTTCTCGGCACCGCCGATGCGCAGCGGCGGCAGGCGCAGCAGATCACCGCTTTGCAGCCGATATGAGACTTCCACCCGGCGGCCATTCACCCGCACCTGTCCGCTGCGAACGATGCTGTAGACGTGACTCTTCGGCACCCCCTTGCACTGCTTCAGCAGCAGGTTGTCGAGCCGCTGGCCATGCTCGTTCTCGCCGATTAGCTGTTGGGTGACAGAGTTTTTGCCAACTTGGACCATTTTGAATATACTTCAGTTGATTTGCGTCGTCGGATGAAGGAGGCCTTGAGCCGTGCGGCCGTCGAGCGATGCCGATTCCGAAGCCCCTGTGACGCGCTTTCCGGCATGCGCCAGCCGGCTGCTTTGCGCCCTGCTGCGCCGTTCTCTGCCGAACGCAGATCACCTGGTTAAGTTCGCTCACCACAAAGTAGCGATACTACTTGAACTGCGCGCGCCTGGCATCTGCGGAATCGCCCTGGCAACTTCCCGAAGCCTTCCAAGTCAAGGCCCGACGAGCATGCGAGCCGGCGGGATGGCATCGCTGCTTCCATTGCCGACGAGACTTTCGAGTGTCCCAGCGACACCCGTTCCGTTGCTGCCCATACGAGGCGCAGCCCAAACCAAAGCGCGCGGGAGCCCCACGAATGAAACGAATGCTGTTCAATGCGACACAGGCCGAAGAGCTGCGTGTCGCCATCGTCGATGGTCAGAAGCTCATTGACCTGGACATCGAATCGGCCAACAAGGAGCAGAAAAAGAGCAACATTTATAAAGCGGTCATCACCCGCATCGAACCCAGTCTGGAAGCGGCTTTTGTCGACTACGGCGCGGAACGGCACGGTTTCCTGCCGTTCAAGGAGATTTCCCGTGCCTTTTTTCAGCCCGGGGTCGATGCCGGCCGCGCGACGATCAAGGAAGCGCTGCGTGAAGGCCAGGAGCTGATCGTCCAGGTCGACAAGGACGAGCGGGGCAACAAGGGAGCCGCCCTGACCACTTTCGTCAGCCTCGCCGGCCGCTATCTGGTGCTGATGCCCAACAACCCGCGCGGTGGCGGCGTCTCGCGCCGCGTCGAGGGCACCGAGCGGACCGAGCTGCGCGAAGTGATGGACCAGCTGCCGGTACCGCCGGGCATGAGCCTGATCGCCCGCACGGCGGCCATCGGACGCGGCAGCGAGGAACTGCAATGGGACCTCAACTACCTGCTGCAACTGTGGCAGGCGATCGAGGATGCAGCCCAGACGCAGCACGGTGCCTTCCTGATCTACCAGGAGGGCAGCTTGGTCATTCGCGCGATCCGCGACTACTTCCAGCCGGACATCGGCGAGATCCTGATCGATACCGACGAGGTCTTCGATCAGGCACAGCAGTTCATGGCGCACGTGATGCCGGGAACGGTCAACCGGATCAAGCGCTACCGCGACGATGTCCCGCTCTTCTCGCGCTTCCAGATCGAGCACCAGATCGAGTCCGCGTATTCGCGGCAGGTCGGGTTGCCGTCGGGCGGCGCCATCGTCATCGACCACACCGAGGCGCTGGTATCGGTCGATGTGAACTCGGGTCGTGCAACGCGCGGCGCCGACATCGAGGAAACGGCGCTGAAGACCAACCTCGAAGCCGCCGAGGAAGTGGCGCGGCAACTGCGCCTGCGCGACCTCGGCGGTCTGATCATCATCGACTTCATCGACATGGAGAACCAGCGCAACCAGCGCGAGGTCGAGAACCGTGTCCGCGAGGCGTTGCGCTTCGACCGCGCCCGCGTGCAGACCGGCAAGATCAGCCGTTTCGGCCTGCTCGAACTGTCTCGGCAACGCCTGCGACCGGCGCTCGCCGAGACCAGCTACATCCCCTGCCCGCGCTGCTCGGGAACCGGTCACATCCGCAGCACCGAGTCGGCCGCCCTGCACATCCTGCGCATCCTGGAAGAGGAAGCGATGAAGGACAGCACCTCGGCCGTGCATGCGCAGGTCCCGGTCGATGTCGCCACCTTCCTGCTGAACGAGAAGCGGACCGATGTTCAGGCGGTGGAACTGCGCCACAAGGTCACCATCCTGCTGATTCCCAACATCCATCTCGAGACGCCGCAGCACACCGTCCTGCGTATCCGCCACGATGCTGCGGGTCAGGAGGAACTGCAGCAGGCGTCCTACCGCATGGTCGCGCTGCCGACCGAGGATGCGGGCAGCGATGCGGCGGCCACGGCGGACTCCCGGGCACCGCGTCCGGAAGCGGCAATCAAGGGAATCACGCCAGCGCAGCCAGCGCCGATGGTCGACGAGCCAGCGCCGGCGGCGATCGACAGCGCGCGGCCGGATACGGCCGCGGGCCGCTTCCTGAAGCGAATCGTGTCCTGGTTCCGCCACAAGGAAGCGCCCGGCAGCACCGCCGAGGCCGTGTCGTCACGGGCATCGGCCCCCGTCCCGGCGGCAGCCGGGACGACACGCGACGGCCGCCGGGGTGGCATCGGCGTTCGCGGAACGCGTCGCGACGAAGCTCGCGAGCCCGGCGACACCCGGGCCAATCGGGAGCAGAAGGATTCGTCGCCGCCGAGCCGCGGAGAACCCCAGAAGCCACGCGAGCCGCGCCAGCCGCGCGAGGCTCGCGAGAGCAGCGCCGGCCGCGAGCCGATGACAGCGCGTGAACCACGCCGGCCGCGCCCCGAACGCAAGCCGCCGGCAACCGAGGTCGGCAATGGCAACGAACCGGCGCCGCTTGCGCCCGTCGCGATGACGCCGGCGGCGGCCCCGGCGGCAGAGCAGAATGGGGAAGAGTCCGCCAGCCCCGCTCGCCGTCGCGGCCGCCGTGGCGGTCGCCGCGAGCGTGGCGAGAGAAGCGAGACCCGCCCGGCAGACACCGGCGAGCTGTCCACGACGGTCGCCACGACGGCTGCCATTGCCGGCGCTGACAGCTTCACTGCCCCGCCGCCGGCACCGACGGTGGCCGCCGACGCGGCGACGGTGGCGACCGTCGCCGACCGCCCGGCCGCAGCCGAGGAAGTGTCCGCCATCGCAGACGCCTTGCCGGCCACCGTCGTGACTGATACTCTTGGCGATGGTGCGGCAGCAGTGACCGCCGATATCGTCCCCGAGCCCCCGCAAGCACCCGCTGCAGCGGTCGAGTCCGTGCAGACGGTCGACGCCGCGGTGGCCGACGAGGCAGCTGCGATCTCGGAGCCGCTGTCACAGATGGTGGCCGCGACCCCCTCTGCCGGGCCACCGCCTGCCGAGACGCCGGCCGTCGGCGATGCGAGCAGCGGCGAGGCTGCCGTGGTGCCTGGCGAAACGACCGCTGCCGCAGGCGTCGCGCCAGCGGCAGCCGCCAACGGCGTCGGCCCGTCGCTCAGCGTCCAGCAGGTGCTCGAGGGCAGCGGCCTGATCATGGTGGAAACCAGGCACGCGGCCTCCCCGGACACGACAGAGGTAACACCCGACGACGGCAGCGAGACGCCGCGCCGGACGCGTCGGCGCCGGCCACCACCGGTAGTCGTCGCCGACGAACCGATGGTGATGGTCGAGACACACAAGTAGACCCAAGCTCACCGTCCGGCGACCGCTGCCGGGCCCCTGCGCACAAGACCGCGACGTCGTGTGCGCAGGGCGCCAAGGTGGCGGGCTTGAGGGCGAGAAACAGGAAGAAGAACCAATGCCACTTCTGGTAGCCATCTGTCTCGGCCTGGCTGCATTGCTGTCGCTGCCACCGCAGACGCAGGCACAGGGCACGGAAAGGAAAGCGGCCGACTACCGTGTCGGCGAGCGCCTGCCCGCTGACCGGAAAGGCGCACAGGGTTATCGCCTGATCGGCTGGGACGAACTGATGCCGAAGGGCTGGGACCCGATGGCGGCGTTCAAGGGCCTCGATCTCGCTCGCCTCAGGGACAGCGACCCGAAAGCGCAGGAGGCACTCGAGAGCGCCCGCCAGCTATGGGACCAGGCGCCGGTCGAGAAAGCAATGAACGGACAGAAGGTACGCATCGCCGGCTTTGTCGTGCCGCTCGAACGTCGCGGCGAGCAGGTGACCGAGTTCCTGCTGGTGCCCTACTTCGGCGCCTGCATCCACGTGCCGCCGCCACCTGCCAACCAGATCATTCATGTCGTTGCCGACAAGCCGGTCGCTGGCATGCGTACCATGGACGCGATGTGGGTGAGCGGCACGCTCGGACTCGACCGCACCGACACCGGCATGGGCGTTGCCGGCTACCGGATGCGCGGCGAGGCCTTCGAGCCTTATACTAGACCGCGTTCCTGAGGCCTCCTCCTGCCGGCAGCGGTCGCTGTCTGATTCAGGGGGCGTTGCATGGCCAGCCAATACCGATCAAGAATGGAGATGTCAGTCAGATGACAGGGCGAATCGCCATCACCGGCTATTCCTTCCGCATGCCGGGAACCAGCGCCGAAAGCTACTGGCAGGATCTGCTCGCCGGCCGCGACCTCGTCGGCACTGTCGATCCGCAGCGTTGGGCGATGGAGGCCTTCCTGCACCCGCGCAAGGATCATCCCGGGACGACCTACACCTTCGCTGCCGGATCGATCGGCGACGTGACGACCTTCGACGCGGCGTTCTTCGGCATCTCGCCGCGCGAAGCAGCGCTGATGGATCCGCAGCAGCGGCTGCTGCTCGAAATGAGCTGGGAAGCACTGGAGAACTCGGGCATCCGCCCGTCGCGGCTGCGCCGCAGTCGCTGCGGCGTCTACATCGGCATCGCCAGCGCCGACTATTCGTACCGCATGGCCGACGATCTGGCGGTCGCCGATTCGACGATGGCGACCGGCAACACGGCCAGCATCGCCGCCAACCGGATCTCGTACGTCCTCGACCTGCGCGGGCCCAGCATGGCGATCGACACCGCCTGCTCGTCGTCACTGGTCGCCCTGCACCAGGCGTGCCGCGCGATTGCCAGCGGCGAAGTCTCGCAGGCACTGGCAGGCGGCATCAGCTTGCACCTGCATCCTTACGGCTTCCTCGGCTTCGCCAAGGCGTCGATGCTGTCGCCGCGCGGGCGCTGCAGCGTCTTCGACGCCGCCGCCGATGGTTATGTGCGCTCGGAGGGTGGCGGCGTCTTCTTTCTCAAGGACCATGACCAGGCTCTCGCCGACGGTGACCCGATCCTGGCGATCATCGCCGGCTCGGCGGTCAACACCGATGGCCGCAAGTCGGGACTGACCGTTCCCAGCGCCGAGGTGCAGGCGGCATTGCTCGAGGAAGCCTACGCCAGCGCCGGTATCGACCCGGCAGCGATCGACTATCTCGAGGCCCATGGCACCGGCACTGCGGTTGGCGACCCGATCGAAACGCTGGCCATCGGCAATGCGCTCGGCAAGCGTCGGCCGGCTGGACAACCGCTACCGATTGGCTCGGTGAAGAGCAACCTCGGTCATCTCGAAACGGCATCCGGCGTCGCCGGCCTGGTCAAGGCCCTGCACTGCCTCGAACACCGCCTGGTACCGGCGACCATCGGCGTCAGCAGCGTCAATCCACGCATCCTTGCCGCCGACTGGAACATCCAGCTGGTCACCAGCAATCGCCCGTTGCGGAAGACAGGCAAGCTGACGATCGGGGTCAACTCCTTCGGCTTCGGCGGCTCGAACGCGCACCTCATCATCGAGAGTCCGCCGCGTCGGCCTGCCCGTGGTCGGCCAGCGGCGGCCGCCGCGGCTTTGCCGCCGCTGCTCCTCTCGGCGCGCAGCGAGCAGGCGCTGAAGGCAGCCGCCGGCAGTTTCGCCACCTTTCTCGCCGACCAGCCGCCGGCTGCGTACTACGACATCGCGCACAGCGCCGCCTTTCGCCGCGACTGGCTGGAGCACCGCCTGATCGTCGAGGGCCAGGCGCTACCCGAGATCAGCCGCGCACTGCTCGACTTCGCCACAGACCGGGACCAGTCTGCAGCAGTGGCGAGCGGCACGGCAGTGGCTGCCGCCAGTGGGCCGGCGTTCATCTACTCCGGAAATGGCTGCCAGTGGTCGGGAATGGGCAGGCGGCTGCTGGCGGAGGAGCCGTTCTTCCTTCAAGCCGTGCGCGAGGTCGACGCGCTGTTCCGGCGCCATGGCGACTTTTCGCTGGTCGACGAACTGGCCGGGGCGAACGGAGACGATCGCTACGGCCGGACCGAGATCGCTCAGCCGGCACTCTTTGCACTGCAGGTGGGCATCACGCGACTCCTGCAGCGGCACGGCGTCACGCCGAAGGTCGTCGCTGGGCACAGCGTCGGCGAGGTCGCGGCGGCCTGGGCGGCCGGCGCCCTGAGTCTGGCCGACGCCGTCGCGGTGATCCACCAGCGCAGCCTGCTACAGGGGACGACGCGGGGCCAGGGGCAGATGACCGCCGTCGCGCTGCCGCAGGCAGCGGCGGAGAGTCTGCTCGCGGAACTCGGGCTCGCCGGTGAGCTGACGATCGCCGGCATCAACAGCGCGCGCGGCCTGACGATCGCCGGCAGCCCGCCAGCGCTGACGACGCTTGAGGAGGCACTGACAACACTCGGGCAGGCGGCCTGGAAGCGGCTTGATCTCGACTACGCTTTCCACAGCCCGGCGATGGACAGTCTCGAGCCCGGAATCAGGCAGGCACTGGCCGGCATCGAGCCGCGCGCAGCGGCGCTGCCTTTCTGCTCGACGGTCAGCGGATCGCTGCTCCCGGGCGAGGAGCTGGGCGCCAGCTACTGGTGGCGCAACATTCGCGAGCCAGTCCTCTTCGCCAAGGCCGTCGACGCGCTGCTCGACCAGGGAATCACGGTCTTCGTCGAGATCGGAGCGCATCCGATCCTGCGCACTTATCTCAACGACTGCCTCAAGGCGCGCTCGACGGACGGCCGCGTGATCGTCAGCGGGACGCGCGACGACGACGGTTCCCAGCAGATCAGATCGGCGGCGCATCAGGTCGCCATTGCCGGTGCACCGGTCGATTGGCGGACCGCCTCCTTTGCCCAGCCTGGCCACTTCGTTCGCCTGCCGGGTTACCCGTGGCAGCGCGAACGCCACTGGCACCCGGTGACGAGCGAGTCACTCGGCCTGATCTACCGCCACAAGATCCATCCGCTGCTCGGCTATCCGCTGGCGCAGCACGAACTGACCTGGGAGAACCATCTCGACACCGAGCTCAACCCGGTGCTCGCGGATCACGTCGTCGGCGATGCGCCGGTTTTCCCCGGTTCTGCCTATGCCGAACTGGCGCTGGCGGCGGCACTTGCCTGGCAACCCTCGGCCATCGTCGAAATCGAGGATCTGGAGATCCGTTCGCCCCTGCTGCTTGCCGACGACCGCTCGGCAATCGTTCGACTGGCGATCGACCCGCGCGACGGCAGCCTGACGATTCGCAGCCGTGAGCAGCTCGGCAGCACCGACTGGGCGGTACACGGATCTGCCCGTGTCGTTCGCGAGGCACAGGACTGTCTGCTGCGGGAAGTGCTGCCGGAGTTGCCGCAACGCCCGGCGGACTTCGATGCCAGCAGCCACGCCGAGCTGACACGCGCGCTTGGCATTGCCTACGGCCCGTCTTTCCAGTGCATCGAGCACGGGTGGAAAGACGGCAACACGGCGCTCGCCGCCTTTCACGTTCCGCCGCTCGTCGCAGCCGAACTCGTCGCCACCCACCTGCATCCAGCCCTGCTGGACAGCGCGTTTCAGCTGATGTTTCAACTCCTCCGGGGAGCTCTCGACAGCCATGAAGCGATCGCCTTCATTCCGACGAGACTCGGCCGCATCGTCTTTCGCTCGGGTCAGGGCACGCCCTGCTTCGCCCGTGCGACGCTGCTGCGGCACAACGCGCGTTCACTGCAAGCCGAGTTCGCACTGTTTTCCGCTGCCGGCTGCGCCATTGCGGCCGTCAGCGACGTGCGTTTTCGCGCCGTCCGCCTGAACCGAGCTGGCGGCGACCGGCTGCGCTTTCTCGCCCTGCACGCGACACCGCAGCCGCACGCCTGGCTGCCCGCGGGCCAGCCGTCGCTGCCCTTCGACCGCGTCCGCTCGGCACTCGCCGACGTCACGCAACGAGCAGCCCTCAAGGGAACGCACCGACGCTATACGGAAGAAGTCGATCCGCTCCTGGACAGTCTGTGCAGCCGCTTCACGCGTCGTGCCCTGGAGCAGATCGCCGACGAGGACGGCATGCTGTCGTCTGCCGCGATCGTCTCGTACCAGTCCGCCAGTCCCGAGAGCGCCCCCTTCCTCGCCGATCTGCTCCGCCTCGCCGAAGATGACCTGTCTCTCACCGCAGCGGCCGAGGGCTGGACGATCGTCCCTGATCAGCGGGAGGAGTCGTCCGCCGAGGACATCTGGAACAGCCTGGTCGCCGACTATCCGGACTACTTCCAGATCATCCATTCGGTCGGACGGGTCGGCCTGCACCTGCCCGCACTGCTCACCGGAAGGGCTGCTTTGCCGGAGATCTGCCCGCAGGAGTCGTCGTTGGCGACACTGCTGCAACAGGTCGTCGGCGCCCGCGGCAGACTGAAGTGCGGACACGCGCTGCGCGCCCTGGTGTCGCAAGGACTCGCGGCGCTGCCGCCGGGGCAGCGTCTCGGCATCGTCGAGATCAGTGAGGGCGCGCCAGGCTTTGCCATGGACATCTGCTTCGCCCTCGACTTCAACCGCGCTGACTACTGCTTTGCCAGCACCTCGACAACTGCGCTCGAGGAGGCCCGGGTGCGCCTTGGCGAGTTCTTTCCGACGATGCGGACCAGCGTGATCGACGATTCGCCACCGCCAGGCGTTGGCCAGTCGCCACCTGCCGGTTCGTGCGCGATGGCCGTCGTCATGCTCGACTTCAGGACCACCGATCAGGCTCTGCTGGCGCTCCGCTACGCACGTCGCTGCCTCGCCGCCGGTGCATCGTTGATCGTTCTCGGCCAGCATCCGTCACGCTGGATCGATTTCGTCTTCGGTGCCCGACGCGCCGGCTGGTCGCAGACGGAAGACGGCCGCTGGCTCTCCAGTCAGCGACCGAGCACCTTCTGGCAACAGCAACTGCGGGATCTCGGCTGCCGCTGCCCGGATCCCTGCGAGTTCTCGCCGGACACCCTTTCCGGCCCGTACCTGCTGCTGGGCGAGGTCGAAGAGGGGGCCTCCCCACCCGAGACAGCACCCGCAAACAGCGTACGGAGCTGGGTCGTGCTCGCTGATCTGGCCGGCTATTCAGCCAGACTCGCCGACGAACTGGCGAAGAAGCTGCAGGCACGAGGTGATCTGGTGATTCAGGCCAGCACCACCGAAACGCCTGCACTCGCCCGGCTGCTGCAGCAAACCACCGCCAGTTACGGCGAACTGGACGGCCTCGTCATGCTTGCCGGCCTGGCAGCACCGTCGCCTGCTCTCGCTGCCGACGAGGCACTCGCGCGCCAGGTCGAGCGCTGTACGCTGGCTGCGCGGATCGCGCAGGCGTGCGAGCAATCGAGCACGCGAACGACCTGCTGGCTGATCACGGGCAACGCCGGAGCGGCACTGCTTCCCGTTTCCGCAGCAGCTGCGGGCGACGGCCCCAGCGCCGGTCCCAGCGACGATGCAGCATTTTGCGGTTTCGCACGAACGATGCTCAACGAGGCAGATCCCGGGAGCATTCGCCTGATCGATCTGGCGTTGCCGATGCCTGCCCAGGCTGCCGCCTGCCTGCTCGACAGGGAATTCGCGCAGCCCGACGACGAACACGAAGTCATTCTCACTGCCGCTGGTGAACGCTACGTCCCACGCCTGCGCAGCGCGGCGCGGCCGGATGCCCGCGAGCCGCGGGTCCTCCAGTCACCGACCGTCTCGCTCGGCTTCCAGTTCGCCGGGCAACTGCGCAATCTGCGCTGGGAAACGCACCCGCGCGTGGCGCCCGCGCCGGATCAGGTGGAAGTCGAGGTGCAGGCGAGCGGGCTCAACTTCCGCGACGTCATGTATGCGCTGGGCCTGCTGTCCGACGAGGCGATCGAGAACGGCTTTGCCGGACCGACGCTCGGTTTCGAGTTCGCCGGCGTCATCTCCCGTGTTGGCAGCGACTGCACCGGCTTCAGCCCTGGCGACGAGGTCGTCGGCTTCGCTCCGTCGAGCTTCGGCAACCGGGTAGTCACCCAGAACAGCGCCATTGCCCATATCCCGCCACGGATTTCCTGCGAAGCCGCAGCGACGATTCCGAGCACCTTCTTCACCGTTTATTACGCACTGCACCACCTCGCCCGCCTGCAGGCGGGCGAGCGGGTGCTGATCCACGGTGCGGCGGGGGGCGTCGGCATCGCCGCGATCCAGATCGCCCGCTGGCTCGGTGCCGAGATCTACGCCACTGCCGGCTCCGACGAGAAGCGCGATTTCCTCCGGCTGCTGGGAGTCATGCACGTCTTCGACTCGCGTTCGCTGGCCTTCGCCGACCAGATCCTCGAGCAAAGCAGTGGCCGTGGCGTCGATGTCGTCCTCAACTCGCTCGCCGGCGAAGCGATCAATCGCAACTTTCGCGTACTGCGGCCCTTTGGTCGCTTCCTCGAACTCGGCAAGCGCGACTTCTACGAGAACACTCGTATCGGCCTGCGTCCCTTCCGCAACAACATCAGTTACTTCGGCATCGATGCCGATCAGTTGATGCTGCTGCACCCGGGGCTGACGCGCAGGCTTTTCGGCGAACTGATGCACCTGTTCAGTGAAGGCGTTCTACATCCCCTGCCCTACCGCAGCTTCGAAGCCGAAGACGTCGTCGAGGCCTTCCGCTACATGCAGCAGGCGCGGCAGATCGGCAAGGTCGTCATCACCTATCACCACGGCATCCGTCGCCTGCAGCCGCCGCAGCCCGGCCGGCGCCGGCATCTGCAGCTGACCGCAGACGCTTCCTATCTGGTCACCGGCGGCCTGCGCGGCTTCGGTCTGCGGGCTGCCGAATGGCTGGCGAGCAAGGGCGCCCGCCACCTGATCCTGATCAGCCGCAGCGGGCCCGCTTCCGACGAGGCCAGGGCAGTGATCGAGCGCCTTGAAGCGCAGGGGGTCCGCGTGCACGCGCAGGCCTGCGATGTCACCAGCCGTGACGCGCTGGCGGCGCTGCTCGGGGCAACGCGCGACAGCATGCCACCGCTGCAGGGTGTGCTGCATGCGGCGACGGTGATCGACGACGCGCTGGTGCGCAATCTCGACAGCGACCGGATTCACCGCGTACTGGCGGCGAAGGTCCTTGGCGCCCGCCACCTCGATGAGCTGACCGGCACGCAGCCACTCGAGCTGTTCGTGCTCTTCTCGTCGGCAACCACCGCCTTCGGCAACCCGGGGCAGGCAGCTTACGTCGCTGCCAACACCTGGCTCGAGGCGCTCGCCGTGCATCGTCGCGCGCGTGGCCTGTCGGCGACCTGCGTCGGCTGGGGTCCGATCGCCGATGCCGGCTTCCTGGCGCGCGACGAGAAGACGCGCGAGGCACTCGAGAATCGCCTGGGTGGGTCGGCGCTGAAAGCAGAGCTGGCGCTCGACGTGCTCGAGGAAATGCTGCTCGCCAACCGCTCGGGTTTGGCAGTGCTCGAGTTCGACTGGCAGGCGCTGAGCCGCGTCCTGCCCTCCGCGAGCAGTCCGAAGTTTGGTGAGCTGGCCGGCCAGGGCGGCAGTGGCGACGACGACGACGAGCACTCGCTGGACATCCGGCGGCTGTTGGGCGAACGCTCCGATGAGGAGCTTCTGGTCGCCATCGGCGAGATCCTCAGGAACGAAATCGGCGAGATCCTGCGCATCGCGCCGGACAAGATCGACCCCAACAGATCGCTCTTCGACATGGGTCTCGATTCGCTGATGGGCGTCGAGCTGGCTGTCGCCCTCGATGCACGCTTGGGCATCCGCTTGCCGGTACTGGCACTCAGCCAGAGCCCGACGATAGCCAGGCTCGCCGAACGCCTGCTGCAACAGTTGCGCGACAGCGATGAGGGTGCGCGAGGTGCCGCACAGGAAGAACTGATCGCGCAGACGGCAGAGATTGCCAGGCAGCAGGGAGTGGACGCATCGGCCGACGAGATCGCTCGTTTCGCTGCCGACTTCGGCGCCATGGACCAGGGCGGGAGCCCGTCGGGGAGCAAGCTGCATGGTGCGTAAGGGACTTCCCGGGCTTAGCGCCCAGATCAAGGACAAACTGATCCAGCAGGCCCTGGAGAGACGCCTGCGTCAGGCCGAGCAAGGCCGGCACCTGCAGTTGCCGGCCAGTGCGGCAAAGGAGGCAGACAGCACGCCCGAACAGCACTGGCGCTTCGACCTTCACCCCGGCTACCAACAACTGCGGATCATCACGGAAGGAGCGGCACGGCTTGAAATCGACAGCCCCTTCTTCATGCTGCATGAGGGCATCGCCGGCGCCTGCACGCGTATCGCTGGTCGCGAATACGTCAATTTCGCCAGCTACAACTATCTCGGGCTGTCTGGTCACCCGGAGGTCAGCGAGGCGGCGAAGCAGGCGATCGATCGCTTCGGCACCTCGGTTTCAGCCAGCAGGCTGGTCGCCGGAGAGCGCCTGGTCCACCGTGAACTCGAACAGGCGATCGCCAGCGCCTACGGCGCGCAGGACGCAGTCACCTTCGTCAGTGGCCACGCGACCAACGTGACGACGATCGGCTACCTGTTTGGAGCACGCGACCTGATTGTCCACGACGAACTGGTGCACAACAGCGTTCTGCAGGGTATCGGCCTCGCGGGCGCCCGCCGACTCTCCTTCCCGCACAACGACTGGGCAAGCCTCGAATCGCTGCTGGCTGAACAGCGGACACACTTCCAGCGCGTGCTGATCGTCCTCGAAGGCATCTACAGCATGGACGGCGACTACCCCGAGCTGCCGCGCTTCATCGACATCAAGCGCAAGTACCGCGCCTTTCTGATGATCGACGAAGCGCATTCCTTTGGCGTCATGGGAAACAGCGGCCTCGGCATCAGGGAGCACTTTGGCGTCGACAGCAGCGACGTCGACATCTGGATGGGCACGCTGAGCAAGGCCCTCGCCGGATGTGGCGGCTACATTGCCGGCGAGAGTGCCCTGGTCGAGCACCTCAGGTACCTGGCACCGGGCTTTCTCTACAGCGTCGGCATGCCGCCGCCGGTCGCCGCCGCTTCGCTGGCGGCGCTGCGTTGCCTGCAACGCGAGCCGCAGCGTGTGCGTACCTTGCAAGAACGTGGCCAGCTCTTCCTCGCATTGGCGAGCGCAGCCGGTATCGACACCGGGACCAGCGCCGGTCTGGCGGTGATTCCGGCGATCACCGGCGGCTCGGTCAGGGCCGCCCGTCTGGCCGCCGCGCTGTTCGCCCGCGGCATCAACGTGCAACCGATCGTTTACCCAGGCGTTCCCGAGAAGGCGGCCCGGCTGCGCTTCTTCGTCTCGTGCGAGCACAGCGAGGAACAGATCCGCGAGACCGTCAGCGCCCTCGCCGAAGAGATGCGGCGGCTGTAGCTGCGGCGATGCCGCCCCGGCCTGCCAGCCCGCTCATTGCCGCGCTGCCAGCAAGCCCATTCGCTGCAGGATCAGGCCGCCCAGTTGCTCGACCCGGAGTTCGCGCGGCACTGGCGCGCCGGGGAAACCACCGTTGCACCAGATGAGGTAGTCGGTCCGCCCGTCCGGCACGCCAAGCGCACGGTAGACTCCGGGCATGATCGGCACGTGGTCCCCGAACCAGCACAGGTAAGCGGGATCA
This sequence comes from Candidatus Accumulibacter iunctus, assembly GCA_002345025.1. Taxonomy (GTDB): domain Bacteria; phylum Pseudomonadota; class Gammaproteobacteria; order Burkholderiales; family Rhodocyclaceae; genus Accumulibacter; species Accumulibacter iunctus. Next base: position 12,348 of record DDUX01000020.1, on the reverse strand, counting down.
GGCAGTTCTTCGATGGCGGCGCGCAGGCGGCCGGCCATCCGGTCGGCGTTGGCGAGGTGCCGCAGATAGATCGTCAGTTCCTCGCAGCCTGCCGACGGCACAGCCGAGTAGAAGCGCTCTTCGTCACCAGGAGCGACCCGCTCCAGATGCAGGGGACCGTGATTCTCCATCGTGATGACGAAGACGAACAACGGCTGACTGGCAGCCTTCTCCAGCAGGGCTGCAACCTGTTCGGCGACGGCCATATCGCTGACATAGGGCCCCTCTCGCACCGCGCCGGTGAACGCGCGAATGTCGATGAACTCATCGAACCCGATTTGGGGAAAGACCTCGTGACGCGAGTAGAAACTGGCTGCGTACGGATGCACGCAGATCGTCCGATAGCCATGATGCCTGAGGAAGGTGGCGAGAGTCGCGACCCCCTGCCGGGCAAACCGCCGGTAGGGGTTGAAACGGTGCACGCCAAGGGACTCGGCCGACAGGCCCGAGAGGAAGGCGAACTCGGTACGTACGGTGTTGGCGCCCCAGGCCGCAACCTGCAGTTGCCCGTGACAGATGGCACCAGTGCGCAATGAGTCGAACTCGCTCAGCACGTCGCGACGGATGCCGGAGAACAGCCGCCGCGGATCGAAAAACGATTCGCTCTGCACGACCACCAGCGTCGCCGGGCCGGCGGCCAGCGCGGGCGCGCAGGCCGGCTGCTCGTAGGGCGACGCCGGATGGCAGGGCAGTTGCTCCTCCTCACCATAGCGCCAGAGAGCAGTCAGCAGGCCGAGCCGACGCAAGTCGGCGGCAGCGTCGAAACCGACGGCGAGCTTCTGCCGCGCCCCGAACCCGATCAGCAGCAGCCCGGCCAGCGCCAGCGTTGCCGCGCCCGTGAGGAACTCCTCGCTGCGCATCCGGGTGAGCAGCGAGTCCTCGATGCTCAACCCGGCGACAATCGCAAGGCCGAACGCGAGCAGCGAAAGAAGCGCCCGCGCAGCGCCGAGAAACGGCATGTACAGGCGGGGATGACGCAGGGCATCGCTGAAGTACTCGAAGTCCTGGAAAATGAAAGGCTCGTGCAGTGAATGCGCCTTCGCGTTGCTGACCAGGACGACGAACAGGAAGCCCGCGAGCAGCGAGCTGGCAGCAAAGACCGGACGCTGCAGAAGCAGCAGCAGAACGTTCGCGAACCACAGCCAGAGGCCAAGGTGGATCGCCAGGGCCGCCACGGGTCGCCGCCAGCAGGCCAGCGGCGGCGGCTTGAGCAGGCGCTCGACGAGCAGCGCTAGGCCGCCACTGATGAGCAGCGCCGGCAGCACCGCCGGCCAGAACGAATCACGCACGGTAGCCGAGCAGCGACAGCAGCCGTTCGGACACCGTCGGCGGCAGGACCGCCAGCAACCAAGTGCCAAGATTGAGCGGAAAGGGAAAGCTGATTCGCGCCCGGTTGCGCGCCAGCCCCCGCCTGATCCGCTGCGCCGCACGCTCGGCAGACCACAGGAAGGGCTTCGGCCCGGGCATCTCGCGACACATCTTCGACTCGACATAGCCGGGCATGACGACGCTGACGCGGACACCCTCGCTCGCCAGCCAGCCACGAAGAGCCTCGCCGTAGGCCTTGAGTGCCGCCTTGCTGGCACAGTAGCTCGGCGTCACCGGTAGCCCGTAGTAGGCGGCGAGCGAGCTGATCAGCGCCAGCTGACCCGAACGGCGAGCGCGCATCGCCGGCAAGACGGCATCGACGGTCGCCATGGCGGCGAGCACGTTGACCGCGATCAGTTCCTCGACGGCAGCCCAGCGCTCACCCGCTGCGTCAGCCCCGATGCTGGTATTGACGCCGGCATTGACGATGACGAGGTCGAGCGGCTCCTCCTGCGCGACCGACCGCAGCCAAGCGACGAGTGCCGCGCGATCACGCAGATCGAGAACCCTGGTCAGCACGCGCGCACCGCGCGCCGCGCACTCGTCCGCGACCGCAGCGAGCCGCTCCGTGTCGCGCCCCTGCAGGACGAGCGTGCGCCCCGGCTCGGCATAGGCTCGCGCCAGCGCACCGCCGATGCCGCCGGTGGCACCGGTGATCAGCACGCTGCGCGGCTCCACTGCCACGCGCCGCGGCATCACGGGGCTATCATGCGGCAACCCCTTTGCCTTATCATCACCGCCCCGACCCAATCCGCGGGCCCCGCTCGTCGGCGGAAGACCGGTTACCCTGGTGGCCGGCCACGACTTCACCCGACAGCAGCTCGACAGAAAATTGCACGTTCTCTTTCTCCAAGGACCGTCGTCATTCTACATGCACGAGGTCGCACGCGAGCTGGTCGTGCGCGGCCACCGCGTCTCGCGCATCAATCTGCATCTCGGCGACCGCCTGTTCTGGCGCCTGCCGGCGCGCGACTACCGCGGCGGCATCGACGGCTGGCGCAGCTACGTCGCGCGCTTCCTCGATGCCGATCCGATCACGCATCTCTTCCTGCTCGGCGACCGGCGACCACATCACCGGATTGCCATCGAGGAGGCTCGTGCCCGTGGTGCCGAGATCATCTGCAGCGAACTCGGCTACCTGCGACCGGACTGGCTGGTTCTTGAACGTGACGGCATGGGCACCTACTCGCGCATGCCGCGCGATCCCGCGCTCATCCGCTCGCTGGCGCAGCAGTACCCGGTGCCTGACCTGGCCGTGCGCTGCACCACACCGTTCTGGCGGCTGGCCATGCTGGACGTCATCTACAACGTCGCCGAGGTGCTTTCCCGACCACTCTACCCGGGCTACCGTCGGCACGCGATACACCACCCCTTCGCCGAGTACGCGGGCTGGCTGCGACGCTGGATCTGCGGCGGCGGCGAGCGACGACGCACGGCGCAGACACTTGACGCGCTGCAACGGCAGGAAGTGCCGACCTTCGTCCTGCCGCTGCAACTCTCGACCGATTACCAGATTCGCGACCATTCGCGCTACCCCGACATGCCGACGGCTGCGCGCGAGATCATCGCTTCCTTCGCCGCGCACTCGCCCGCACCGTCCCGCCTGGTCGTCAAGGTGCACCCGCTCGACCCCGGTCTCACCCCCTGGCCGAAGGTCATCGGCGAGGTCGCGGCACAACTTGGGGTCGCCAGCCGTGTTCATTGCGTCAGCAGCGGCGACGTCGTCGCCATGTTGCGCCAGGCGACGGGCTGCGTGCTGGTCAACAGCACCGTCGGCCTGTCCGCTCTGCTGGTCGGATGCCCGCTCAAGGTGATGGGCAGCGCCATCTTCGACGTGACCGGCCTGAGCTTCGCCGGCGAGCTGGACCGCTTCTGGGAAGCGCCGGCAGCACCGGATGCCGACCTCGTCGGCGATTTCATTCGTCTCCTCGCTGGTGCGCTGCACGTGCGGGGCGGCTACTACACGCGGGAAGCCGTGGCGATGGCAGTGCCGGCGACCGTGCACCGCCTCGAGACAGGATTGCCGTGGTTGCCCGAACGTGCGGTCGATGAGTCGTGGGCCTGCAGGAATTAGGGGCCAGCAGGCCCCGCAGGATGTAGCCGACGGCTCCAGCCACCCGCTGGGAGATGTCGATCGGTCGTCGGCAGACCCGCAGCGATCCAATCCCCTCAAGCTGTCAGAACGTGGTGATCGCGAGCTCTTGTAAGCTTTTCCGGCGTTATGGAGCAACCACCCCCAGCACCTGACCCCCTGCTCGACGAGAATCCTCTCGTTTTCACTGAACGGGAGGATTTCTCATGGCAGCGAGCCACGTCGTGGCGGGCCTGATCGCCAAGCGCGCGGGGCTCGCGGGGCTGACGAGCATCACCGGAAGGAAATGGGACATCTGGCGGACAATCTGGCCCACCTCGACGCGACCCTCAAGCTCTTTTCCCCGGAAATCGACCTGCGGACGATCCGGATCAAGACGCATCGGACTGCGAACCGCTTCTTCCGGCCAGGCGAATGCCTGCGCATGGTTCTCGACATCTTCCGCGAGGCTCAAGGCGCGGCGCTGAACAGCCGCCAGAACGGCGAAGGGCTGGCGGCCCGCCGGGGCTTGGAGGCGACCACCATCATGATCGAGCAGATGCGGAAGAACGCCATTGGGGTGCTGCGTCGCCTGGAGCGTAGCGGCACCCTGGTCCTTGCCGGCCGTGACGGGCACGGTGCCACCTGGGCGGTCACCTGACCGCTTCACACCGCCAGGCGTTCCCCCTGCCGGTGGTTGCCCTGCCAGTACCCGCACCAGTCCCGGCTCACCAGGGCCCGGGCGCACTTGCCGACGATATCGCGGAAGATGTCGCCGTTGCTCCAGCGGCGGGTGTCTTCCCGGTAGGCCATCTCGTTGGCGTAGTTGTCGAGATACTTCGGCGCCACCTTGTGGATCTGGCCGAGGTGGAAACGGCGGAAGCGCGAGACGTACGATTCCGCCAGGTTGTTGGTCGTACCATCGTCGGCGCGGAATTCCTGACTGTGGTTCACCCGGCGAACCGCGTACCGGGCATGCAGCAGGTCATGGGCGTCCGATTCGTCGGCACAGATCACGGAACCCTTGGCGATGTAGGCCGGCGCCAGTTTGCCGATGTCGGTCTGGTTTTCGTTCTTGACGATGAAAGTCAGCGTCTTCCTGGCGCCGACATTGCCGGCCGCCACTTCCGCCTCGCTGTGCGCCTGACGCATCACCAGGATGCAGCGCTTGTCCGGGTCTTGATTCTCCGCCAGGCGGCGGTCTACCCGGTCTTCCTTCTTGTTCTCCGGCCGGACCTTCCCGCCCACGTACGCCCCGTCCACATGAACCGCACCCGACAGGGCGCATTCGTCCCGGCCCACCAGCAGGCCCTCGCGAATCTTGTGCAGGAGAACGTAGGCGGTCTTGTGCGATACCCCCAGGTCGCGGCCCACCTGCAGGGCAGAAATGCCCTTGACGGCGTTGGTGAACAGGATCGCCGCCGCGAGGTACAGCCGCAGGGGCAGCTTGTGGAAGGCGAAGATCGTCCCGGACGTGACCGAGAAATCATCCTGGCAGCCCGCACAGCGCCAGATCTTGCGGGTCGGGCGGAAGTAGTGCCGGTGCGCCATGCCGCAGTGCGGGCAGACCACCTGCTCCCCTTCGCCCCAGCGCAGCTGGCGGAACAGGGCCAGGGCTTCCTCGTCACTCATGGCCAGAACCTGGACCACGGACAGGCTACGGGCTTCGGCTTTCAGCAGGAAATGTAAACTCATCGCGCCGGCTCATGGGGGTGGGTCATGAGGATCAGTGTAGGGTTCTGCGGGCTCACAGCGTGCGCCCGAAAAAAAGAAAAGTCGTCGCCGGCGCCGCGCCCGGCAGAGGCCTGGGGTGGTTGCTCCATCATGCCGCGAATTTGGACCGGCTCATGAGTCTATCCCGATTGGGTACCAGGTTGAGAACATTGCGACCCGATCCTCCTGCTCGCCGACCGTTTCCTCCGGCAACCGCGAACGGCAAGCCACTGCCACGGGTGTTCGCGCCGACAGCACGTCCGGGCCGAGAACGCGCCAGGAACGCGCAACCCGACTGGCCACCTCTGCTGCATGTCACCACGACTCAATCGAACAGCAAAAATGGCCGTCATTGGTGTAGCATTGGCGCCCTTTCCCGCTCTCACTCCGATTCCCCTGCCAGTGGCGGACCATCCGCCCTGCCGGGTGCGGGCGGACAGTGGACGGGGTCCGCCCCAACCGCCGTTTCGACGATGATGCTCATGTCTGATTTTCCTTGCCTTGACCGGCAACCAGCACTGCAGTGATTGTTGCGTCTCTGCCCACTTGGCATGACTTCCATGGCGAACGGCCACATCGCGCGACCGCCGGAGCGACTGCGATCGGTGGCGACGGCGAAGGAACGAGCAGAGCCCGTCGGCGACGCACGGCATTCTGCCCAGCCCCATCAATCTGTCAGCGCAAGGCATCGATAGCCGCATAGCCCACGCCAGCGCCCGAGCGATCCAACATGACCCAAATCAATTCCATCGCCAGCAAGTGCAACCGCGCGAGCCTCGTGCGATCCTGGACCACCCACAGACTTTTCTGGCTGACCGTGGTCATACCGACGGTTCTGGCCATCGTTTATTTCGGCCTCATCGCCTCGGACATCTACATCAGCGAGTCCCGTTTCGTCGTGCGCAGCCCCGAGCGGCAGGCGACCTCGCCCCTGGGCATCATCTTCAAGGGTGCAGGCTTCACGCGCTCGCAGGACGACAGCTACACGGTGCAGGACTTCGTGCTCTCACGCGATGCCCTGCGCGTGCTCGACCAGGAACTGGATCTCCGCCGCGCCTTCGGCCAGGGGGATCTGTTCAGGCGCTTTCCCGGCCTCGACTGGGACGACAGTTTCGAGAACCTGCACCGCTATTACCAGAAGATGGTGGTCAGCACGCAACTCGATTCGACGTCGTCGATCGCCACGGTGACCGTTCGCGCGTTCAATGCCGAGGATGCCCTGCGGATAAACCAGAGGCTGCTCGAGATGAGCGAGAAGCTGGTCAATCGCCTCAACGAACGTGGACGGCAGGACATGATTCGCTTTGCGGCCAACGAGGTCGTGGAGGCAGAGAAGAAGGCGAAGCTGGCGGCCTTGACCCTGGCCCGTTACCGCAACGAGAAAGGCGTCATCGACCCGGAGCGACAGTCCGCCATTCCTCTGCAGCAGATCGCCAGATTGCAGGAAGAGCTCATCTCCGCCAAGACGCAACTGGTGCAATTGCAGATGATCACCAAAGACAACCCACAGATCCCGGTGCTGAGGAAGCGCATCGAGATCCTCGAACACGAAGTCGAGCTCGAGTCGGCTCGGGTTACCGGCGGCGGCCGCTCGCTCGCCAGCAAGGCGGCCGAGTTTCAGCGGCTGGTACTGGAAAAGGAATTTGCCGACAAGCAGCTCGCGAGCGCGTTCGCTTCGCTTGAACAGGCTCGCAACGAGGCACAGCGACAGGCACTCTACCTCGAACGGGTGGCACAGCCCAGTCTGCCCGACGAGGCGATGGAGCCACGTCGCCTGCGCGTCATCCTTGCTGTTTTCGTCCTCGGCCTGATCGCCTGGGGCGTCCTGACCATGCTCGTCGCCGGCATCAGGGAGCATCAGGATTGACGACCATGGGCGGAACAAGCTTCACCCGGTCGGCCGCCATCCAGCGGCGCGTCATCGGTGCCTTGTTGCTGCGCGAGGCGATCACGCGCTATGGCAGGCATGGATTCGGGGTGCTCTGGATCATCATCGAGCCCGCCCTGTTCACCCTGGGAGTCGCTGGCTTCTGGTACCTGGCCAGGATGAACATCCTGTCCAGCATCCCGATCATTGCCTTCGCCATCACCGGCTATTCGTCGGTCCTGATGTGGCGCAACACCTCCAACCGCTGCTCGAAGGCGATCGAGTCGAACCGCCCACTGATGTATCACCGCAACGTCAATGTCCTTGATATCTTCTTGGCGCGAATCATTCTTGAATGGGTTGGTGCCACGGCATCGATCGCGGTGCTGACGATCCTCTTCGCCAGCGTTGGCGCCATGAACTGGCCGGAAGATCCGTGGCCGATCATTGGCGGCTGGCTTCTCCTGGCTTGGTTTTCTCTCGGGCTGGGACTCATCGTCGGCGCCTTGTCCGAATATTCCGAGACCTTCGAGCGTACCTGGCCGATCACGACCTATCTCCTCTTTCCACTTTCCGGCGCGGTGTTCATGGTCCATTGGCTGCCGCCGGCCGCCCAGGAAGCCGTCCTCTGGCTGCCCATGGTGCACGGGGTGGAAATGATTCGCCATGGCTATTTTGGCGAACTCGTACCCACACACGGGGATCCGATCTATTTTTCCGCCGCCAACCTCGTGCTGACGTTGATTGGTCTGGCACTTTCGCGAGAAGCCGGCCGCAGGGTGCGGACGAGATGATCGAGCTACGCGGGATCCACAAGAGCTATCGCACGCGCAGCGGCTTGCATACCGTGCTTGACGGGATCGACCTGACGGTCCATCCCGGGGAAAAGCTCGGCATTCTCGGCTGTAACGGCGCCGGCAAGTCGACACTCATCCGGATCCTCAGCGGCGCGGACCTTCCATCCGCCGGAAAAATCCGCCGCGACATGAGTGTCTCGTGGCCACTCGCCTTTGGCGGTGCATTCCAGACGCATCTGACGGGGCTGGACAACCTCAAGTTCGTTTGCCGGATCTACGGTGTGGACTATCAGCCCCTCATCCGGTTTGTCGAGGATTTCGCCGAACTCGGGCCCTATTTTCGCGAGCCGGTTTTTCATTACTCCCATGGCATGGTCACGCGTTTGGCGTTTGCGCTGTCCATGGCCATCGAGTTCGACTGTTTCCTGATCGATGAAGCGATGGTCGTGGGAGACGCTCGTTTTCATGAGAAGAGCCATCACGAACTGCTGCACAAACGAAAGGACCGAGCCTACATTCTGGTCAGTCATGACGCGAATGTGATCAGGCTTTATTGCAAGACCGCTCATGTCCTGCATGAAGGCAAGCTGCACGCCTTTGGCAATGTTGAGCGGGCGTATGACTATTACCAGGGAATTCTTCACGAGCAGCCACATCTCTCGCTGCCGGTGAAGGAATTCTAGCTTACTTCATACAGTGAAAACCGATCCGATCCAATCCCATGCCGCCATGCGCGTACTCCTCGAAATGCGTCCGGCTCTTGACGGGCATGCAGGAATTCCGCAGGAGACCCGCCTCCTGTTCAACGGCCTGAGGACCCTGCAGGGGATCAACGTCGAAGGCCTCATCCAGAGCAGCGGTAATGTTCTCGCCAAAGGGCTGCCGACCGTCGAAGGCCGGTGGCATGCACCGCTGACCCGAGACAAGCAGATCAACCGCCTCTCGCGTGTAGTCGTTTCACTGCAGCAGAAGATCTCGAATGCGCATCTGGCAGCGATGGGGATGGCAATGCGACGGATGCTTGGTGGCCGGGAAAGCCTGGGCCGATTCGAGGCAACCCATTTCCGCGACTTCATCTGGCGCATGCTCTTTGCCAGAACCTTGCCGTATGAGAACTTCGATGCGGTGACCTGCGCCGATTTCCGCATCGCCCGAGTGCCATGGACCGCCATGCATCGTTGCGCCCTGCTGACCAAGAAGTTCGGCTATGCCCTCTATCCTCGCCTCGACACCTCAGACTATGACGTGCTGATCGTCGAGACGCCATATCCGGCGATTGTCTCACCATCGACGACGCTGGTTGTCCGCTACCACGACGCCATACCGCTGCTGATGCCGCACACAATTTCCGACAAGGTGTATCATCAGGCGTCACACTACCAGGCACTGCGGAACAATGTGAGGCGTGGCGGCTTTTTCTCCTGTGTTTCCGACGCAACGAGAAGCGATCTGCTCTCCATCTTTCCACAGGCCGAAGCGCGCTCGACAACCATTCACAATATGGTTTCACATCATTACTTCCCGGATGAGTCGTCCCCAGCACGTGTGCCCGAAGTCATCGCGACCAGACGCAACGACAGGATTGCCCAGCGTGGCGCAGCGATGGACGAATCGCTGCGGGGTAGCGGGGCGCAACTCGAATTCCTTCTCATCGTCTCCACGATCGAACCCCGGAAGAATCACACAACGCTGTTGGCGGCATGGGAGCAGTTGCGTACCGAGCGTTTCCCGAACCTCAAACTGGTCGTGGTCGGTATGCTCGGCTGGGGCAACAAGGCCATTGTCAAGAAGTTCATCCCCTGGATGGAGCGTGGCGAGTTGTTCGTTCTTGCCGACGTACCATCGCCGGAACTCCGGCTACTTTACAAGCACGCGAGGGCGACCATTTGCCCAAGCTTTGGAGAGGGATTTGATTTCTCCGGAGTGGAAGCGATGCGCAGCGGGGGTGCCGTAGTGGCCTCGGAGATCACTGTACACCGCGAGATTTACGGCGATGCGGCAGAGTACTTCAGTCCATACTCAATTGCCGACGCGGCGCGAGCAATCGCTGCCGTAATCGCTCCGGAGCGGAACGAACGGCGGCTGGAACTGGTCGCCAAGGGCGCAGTGACGTCCAGTCGCTACCTGCCTGATCGGATCCTTCCCCAATGGCAGGAGTTCCTGCGCAACATAAGGGCGCCCGGGGTTGCAGCCAAGAACGGAGAGCGGACGTGACTACGGATATCGCATGGGAGGAATGGGGTCGCAAGGATCCCTATTTTGGCGTCATTACCGATCCGAAGTTTCGGCGAGCAGAGCTTACGGACGCGGCGAGGAACGAGTTCTTTGAATCCGGACGAGCGCACGTCGACTACGTATTGCGAATGATCAGGCAATATCTCTCGCCCACTTTTCAGCCGGCATCGGTGCTCGACTTCGGCTGCGGCGTCGGACGCCTGCTGGTCCATTTTTCGCCAACCGCTGGCGAAGTGGTTGGCGTCGACGTGTCCATTTCAATGCTTGAAGAGGCACAAAGAAACTGCAACGAGTTCGGTGTCAGTAACGTCCGCCTCTTCCCGTCCGATGACCGGCTGACCGCATTGGCCGGCAGTCACTATGACCTGATTCATTCGTTCATCGTCTTTCAGCATATGGCACCAGAGCGTGGCCGCGAGATCTTTCGCCGGATGCTGGGCCACCTTGCTGCCGGAGGAATTGGTGCCGTTCACTTCTCTTATTCCAAGACTTGCTATGCGTCAACCAACGGGGTTGCGCCTCCTGCCCCGGCCACTACATCCCTTCCTGGCGCGGTCCGGATATGGCGAACGTCAGCGGCCACCCCGCCACCTGGCGCCGACCCAGAAATGCAGATGAATCCATACAACCTGAATGAATTGCTGTTCATTCTTCAGGGCGCCGGAGTGCGCAGGTTCCATGTGGAGTTCACGGATCATGGCGGTGAATTGGGGGTCTTCCTGTTTTTCCAGAAATTGCCTTGAGGCAGTACGAATGGAAGAGGGTTTCGCCATCTCAGCGTATCAACCACGGCCCAGGCCTGAATAACGGAGAAACACGTGAAAGTAATCCTGACCTGCGCTTTTCCGCAGCCGGGGTATGAGCTGCCCCAGCGGGTACTGGAAGCTGCCGGCCTTGCTACGGCCGGGCGCTCGCGCGCTCACGGTATGACCCCGGCTGCGTTGCACAAACAGATCATCAACAACGATCCCCTTGAAGTGATGACGAGCCTGACAGCCTTGTCGATACAGCAACTGGCCCCTGACAGGCCATGGCAAGACCTGGCCACCGACCTCTTCCTCGGCAACTCCGACAGCGACGCTTGGGGATGGGCAGACTTTCGCCTCATCTACCTGCTGGACTTCTGGAAGAACTTTGACCCGCAGATCCGTTTCATCCTCGCCTACGAGTCCCCTGCAGCCACAGTTGGCGGAGTCCTCAGGGGCTGCCACGCCACGGAGGACGAGCTGACACGCACGCTCGCGATGTGGGGCGACTTCAACACTGAACTGTTGCGCTTCTCCTACGCCAATCGGGAGCGATGCCTGCTGGTCAACTCGGCTGCGGTGCGCCAGTCACCGCGGGCCCTTGCCGAACGAGTGGTCAGCGCCTTCGGTATCAACCTGTCGTCCGAAAGAGCCACCGTCGCAGCACTCGAAACACCGTCTGCCGATGCTCAGTTGCTCGAGTATCTGGCGCAGGATCTGGTAAGCGGTCGGGACGAAGCTCGTGCCCTCTACGAAGAGTTGGAAAGCACCGCAGACCTGCCGCTGGTGCTACCACCGACGACCCTGCAGGCGCCTGCCTGGAACGACTACACCAGAGTCCTTGCCGCGCATGCGGCCACGCTCGAGTCCCAGGGCACGATGCGGCAGGCGCTCGAGCAGGAGAGGTCAGCACTGGCGGCACGACAGGCGGAACTCGAACATCTGCTGCAGGCACTCACGCGGGACCGGGACGATCAGGCCCGAAAGGCTGAAGAACATCGTACGCGGCTTGCCGCCAGCAACGCCGAACTGGCAAGACTGAAGGGAGACCACGAAGTACTCGTCGAGGAGGGCAAGCTGAGCCTGTTGCGACTGCATCAGGCGCAAGAGGAGCTTGAACAATGGTACCTCGACAACCAGAAGCGCGAGGGTGAGTTGCGTGCACTGCAGCGGGACCATGCGGCACTGACGACAAGAAATGCAGAAGTGGACGAGCGCTTGCAGCGCCTGATTCAGGCGCAGCACCAACAGGACGAGCTGGTGCGCGAAGGGCAGACGCGGGTCGATTTGCTGCAGAAGGCGAACACCGCTCTGGAACAGAAGCTTCGGTCATTGACCGACGCGCGGGATTTGCTGCAAAAGGCGAACACCGCCTTGGAACAGAAGCTTCGGTCATTGACCGACGCGCGGGACGAGCAAGCCAAACTGGCGGTGGAACGTGCGGCCCAGCTTGCGGCTGCACGCGCGACAGCGACGGCCGACCGTACCGCAGAACTTGCGAAACTGAAGGAG
>DDUX01000074.1 GCA_002345025.1 Candidatus Accumulibacter iunctus | reverse complement strand
CGACGGCCCGGGTGCAACGGCAACCGGAAAGCGTCCATAGCGGCCGCCCCGGGGATAGCCGACGGATCGGTAGTCGAAGCGACTGACGCCGTCGGCGGATCGGTAGGGCTCCACCTCGTAGGATCGACCGTCGGCGCCGCAATAGATGTTCATCGCCATGTACGGGTCGATGCAGTGGCCGCAATCGACAAAGGCCGCGCGACCGAGCCAGGAGCCGGCGGCGCAGCGACCGAAGCCGACGGTCACCGAGACCCCGCGCCGGCAACTCAGCGACTCGGTGGTCTGGACGGTCTGCTGGCACTGGTAGTTGAACCGGGTACCGACGACGATCTGCTGGCCGATGAAGCAGGATGCGTCCCGCACGGTCTGCTTCTGCTCGACACACTGGTAGCGCTGATGTCGATCGACGACGATCTGCCGCCCGGTCGCGCAGAGCTGGCTGCTGACCGGACGGTAGTCGCTGCACGTCTCCTCCGTGAAGGTTGCTGAGGTGCTTTCGGTCACCACCCGGCAGTGCGCGGCACCTCGATCAGCGCTCATTCCGGTCGCCGCCACCGTCGGATTGCGCGCCAGCGCGTTGGCCCGTGTGATCAGCGGGTCGTTGGCGCGATCGATCGAGAAGGCCGGCCGCAGCGATGGATTGCGCGCCACGAAATTGACCGCTTCACACTCCTGCCGACGATAGGCATCGACCTCGGGCGGCAGGGTGGCGCACTCGGTGACCCGGGCGACACCTGGTCCGGACAACTGTCCCTGTCCAGCCTGGAAGTGCTGCGACTGTGGCGCGGTTGCGCCGAAACCCGGCACACTCGCAGCGGCCGTGCCGTGGCCAATTCCCTGGAAAGCGGGATCGAGCGAAGCGGCGCCCAGCGCCTTGCCGTCGGCGAAAGCGGTTGCCGGGTCGTAACCCTGCGCCCACACACGGCTCGCCAGCAGCAGCGCCAGGAACAGCCCGGAGCGGTACTTCATGGCTTCGGTCCAGCAAGCCGTGCCGCATGACGACGGGCGATATCCGCCCATGCCGGCGCCTGGCGCTCGATCAGATCGAGCGCGTAGTCCTGGCCGACGTCGCCGTCGATCCGGATGAAGCTCGCTGCCGGCGCGCAGCCGTCTTGGTCGATCTGCGCCGCCGCTCCCGACTGGGCCAGCACCAGCGAGGGGACCTGCCGTACCTGGAACTGCTGGAAGGCCGGCGGGTGAATGAGGACCGTGACGTTCCGCTCGCCGACGAGCCGCGCGATCTCCTCGCCCGTTTCCGTCAGCGAGTGGCCCTTGAGACCGCGCAGGACCAGCACGGCACCCGATCGCTCGGATTGGTGGATGATGCGCTGCAGGGTCTCACGCGGCAGCGAGAAGGAGACGAACACCATCAGCTCGGGAACGTCCGGGTTCGCCGATGGATGATTCCCGCCCGGCACGGACGGGCGGTGTGCCGGCGCGAGCGTAGCCAGGTCGGGAGCGCTCGCTGCCGGCTGCGGCAGATTTCGCAGCTCGGGCACCACCGAACGGCTCGGATCCCCTGCCCGGTCGATGGCGTTCAGCGTGGCAGCCACTCGCTCACGAGCCGACTGCAGGTCGGCCTGCGGGACTGGCGCCAGCTGCGAGAATGCCGGCGTCACCGTCAGGCCCCAGGCCGTCGCCAGGAACATGGCCCGAAAACTGGCCCGGCAACCGGCCCACAGCACGGACTTGCTCATGGCCTCAGAACGCCCCCTGGCAACAGTTGCGCTTGCGGAAGACCATGTACGCAAAATCCTCGCCCTCGAACGGAAACTCCCGGCCGGCACCCCAGCGGATCGTCGATCGCCCGAGCGGCTGGCAGCACTTGCCGTCGATGCGCGCGGTCTGGGGAACCGGATACAGCATGTGGTACTTGTAGCCGGTCTTGTCCGTGATCGGCTGCGGGTAGTAGCCGCAGAGACCGTCTTCGCCGGAAGCGGCCCACATCAGCCCTTCACGGTGCATCTTGGCGATCAGGCGAGTCATCTCCAGACTCGACGCCTGGACGCCGCCGATGTGCGCCTGGACATTGCCGTTGAGGGGATAGAGACTGCCCTGGCAACCTGCACACCAGAACAGGCTGTTCAGCGGGAAGCCGACGCTGGCCGAGACGCAGTCGGCGGCACAGGCGGCGCGCGCCGCCAGATTGCCGAACAGCGCGACCTCGGGATTGAGCAGGAAGGTCAGCTCGTCGTCGTGCCACAAAGGGTCGAGTTCGGTGAGGTAGGCGACATCGAAGCCGCCCTGCTCCAGGCAGGCATTGTCGAAGATCGCTCCGAGCCAGATGAGGACCGGATCGACGTACCAGTGCGCGTGATAGAAGGAAGCGGTCGAGGTGCTGTCCTGGCTGAAACGCGAGCCGCGCGGCGCATCGAAGCCGGGATCGAGTTCGAGTCCACCGAGGCTCGTCAGGCAGAACGGGCGACGAACGACATCGACGCGCCGCACCGGTTCCCAGAAGCTCACCTTGAAGCCGATGCGCCGCTTCGAAGGACAGGTGCAGATCGGCGAGCCGCCGGGATTCGGCGTGTCTTCCTGCCCCATCGACATCAGGGTCGCGCCGCCGAAGCGAATCGGCAACATGCAGCGCCAGCAGATGTCGGTGATCGGGTTGGCGAAACGGCCGGTGCAGGTCGGCGTCGCCGAGACGAAGCCGGGACTGCCCAGGAAGAGCAGCAGCCCGAGCACCAGTTCACGGACGGATTTCATCGATCCGCAGCCGCTTGCCATCCTGACTGACCACTGCCGGCACCTGTCGGATTCCCAGACGCCGCGTCAGGCTTCCGCCCTGGTCGTAGAAAACCCGGCGCTGCCACGAGCGCATCAGTCGCAGGGGCTCGCCGGCGACCAGGATCGGCTTCGCATCGCCACGCTGCAGCAGCTGTCGCGCCAGGGCGACCTGCCGGCGGTCGCGGCCGTCAAAAAGGACCAGGCGTTCGCGCAGGGAAACGTGTTCCAGGGGATTGACCCTCTGACCGCGGGCGAACAGGAGCGCTCCGTCGGCAGTCCGGATGTCGCGATCGAGGACCCAGGTCGGATCCAGGAAGAAACGGCGCGGCGTCACCGTGGCCTGGATGCCGGGGACGGGCTTCGGCTGCTCGACGGCAGAGACGACGCGATCACGGTGCTCGTACTGCTTCCGGGCGAGTTCGCCGGTCTGTTGCATGCGTTTCAGACGCGACTCGATGACCGCCAGGAGATCGGGTTCGGCAATCGCCCAAGTCGGGCCGACGACGCCGAGTTCATCGCCCCGGACGCCCGGCATCCAGCCGACCAGAAGCAATGTGAGGAGGGGAAGAAGCGTCGACATGGGGATCGATTCTGGTCTGTCGCTGCGCGCGATGGCCGCCGAAATGCGCAGCGCGTGGGCGCATTTCGGTGCATCGACGGACCCCGGCTTCAAAGCTGCTACGGTTGGTCGCGCCCGCCGCCTTCTCTAACGGGAACGGCCGGAATTCGATAGCAGTGCACCCTGTTGCGCGTCTGGCAGAGGAAGACATCCGGGACGACGGCGCCCAGACGCAGGATCTTCGTTCGCTCCAGCTGCAGTCGCTCGATCAACAGCGACTCGGCCTTCCGGGAGGGAAGCCACACGAAGGGACCGTCCGGTTCCGGCGTCAGCAGGCCATCCTCAATCGCCGCCCGTAAGGAGGCGACGACCTTCCGGATCAGCACCAGCCGCTCGTCTGCCCCAGCGGCCTCGGTCTCGTTCGGCACTGGACGCGGCTGCCGTGGCCGCTCCGCGGGTTCGGCCGCTGGCGTCGGTTCGACCGGGCGCGCGGGCTGTCCGATCGCCATGAGCCGACCGACTGCCGGCTGGAGACGAACCACCCGCCACTTCTCGCCGCTTTCGACCTTGATCTCGGTCACCTTGCGAAAGGGCGACAACGGATCGACCGCCAGCCAGTCGTGGCGCGACAGCTCGTCGAGGATCGCCTTGCTCTCCAGACCGCAGCCATCAAATGCGTCCGGCCATTTCAGGCATACGACGCCGGCGGGGTCGACATGGGTCAGCGTGGCAGCGGATCGTTTGCCGGACTGGAGATCCCGGGCGAGCGCCTGCAGCGCTTCGCCGACCGCGCCATCGAGGTGATCGACCTGCTGCGCCGGAGGCTGCCGGTCGGGCGACCCCTGGGGCTTCCCATCCGGATCGGGCGGTCCACGCGACGTTGCTGGAAGAAGCGGCTCAAACACCGTGCCAGACTGAACCGGGACGTCAGGCACCTTCGTTGCCGGAGCCTCATCGCCGAGTAGCCTGCCGCGAATCGAAGGCGGTGGCGGCTCGATCAGCAATGCCGAATCACGCAGCCGGATCGCCGTCAGGCGGATGTTGGGGATCTTCTCGGCCAGCACCGCCGGAGCGATCAGCCAGCAGCGCTCTCCTCCGCCACGATCTTCCCGGATACTGGCCAGGCTCCGGTCAACGAGCATCTCGAGCAGGCTGTCCGGGGTTCTCGGCAAACCGGGGACCTGCTCCTGATGGATGAGTGCGGCGAGTTCCTCGCCGGCGGCCGGCCAGACCAGATAAAGCTGCCCGTCGATGCACCACAGGCGCGCACCCGGGCGATTGATCGCCCACGTCCCCTCGCGGACCAGCCGCCGCATGAGGTCGAGCAGGAAGCGCTCGACCGGCAGGCCAATCTCGTAGCCGGTGAACGCGACACCCAGACTGCGCAGGTCGCGCTCGACGCTGACCTGGTCCGATCGGACGACGAGATCATGCATCGGGTTCTCGGCGCTGGGAGAGCCGTTGATGGTTTCCATCATCCACAACACAAGTTCGGGGTCCCCCGCCGCGAGCCAGGCGAGGCCCTGCGGTCCGATGATCCGTTCGGCGATGAGGGCGGAAACGGCCTGGTGCTTTCTGCCGCGATTCTCACGCCAGTGCAGGAAGTAGCGATCAACGCGATGCCGGGTGGCCCAGGCGTGGAGATCTTCGACAAAGGGGTTCCACACCTCGGCACCGTCGCGGCTGGTGACGACGAGGTCGGTCACCGGCTTCCCCAAGTCGTGACAGAGCGCTGCCAGGAAGACGGCCAGGTGCCAGCGCGGCTCGAGTTCGCGGCGTCGACGCGGGGTCTGCTCGCCGGGCAGCAGCACGCGATCGCCGGACTGCAGCGACCACAGGGCGACTTCGGTCGCGTGGCGAAGCAGCCCGCCGGCACCGCGGTGATGATGCGTCTGGCTGGCGGGCAAGAGGTGCGCATAGGACACAAAACGGCGCAGGGCGGCGAGATGGAACTGCTCGAAGATCTCCGGCGTGGCGACGCTGGTTTCACGAATCTGGCCGATCAGTTCGCCTTGCGTCTCGATCAGCTTGTCCGGATGGGTGGCCGGAAGACCTTTCATGAACGGGGGGTAGCGCGGAATCTCATCGTCGAGGAGCGGTTCTGCAGGGGTGATCACCGGGAGGCTGGTGGCGAGCCCCTGCTTTGACGTTGCGGGGCGGATCGTCCTCTTGAAGAAGCCGAACACCGGTCAGTCCCCTTCCCCGCTGCGTTGGCATCGCGCACTGGCGATTCCTCGGCGAATCGCCGGATTCTGCCGCAGGCGCTCGCGCGCCCGATCGGGATCGATGTCGAGGAGGTCGCAGAGCGAGTGGAAGGAGTTGGCAGCCGACGATCGGTCATGAAAGATCCAGCGCAGCGCCTCGCGCTGGACGCATTGGATCTCCTCGGGCGAGCCGGGCGCAAAACTGCCCCGACCCATGGCATCGTCGATCGCCTGCTGGACGACGGCGATCCACAGGCGCTTCGATCGTTGCGCGAAGACCCGTGCCGCGTGCTCGTGTCGCATCCCCGGTGTCCGGCCGTGCCCCTTTCAGAAGATCCGGTGGGCCCTGCCGACGATTTGCTGTCGGGCGACCCAGCCGGTCAGCCGGTAGCGGGAATCGAGACTATCGGGATGCTCGCTGGCGACGTAGTAGTGTCCGTCAGGGATCGTTCCGACGGAGCCGATCTCCAGAAGCTCTCCGGTCCCGGCCCTTTCCTTGGCGCGGCCGACGGGGTCGCCATCGACGAAGAAATCGCGGGAGCGGGCGCTGACGATCGAGCCGGGAATACCGATCAGACGCTTGACGAAGAGGCTGCCCTGCGGATAGGGCCAGTTGGCCTGCCAGGGGAAGGCCACGAGATCGCCGCTGTTCGGCAGGGTACCCTTTTGAATCAGGAAGAGCGTACCGGGAAGGCTTTCGGTGAGATTGAAGGCGATGAGATACGCGCGACCGAAGGCGAGGTACGCGGCGACGATCCAGAGGATCAGAGGCGACCAGAGGCCGCGGAGATTGAGACGGCGAAAGGGCATGGCCCCACTCTATCGGGGCGGTCCGGCTACGGTGCTGGAAATGTGGCCGGCGATGGTGCATTTCGCTCGGAGGCCTGCCGGGAGGGCGCTCCGACGGCCACGGGCGGCCCCCCCGCCGAGGTATTGCATTTTTGGCGACCTGTGCGATGCTGCATTCAAAAGTGTCTGGAGATACCCATGCCCATCGCCGCTGCTACTCACACGAGTCACGTCTTCTGGTTCTTGCCGCTGCTCGGCCTGCTGCTGATCGGGGTCGTGATGTTCCGTTGGAGTCGCCGAGCCAAGACCACGACGACTCGGCGGCTGCACGAAGTGGAGCGTGAACTCGCCACCGTCCAAAGCCAGATCCTGCTCGTCACCACCAGCGCGGTTCCTGGCGGCAGGACGCTACGGACCCTGGCCCATCTTTAACATCCCATAAGCATATTTGGGGCTTTCTGGGCAGGGCGCATCAGTAAGTCGTTGATTTTTCATATGGCGGATTTTTCTGGCGTTGTGTAGTGCCATAATAGTTTTCTCTGGGTGTTTCAACCTCTTGCTTTTGC
>DDUX01000123.1:60665-61133 GCA_002345025.1 Candidatus Accumulibacter iunctus | reverse complement strand
TGGTCGTGCGTCGCGGGGGGATGCGCCAGTTCGATGAGACACGCGCCGTGACCATTGAGACCGCCGGCGAGGAGTGGCTGCATCTGCAGAAGGAACTGAGCCCGGATGGCCAGGAGCTTTGCCTGTATTGCCACTCGCCGAGTCGGCAACTCAAGGAAGAAGCGATGCTCGCGCAATCCTGTGGGCGCTTCGAGGCCGGCCTGCAGCAAATGAGCGATGGCCTGCGGAAGCCGCGCAATCACCTGGCAGAAGGTGCCGGTTCCCGGCACGATGGCCACGCATCCCGGCGTCTATTGCCTGCGGACCAACGAACTCGCCTGGGATGAAGAGAAACTCTGGCGCACCTACACGATGCTGGCCGACCTGGAGAGTGTGTTTCGCAGCCTGAAAAGCGAGCTTGGCTTGCGACCCATCCATCACCACAAGGAGCTTCGCTCGGACGGACATCTGTTCATCACGGTAATCGCC
>DDUX01000123.1:3840-60367 GCA_002345025.1 Candidatus Accumulibacter iunctus | reverse complement strand
CAGCTGGGCGACCCTGCGGGACATCCTCTCCGTACAGCGCCGGGTGACCGCGACTTTCAATCAGCGTGACGGCCGCTCCCTGCATGTGCGCAAAGCCACCGTCGCCGAACCCGACCTGCTGGCGATCTATCGCGCCCTGGGCATCAACGCCGCACCCGGAGGCACCAGAAAACTGATCAGCTGAATCAGAAATTGCAGGCCTGTAGTGCCACTTGATATTCTTCTGGCACGCAAGCAATTGATTCAGATAGAGGTTTTTCCTGGCGTGTTAAACATGGGCTGGGTAGCATCATGTGAGAAACATCACCAGTGATCGTAGAGCCGTCGCGATGATCACCCCAACATCGCGCCGACGGCGTTCGTATGCAAGAGGCTTGCCGACAAAGTGCACTGAGCGATTCCTCTACCGGCAGTCCTCAGCTCAGAATCAGGTTGTCACGATGGATGATCTCCGGCTCGTCGATGTAGCCGAGGATGTCCTCGATCTCCTGGCTGGCGCGGCGTGCGATGCGTCGCGCGTCGCTGCTGCCGTAGTTGATCAGGCCGCGGGCAATCTCGCCACCGTCTTCGGCGACGCAGGCAACGGCGGCGCCACGTTCGAAGTCGCCGTGTACGGCCAGAACGCCAATGGGCAACAAGCTCCTGCCCTCCCTCAGCGCGCCGATGGCGCCGCTGTCGAGCAGCAGCTTGCCGTTCAGCTGCAGGTGGTCGGCGAGCCACTGTTTGCGCGCGGTGAGCGGCGGTGTTTCCGAAACGAGCAGCGTGCCCAGCGCCTCGCCTCGTGCCAGGCGCAGAATGGCGTCGGGGGTGCGGCCGCTGGCGATCACCGTATGGGCACCGCTGCGCGCCGCGCGCTTGGCGGCGATCACCTTGGTGATCATGCCGCCCTTGCCGAACTGGGTACCGGCACCGCCGGCCATCGCTTCCAGAGCGGGTAGCCCGGCGCGGGCTTCGGAGATCAACGTGGCCGCGGCGTCCTTGCGTGGGTCAGCGGTGAACAGGCCCGGCTGATCGGTGAGTATGATCAGGCAGTCCGCTTCGATCAGGTTGGCGACCAGGGCGCCGAGAGTGTCATTGTCGCCAAACTTGATCTCGTCGGTGACAACCGTGTCGTTCTCATTGACGATCGGCACGACGCCGAGGCTGAGGAGGGTACTCAGGGTCGAGCGGGCATTGAGGTAGCGCTTGCGGTCGGCGAGGTCGTCGTGAGTGAGCAGGATTTGCGCTGTGTGCAGCCCGTAGTCGCCAAAGGCGCTTTCATAGACCTGGGCGAGACCCATCTGGCCGACCGCTGCGGCAGCCTGCAACTCGTGCACCGCACGCGGCCGCTTCTGCCATCCGAGGCGTTTCAGACCACAGGCGATCGCGCCTGATGAAACGAGAACGACCTGTTTTCCCAGGCGGTGCAACTCGGCGATCTGTCGCGCCCAGTCGCTGATGGCCGCGAGGTGCAGTCCTTCGCCGTTGTTGGTAACCAGGGCCGAGCCGACCTTGATGACCAGGCGGCGAGCCATTGCCGTGCGGGTGATCGTCATGTGCAGCAGGATCCTGTTTCGTCCAGCGGCGGATCTTGCCAGCGAGCGTCGTCGCTGCTGGCGGTCGCTGCATTGGCCGCGAGAAAGCGCGGCATTCTGTCGAGCGCTGCCTGCAGCCGTTGCGTCAGCTCACGGCAGCCGTCGCCACTGATGGCAGTGATGCGGAAGGACGGTGCATGGTCAGTCTGGCAGGCCTGCAGGAAACTGGCGATGCGCGTCTCGCGCTCGTCAGGTGGTATCAGGTCGAGCTTGTTGAGCACCAGCCAGCGCGGTTTGCGCGCGAGTTCGGGATCGTAGCGCTCGAGTTCACCGACGATCGTCCGTGCATCGCGGACCGGATCGGCGGCGGGATCGGTCGGGGCCAGGTCGATGATGTGCAGCAGCAGTCGGGTGCGCGTGAGGTGCTTGAGGAAGCGGATGCCGAGGCCGGCACCATCGGCCGCGCCATCGATCAGGCCGGGAACGTCGGCGATGACGAAGCTCCTGTCATCATCGACACGGACGACTCCGAGGTGCGGTTCGAGGGTGGTGAACGGGTAATCCGCCACTTTCGGTCGCGCCGCCGAAACGGCGCGCAGGAAGGTGCTCTTGCCGGCATTCGGCAGGCCGACCAGGCCGACGTCGGCAAGCAGGCGCAGTTCGAGCCGCAGGTCCCGCTGCTCGCCCGGCTCGCCGCGGGTGCACTGTCGGGGGGTCCGATTGACGCTGGACTTGAAATGGACGTTGCCCAGACCGCCCCGGCCACCCTTGGCCAGCAGGACCTTCTTGCCGTCGCAATCGAGGTCGGCAAGTATCTGGTTGCTGTTGATGTCGGCGATGATCGTGCCGATCGGCACGCGCAGGCTCAGGTCCGGTCCGCGCTTGCCGTAGCAGTCACTGGAGCCCCCGTTCTCGCCTCGCTTGGCACGAAACCTTCGAACGTAACGGTATTCGACCAGCGTGCTGACGTTGCGGTCAGCAACGAAGTGAACGTTGCCGCCGTGTCCACCATCACCGCCGTCGGGGCCGCCCTCGGGCTCGTATTTCTCGCGGCGAAACGAGGCGATGCCGTTGCCACCGTCGCCGGCAGCAATCGAGATTCTCGCCTCGTCAATGAACTTCATGGTCCACCCCCATCCGGTGTTCGGAACTACAAACAAAAAGCCCTACCGGAGAGGATAGGGCTTGGGCCTGCGTTGGCTGGCATGCAACAGCCAATGTCCGGGCTCAGTCGGAGGCAAGCGGAACGACGCTCACCGTGCGCCGAGCCAGCGCGCCCTTGATGGCGAACTGCACATGCCCGTCCACCAATGCGAAGAGGGTGTGGTCCTTGCCGATGCCCATGTTCTCGCCGGGATGGTAGGCGGTGCCGCGCTGGCGAATGATGATGTTGCCGGCGCGAACGAGTTCGCCGCCGTAGCGCTTGACTCCCAGGCGCTTGGCTTCCGAGTCGCGGCCATTGCGTACGCTGCCGCCCGCTTTTTTGTGTGCCATGATCAGACTCCTTTCGTGTCAGGCTGCAGGCGTGGTCGCGACGCCATCTGCGATTGCGTCCACGCGAATCTCGGTGTAGTTCTGGCGATGGCCCTGATGCTTCTGCGAGTGCTTGCGCCGACGCATCTTGAAGATGCGGATCTTGTCGTGACGGCCGTGGGACAGCACAGTTGCCCTGACGGCAGCGCCGGCAACCAGTGGCGTGCCGATTTGCACCGACTCGCCCTCGCCAAGCATGAGAACCTGATCCAGGGTGACTTCTGCGCCAACTTCTGCCGGTATCTGTTCTATTTTCAATTTCTCGCCGCTGACAACGCGATACTGCTTGCCCCCGGTTTTTATCACCGCGTACATGTTGGACTCCAAGTAAACGAAAACTGAACGATGTTCAGCAAAGAACCCTGCATTCTACCTGCTTTTCCGATCTCGTCAAAGCCTTTTCAGATCTGCGGCAACGCCTTGCTTGACGCAGAGGAGGGTGACGCCTAAGATCCTCGGGTTTCGTGCCAGGGTGCCGTGTGGTG
Source organism: Candidatus Accumulibacter iunctus (assembly GCA_002345025.1). GTDB lineage: Bacteria > Pseudomonadota > Gammaproteobacteria > Burkholderiales > Rhodocyclaceae > Accumulibacter > Accumulibacter iunctus. Next base: position 56,835 of record DDUX01000123.1, on the reverse strand, counting down.
AGAATGGACCAGCTGTACAGGCTGATCGGGTCGGACATGACCGCTGTCGACGCGGTGATCCGTCATCGCCTGCATTCCGACGTGGTGCTGGTGCGACAGGTGGCCGAGTACATCGTCCACAGCGGCGGCAAGCGGCTACGCCCCGCATTGGTGCTGCTCGCGGCCGGTGCGCTCGACTACCGCGGCACGCATCATCATCAACTCGCGGCAGTGATCGAGTTCATCCACACGGCGACGCTGCTGCACGACGATGTGGTGGATGCTTCCAACCTGCGGCGTGGTCGTGAGACCGCCAACACGCTGTTCGGCAATTCGGCCAGCGTTCTGGTGGGCGACTTTCTCTATTCGCGTGCCTTCCAGATGATGGTTGCGGTGAACGACATGCGCATCATGCAGGTCTTGTCCGACGCGACCAACGTCATCGCCGAGGGCGAGGTGCTGCAGTTGATGAACTGCCACGATGCCGATCTCGATGAGGCGGCTTATCTGCAGGTCATCCGCTACAAGACGGCGAAACTGTTCGAAGCGGCGGCACAGGTCGGCGCCATCATCGGCGGAGCCGGTGCGGTCATCGAGAAGGCAATGGCCGTCTACGGGATGCACCTCGGCACGGCTTTCCAGCTGATCGATGACGTGCTGGACTATTCCGGTGCCGAACTCGAGACCGGCAAGCATCTCGGTGACGACCTCGCCGAGGGAAAGCCAACCCTGCCGCTGATCTTCGTTCTGCAGAACGGCAATCCCGAGCAGGTGGCAAGTGTGCGGCGAGCGATCGAGGACGGCGGTCGCGACGACCTGCCGGAGGTCTTGGCAGCGGTACGTGAAACCGGTGCGCTCGAATATGCGCGGCAGCGAGCGGCGGCTGAGGCCGAGTTTGCAGCGCATGCCCTGGAGGCCGTTCCCGCTTCTCAGTACCGGGATTCCCTGCTAGAATTATGCCTCTTCGCGGTCGCCAGGACTTATTAGCTCGTACTAGCCTTGGTGTCGCTTCGGTCGGGGCGTAGCTCAGCCTGGTAGAGTACTGCGTTCGGGACGCAGGAGTCGGAGGTTCGAATCCTCTCGCCCCGACCAACCGCCACATTTCAGCCTTGCACTCACTCCGGCGTTTCCCGGCGCGTTGCCAGCCGTTGCTTGATCAGCGGCTCCAGATGGCCGGCCGCCTGATTCGCGCTGACGATGGCCGCCCGCAGGCGGCGTCCTTCTGCTATGCTTCGGCGTTCTGCAGACCATTTCTCGCGATGACGAAATACCTCCTTCTGCTCGCTCTCGGGCTTTGCGCGTGGTGGGTGTGGCGCAGCCTCCGCAAGTCCGGGGGGAAGGCCGCGCACCGTGGCCGTGAGGCTGAACGAATGGTTCAGTGTGCCCACTGTGGCGTCAATCAGCCGATCAGCGAGAGCCTGCTTGCCAATGGCCGTTACTACTGCTGTGCCGCTCACCTGCGTGAATCGGGAAACGACGGCGGCTGAGGAGTCAGCGTCAAAGACGGCTGGGCGTGGCCAGGAGAGCTTCTCCGAGACGCGCTGGAAGTCGCTGCGGTACTTCAACCTCTATCGCCTCGCCGTTGCCGCGCTGCTCTTCTTTTCGGCGCTATTCTACCCTGCGGCGTTTCCAGTACTGACGCCGCATCAGGGGCCACTGCATCTCGTGCTTGCCGGCGGATACCTGCTCAGCACGATCCTGTCGGCCGTGGTCGCGTACGCTTGGCGTCAGCACGCAAGCACCCAGATCACCGTCAGCGTGTTCGCCGACGTGCTGGTGATGACGCTGCTGATTCACGTCGGTGGCGGCCTCGGGAGCGGTTTCGGCTCGCTGCTGCTGGTGACCCTCGCCGGTGCCGGGCTCGTCGGTCAGGGCCGCCTGGTGATCTTCTATGCGGCGCTGGCGACACTTGCCGTCCTCTTCGAACAGTCGTATCGCGGACTGCAGAATGATCTTGATGCGGCCGCCTTCTTTCATGCCGGCGTCTTCAGCACCGCTTTCTTTGCCGTCGCCATCTCTGCACGGCTGCTCGCCCGTCGGGTCCTTGCCAACGAGGAACTCGCGCGTCGCCGTGGCGTAGACCTGAAGAAACAGACGCTGGTCAGCCAGCGCGTCATCGAGGAGATGCAGGAGGGGGTCCTGGTGCTCAGCGGTGACGCCAGGGTCGCCCAGAGCAATCCGCGCGCCCGGCGGTTGCTGGCAGCCGGCGAGAGCAGCGAGCTCGGGCTGCGTGAGTGCTCGCCCGAGCTGGCAGAGGCTTTCTACGACTGGTGTCGGGAGCGTGGTGATGCCGCAGTGCTGGTGCAGGTGCCAGCGAGCGGATCGCATCTACGTGCAAGGTTCGTCGCGACGACGACCGGTGACAGCGATGTGCTCGTGTTTCTGGAGGACATGAGCCGTCTGCAGGAGCAGGCGCGGCAGATCAAGCTGGCGGCACTCGGACGCCTGACCGCGAGCATCGCGCACGAGATTCGCAATCCGCTGTCGGCGATTCGCCATGCCGGCGAGCTGATGCGGGAGGAACGGCGCGGCGAACTCTACGAACGGCTGCTGCGCATTCTGCTCGACAACACCCAGCGCCTAGAGCGTATCGTCAGCGATGTCCTCGAGCTTGGACGTCGTGATCGTGTATACAGCGAGGTGATCGACCTGCGGCAGTTGCTGCCGGCGTTTGTCGAGCAGTGGTCCGCGAGGGAACACCTCGCCACCGATGTGGTTCGCTTGCAGGTGTGCGGCACGGCGAGCATCTGTTTCGATCGTTCGCACCTGCATCAGGTATTGTGGAACCTGCTCAGCAACGCGCTGCGGCATTCCCGTCGCGCGACCGGCAGTGTTCGCCTGCTGGTCGCCGATGGCAAGGCGGCAGGGCAGGTGGAACTGCATGTGGTTGACGATGGTGACGGGGTGGCCGACGATCTGCGGGAACAGATCTTCGAGCCCTTCTTCACCACCCACCATCGCGGCACCGGCCTTGGCCTGTACATCGCACGTGAGTTGTGCGAGGCGAACGAAGCCCGTCTCGACCTGCTGGGGCGCGGCGAGGGTGCCGATTTTCGAATCCTGGGGAGGGCTCTGGGTTGTTGACTGGCAAGGTGCAACGTCGCCCACGCGGCGACCTGGCCCGCGTTCTGGTGGTCGATGATGAGGCGGACATCCGCGAACTCCTCGATCTCACGGTGGCGCGGATGGGGCTTCTGGCAGACTGTGCTGCGACTGTCGCCGAGGCACGGCAGTTCCTCGAACAGCAGCGCTACCAGCTGTGTCTCACCGACATGCGATTGCCCGACGGGGATGGGCTGGCCATCGTCAGGCTGATCGCCGAGAACTATGGGGAGACGCCGGTGGCGGTGATCACTGCCTTCGGCACGACGCAGAACGCAGTCGCAGCGCTCAAGGCCGGCGCTTTCGACTATCTCGCCAAGCCGGTCGCACTCGAGCAGTTGCGCAGCCTGATCAAGTCGGCCCTCAACCTGCCACGCCGCAGCGGACCGGTCGATGATGGCGAAAGTGGCGAAGCTGCACGACGGCTCATCGGCAACTCGCCGGCCATCGAGCACGTTCGCGAGATGATCGACAAGCTGGCCCGCAGTCAGGCGCCGGTGTACATCTCCGGTGAGTCTGGCACCGGCAAGGAACTGGCCGCGCGCCTGATTCACGATCAGAGTGCGCGTCGCAACGCCCCCTTCGTGCCAGTAAACTGCGGGGCGATTCCCGAGAGCCTGATGGAGAGCGAGTTCTTCGGCTATCGCAAGGGGGCCTTCACGGGCGCCGATAGCGATCGCCCGGGTTTCTTCCAGGCGGCCCAGGGGGGAACGCTGTTTCTCGACGAGGTAGCGGACTTGCCGCTGGGGATGCAGGTCAAGCTCCTGCGTGCGATTCAGGAGAAGAAGGTGCGCCGGGTTGGCAGTACGGCCGAGGAAGCGGTGGATTTGCGGATCATTTCCGCAACTCATCACCAACTCAGGGAGTGCGTGGACGCCGGCACCTTTCGTCAGGATCTCTACTACCGCGTCAACGTCATCGAACTGAAGATGCCGCCGCTGCGCGAGCGTCGTGAGGACATCGCGCCGCTCGCCGAAGCCATGCTCATCCGGCTTTGCCGACCGCAGCCACCACGCCTCGATCCCGAGGCAGCCCGGATGCTGAACGGCTACAGCTTTCCCGGCAACGTCCGTGAGCTCGAGAACATCCTGGAACGTGCCACGGCGCTGTGCAGCGGCACGACGGTGACGGTCGACGATCTCCAACTGGCGCCAACGACGGCGGTTCATGACAGTCTCGGCAGGGACGGCGAAACCCTCGATGACTACATCAATCGCGTCGAAAGACAGGCAATCCTCGAGGCTTTGGCAAAGACCGATTTCAACCGGACGGCGGCGGCGCGGTTGCTTGGCGTCAGCTTCCGCTCGCTGCGCTACCGCATCGAGCGGCTGGGAATCGAGGAATGAGTCGGCCTCGTCCGCCGGTTGCGGCGGTCATCAGTGCTGCGGGCTGGCTCGACGGCGCGTTGCGGATCGATTCGCCCAACTGTGACGAACGCCCCGCAGGGGAGACGGTCTCGCTGATCGTCGTGCATGCGATCAGCCTGCCGCCCGCCAGCTTCGGGGGCGACGCCATCACGCGGCTGTTCACCAATCGCCTCGACGCCGCTGCTCATCCCTACTTTGCCCAGATCGGGGGCCTGCGCGTTTCCGCACACTTCCTGATCAGACGCGATGGCGAGCTGATCCAGTTTGTCTCGTGCCGCAAGCGCGCCTGGCATGCGGGGCTCTCGTCGTGGCAGGGCCGATCACGCTGCAACGACTTCTCGCTCGGAATCGAACTCGAGGGCTGTGACGAGCTGACTTTTGCCGACGCACAGTACGAATGCCTGTTGACGCTGCTCGGCCTCTTGTGCGCCCATTTTCCGGTCACCGCAGTGGTCGGGCACAGCGACATTGCTCCCGGCCGCAAGACCGACCCAGGCCCGTGTTTCGACTGGTCCCGTCTGGCGTCGGTCGGCAGCCTGCCGGGTGCGCTGTGCTGAGGCCTGCGGCGTCCGGTCAGGCGACGAATCCTCAGGCTTGACCGAGGAAGCGGCGAATCCGGTCGACCGCTTCGGTCAGTCGCGCAACACTGCTGGTGTAGGCGAAGCGAAGGTGCTTTTCGGGGGCGTTGCTGCCGAAGTCGAGTCCGGGGGTTGCGGCCACTCCGGCCGACTCGAGCAGATCACGCGCCAGCCGACCACTGTCGTCGGTCAACTGGGCGCAGTTCGCGTAGAGGTAGAAGGCCCCTTGCGGCTTGGCCGGGAGGCGGAAACCCAGGGCCTCGAGGGCTGGCGCGAGGAAGTCCCGGCGGCGCTGGAACTCCTGGCGGCGCTCTTCCAGGATGCTGAGGGTGGCGGGTGCGAACGCTGCCAGGGCAGCGTACTGGGCCGCTGCCGACGGCGAGATGAAAAGATTCTGCGCCAGCTTCTCGATGTCGCGGGCGAAGCGTGGCGGCACGACGAGCCAACCGAGGCGCCAGCCTGTCATGTTGAAGTACTTCGAGAAGCTCTGCACGACGAAGATGTCATCGCCAAACCGGAGTGCCGTCATCGCGTCGCACCCGTAGGTGAGCCCGTGGTAAATCTCGTCAACGATGAGTTGCCCTCCGTTGTCGCGGACGAAGTGGGCGATGTCGGCCAGCGTCTCGTCAGCCAGCAACGTTCCCGTCGGGTTCGCCGGTGAGGCGAAGAGGGCACCGGCCGTGCGTTCGTTCCAGAATCGGGTCAGATCGTCCACCGTCGGTTGGAAGTTGCTTTCGCCGGTCACCGGGATGCCCACCGGCAGCCCCTCGAAGCAGCGCACGAAGTGCCGGTTGCAGGGGTAGCCGGGGTCGGTCAGCAGCCATTCGCTACCGGGTTCGGCGAGGCAGGCCATCGCCAGCAGCAGCCCGCCTGAAGCACCTGCGGTGACGACGATGCGCGATGCCGGCACGTTGATGCCGTAGCGTGTTTGGTAGAAGCTGGCGATCGCTGTACGCAGCTCGGGCAGGCCGAGCGCGGCAGTGTAACGAATGCAACCGGTGGCGATCTGCGTCTGCGCCGCGGCGACGATCGGTTCCGGCGTGGGGAAGTCCGGCTCGCCGACTTCCATGTGGATGATGTCGCGTCCGCCGGCCTCGAGGGCCTTGGCACGCGCCACCAACTCCATGACGTGGAAGGGTGCAATGTCGGCCAGGCGGTGCGCAGGAAAACGGGGCATGTTCTGTTGGTGGCAGTCTGGATCAAGGCGCCAGTTTACCCGCAAGTCGAGGCCCAGACACAAGGAAGCCGCCCGCAGGCGGCTTCCTTTCGGCCATGGCGCGGATCTGCCGGTCAGGCGGCCTGGAATTCCTTCTCGAACTCGTCGCGAACGGCTGCGAGCTTGGGCGGCAGCTTGTCACCCATCTTGCCGAACCAGTCCTTGACGCCTTCGAGTTCGCTCAACCAGGCCTGCTTGTCGAGGCTGGTGACGCCGCCGAACTCGGTCCTGGAGAAGTCGCTGCCGGACCAGTCGAGATCTTCGTAGCTGGGCATCCAGCCGAGGGTAGTTTCGACGCCTGAGGCCTTGCCTTCGCAACGTTCGATGATCCACTTGAGGACGCGCGCGTTGTCGCCAAAGCCCGGCCAGGCGAACTCACCCTTCTCGTTCATGCGGAACCAGTTGACCATGAAGATCGGCACTGGCTTGTCGGTGACGGTACCCATCTTCAGCCAGTGGCTGTAGTAGTCGGCCATGTTGTAGCCGCAGAAGGGCAGCATGGCGAACGGGTCGCGGCGGACGACACCCTGCTGGCCGAAGGCGGCAGCGGTCGTTTCGGAACCGAGCGTGGCGGCAGCGTAGACACCATGTTCCCAGTCGCGGGTCTGGCAGACCAGGGGCACGGTCGATGCGCGACGGCCGCCGAAGAGAAAGGCCGAGATCGGCACGCCTTCGGTGCTCTGCCACTGGTCGTCGATACACGGGCATTGCGCAGCGGGCGCCGTGAAGCGGGAATTCGGGTGCGCTGCCTTGGTGCCCTTCTCCTTGGCGATTTCCGGCGTCCAGTCGTTGCCCTGCCAGTCGATCGCGTGTGCCGGTGCCGGGCCCATGCCTTCCCACCAGACATCGCCGTCATCGGTGAGGGCGACGTTGGTGAAGATGGTGTTCTCGGCGAGCGAGGCCATGGCGTTGAAGTTGGTCTTGTCGTTGGTGCCCGGGGCGACGCCGAAGAAGCCGGCTTCGGGGTTGATCGCGTAGAGGCGGGTGACGCCGTCCTTGTCCTGGCGTGGCTTGATCCAGGCGATGTCGTCGCCGATGGTGGTGATCTTCCAGCCGCTCAGGCTCTGGGGTGGCACCAGCATGGCGAAATTGGTCTTGCCGCAGGCGGACGGGAAGGCCGCCGCGACGTAGTGCTTCGCACCGGCAGGGGACTCGACGCCGAGGATCAGCATATGTTCGGCCAGCCAGCCGTCGTCACGTGCCATGTTGGAGGCGATGCGCAGGGCGAGGCACTTCTTGCCGAGCAGGGCGTTGCCGCCGTAGCCCGATCCATAGGACCAGATCTCGCGTGTTTCGGGATAGTGGACGATGTACTTGGTGGTCGGGTTGCACGGCCAGCGTGGATCCTTCTGCCCCGGCTCCTTCGGTGCGCCAATCGAGTGCACGCAGGGGACGTAGGTGCCGTCGGCACCGAGGACCGGGAAAACGTCCTTGCCCATGCGGGTCATGATGCGCATGTTGACCACGACATAGGCGCTATCGGTGATCTCGATGCCGATCTGCGCGATCGGCGAGCCGATCGGACCCATCGAGAAGGGGATCACGTACATGGTGCGGCCCTTCATGCAGCCCTTGAACAGGCCGCTGAGGATGCCACGCATCTTGGCCGGGTCTTCCCAGTTGTTGGTCGGGCCGGCGTCTTCCTTCTTCTCCGAGCAGATGTAGGTGCGGTCTTCGACGCGCGCGACGTCGGACGGATCGGAGAAAGCCAGGAAGGAGTTCTTGCGCTTCTTGAGCTTGATGAACGTGCCGGCTTCGACCAGTTCGGCGCAAAGGCGATCATACTCCTCCTGCGAACCGTCGGCCCAAACGACACGTGCTGGCTCGGTGAGGGCCGCGATCTCGGCAACCCATTGCTTCAGGCGTTCATGTTTGACGTAATCGGGGGCGTTGATGGAAACAGTCTGGTTCATGGTAATCACTCTCGAAGGAAGGTAGAGAAGCGGGAGTTACCGTGGCGCGGCGCGCGGGGCCAAAACCGCAAGGGCCGTGAGCCGGAGTGGTCTGTCGAGCCCGTTCGGATGCGACGCGTCGGTCGCGGTTGGCGAGGAACAAGCCCAGAGCAATGGGTGAGATCAGCATGCTAGGCGTGGTGCTACAAGGATTGGAGGGTTTGTGTAATTATGCCACAGGTCCGATGGACAGCAGCGGTCGACAACAACAAGAGCCCGTTTGCGAGGCGCCGGTGCCGCCTCGCAAACGGGCTGCTGCAACCGGTTCCCTGACCGTCTGCGCTGGCGGTAGCTCGATCAAACTGAGGAGAAGGAACGATGAAAAAGGAACGAGAGCAACTGCGCACTGCCGCCCTGTTCTATCACCGCAATCCGAAGCCGGGCAAGGTGGCGATACAGCCGACGAAGCAGTTGGCCAACCAGTATGATCTGTCCATGGCCTACTCACCGGGCGTCGCGGCGGCGTGCGAGGAGATCGCCGCTTTTCCGGCTGAAGCCAGCACGCTGACTTCACGCGCCAACCTGGTCGGCGTCATCACCAATGGTACGGCAGTGCTCGGTCTTGGCGCGATCGGTCCGCTGGCGGCGAAGCCGGTCATGGAGGGCAAGGCGGTCCTGTTCAAGAAGTTTGCCAACATCGACGCCTTCGACCTCGAGGTGGACGAGCGGGATCCGGATCGCCTGGTGGAGATCGTCGCGTCGCTGGAGCCGACGTTCGGCGGCATCAATCTCGAGGACATCAAGGCTCCCGAGTGCTTTCATGTCGAGAGGAAGCTGCGCCAGCGGATGAAGATCCCGGTTTTCCACGACGATCAGCACGGCACCGCGATCGTCGTCGGCGCGGCGATTCTCAACGGACTCTTCCTGCAGGGCAAGGAACTCGATCGGGTCAAGCTGGTGACTTCCGGTGCCGGTGCCGCCGCGCTCGCGTGCCTCGACCTGCTGGTGATGCTCGGCCTGCCGGTTGACAACGTCTGGGTGACCGACATCAAGGGTCTGGTGTACGAAGGCCGTGTCGAGGAGATGGACGAGATCAAGGCGCGTTACGCCAAGCGCACCAATGCGCGGACGCTGGGCGAAGTGATCGTCGGAGCCGATGTCTTCCTCGGACTGTCGGCCGGCGGCGTGCTGAAGCCCGAGATGGTCGCGCAGATGGCTGCGTCGCCGCTGATCATGGCCCTCGCCAATCCCCATCCCGAGATCCGGCCGGAAGATGTCAAGGCGGTGCGTGACGACGCGATCATCGCCACCGGTCGTTCGGACTATCCGAACCAGGTCAACAACGTACTCTGCTTTCCCTTCATTTTCCGCGGCGCGCTGGACGTTGGCGCGACCACCATCAACGACGCCATGAAGCTGGCAGCGGTGCGGGCAATCGCCGAACTGGCGCGCGTCGAGCAGTCGGAGGTCGCGCTCAAGGCGTATGGCGAGAAGCATGCCAACTTTGGCCCCGAGTACCTGATCCCGAATCCCTTCGATCCGCGGCTGATCGGCAAGATCGCCCCGGCCGTTGCCGAGGCGGCCATGGAGTCGGGTGTCGCGAGCCGGCCGCTGAAGGATCTGGAAGCGTATCGCGAGAGTCTGCACGAGTTCGTCTATCACTTCGGCCTGATCATGAAGCCGGTGTTCTCGCAGGCCAAACAGGCACCCCGGCGCGTCGTTTTCGCCGAAGGCGAGGACGACCGCGTTCTGCGTGCCATCCAGGTGATCGTCGATGAAGGGATCGCGCGACCGATCCTGATCGGCCATCCGGGCGAGATCGAGCGCAAGCTCGAGGCGCTGAATCTGCGCGTCACGCCGGACGATGACTTCGACATCGTCTACGCCGACAACAATGCCTTCTTCGACGAGCACTTCGAGTCCTACTGGCGCGAGTACCGGCGCCTGATGGAGCGCAAGGGGGTGTCGGCCGATTTCGCCCGCCGCGAGGTTCGCCGGCGGGCGTCGCTGTTCGGGGCGATGATGGTCCGCATGGGCGATGCCGATGGACTGATCTGCGGCACCTTCGGTCGGCACGACGTACATCGCGAGTACGTCGAGAACGTCATCGGCCTGGCTCCCGGGGTCAGCGACCTGTACGCCATGAGCCTGCTCGTACTGCCTGACCGGACGCTGTTCATCGCCGATACGTACATCAACTACGAGCCTTCGGCCGAGCAACTGGCGGACATGACGCTGCTCGCTGCCGATGAAGTACGCCGTTTCGGCATCCAGCCGCGAGTTGCCCTGCTGTCACACTCGTCATTTGGCTCGGAGAACACCCCGACGGCCGTCAAGATGCGCAGGACGCTGAAGCTGCTCAAGGAGCGGGCGCCGCGGCTCGAAGTCGAGGGCGAAATGCACGGCGATGCCGCCCTCGACGACCACATTCGACAGCGCGTTTTCCCGAGCGATGCGCGGCTGAAGGGGCAGGCCAACCTGCTGGTCATGCCGACCCTCGATGCCGCAAACATCTCGTTCAACCTGCTGAAGATTGCTTCGGGTGACAACCTGACGATTGGGCCGATCCTCCTCGGAGCGGCGCAGCCGGTGCATATCCTGACCTCGACTGCGACGGTGCGACGCATCGTCAACATGACGGCGCTGACCGTGGTCGACAAGCTGATGAACGAGCGCTGAAGGATCCGCCATCAGCCGGCACGCGGGCTCTTGGTCCGGCTGCCGGCGCAGGCGCTCGGCCGGACTGACGTCAGCCAATTGTTTTTCGCCCGACATCGTGCGTGATGTGCTACATTACATAGCTCGCGTATCTTCTTATTTTTGATCGTCTATGGTTGTGATGATCCGGTCTGCCGGAGTGGTGCAACAAGTGGTATCGTGCGGGAGAGGTGCAATGCGGATGACTCTGAGAGCATTGGCTGGGTTGTGTCTGGCGGTGGTGACGACGGTCGTGACTCCGAGTGGGACGGTGTACGCGGGCGAACAGGCCAAGGGCAAGGCTGCGCCTGCCAAGGGCAAGGAAAGCGTCGCGGCGAGGGCTGGGGCGCCCAAGCCGGTAGCGCAGAAGGCCCGTCCGGCAAGCGAGCAGCCCAGGCAGGTAGCGCAGAAGGCCCGTCCGGCAAGCGAGCAGCCCAGGCAGGTGGCGCAGAAGGCGCGGCCGGCCGGGACCGCAGTCCGCTCCGCCGTACCACGGGGCAAACCTGCGGCGGTCGCAGAACAGAGGAGCATCGGCACGCGCGCGGAGCGCAAGACCAGCGGCGTGCGGACAGAGCAGCTCGCCAGAGCTGGCGACAAAGCCAAGTCGCGCAACGAGAAAGGCAAGCCGTCCACTGTCGCCAGCATCCGGGGCTTCGCACCACAGCGCGCCGTTGCCAGTGGCGGCCAGGCGTACCAGAAGAAGAATCTGACGCGTGCCGTCGCCGGCGGTGCAGATGTCTGGCAGGAAACAGGGCAACTGGCGGTGCATTCGGGCTCGGCACTGGTCATCGGTCAGGACGCGGGCGAGTTGCTGTATGAGAAAAACGCCAACGCCGTCGTACCCATTGCCTCGATCACCAAGGTCATGACCGCGATGGTGGTACTCGACAGCATGCCGAATCTGCAGGCGCCGATCAGCATCGGTGACGAGGATGTCGACTATCTGCGCGGCAGCCGTTCGCGTCTCGGAGTGGGAACGGTGATCACACGCGAGACGGCCCTGCTGCTGGCGCTGATGTCATCGGAGAACCGTGCCTCGCACGCGCTCGCACGACACTATCCTGGCGGCCTGCAGGCCTTCGTCGCAGCGATGAACCGCAAGGCTGCTTCGCTGGGCATGGCCCACACGCGCTTCGATGATCCCACCGGGCTGAGCAGCAATAACGTGTCCACGGCGCACGATCTGGCACGCATGGTTGCCGCTGCGCATCGCTATCCGCTGATTCGCGAGTTCTCGACGACGCCCGGCGTGCGCGCTGAGGTGAAAGGACGTGAGCTTGACTTTCACAATACCAACCAACTGGTCAGCAGTCCGACCTGGGAGATCGGCCTGTCGAAGACCGGTTACATTCAGGAAGCCGGCAAGTGCCTGGTGATGCAGGCGCGCGTTGCGGACAAGCCAGTCGTCATTGTTCTCCTCGACTCGGCCGGCAAGCAGACGCGCATCGGCGATGCCAACCGGATCAAGCGGTGGATGGAGAGCGCTTCGGCGGCGGGCAGGCTGCCGACACCAGTCTGAGACCCTGGTCGCGACGAAGAGCCACGGCGTGCCGTGGCTTTTTTCTTGTGCGCGGGATGTGTGGGGTTTTGCTCGAGCTGCTTCGTCGTACGAATACAGCCGGTTTTCGTGGGCTGCGCATCGCCCCTGCTGTGGAGCCCCCCGCCCGGCAGGAGCGAGGTCGAACCCATGGCTTATAGCTTCTGGCGATAATTAAATGAGGATTCGCCCTTTGCCGTTCTAATCGTCTTCGTTATCATCACCACCTTTCCCGCAATACGATGGAGTCGCGCATGTCCCGATTCATTCGCCAGTTGTGTGCCGTTCTCGCGCTCGGTCTATCTGCCCTGCCGGTCGTGGCCGAGCCCAGTCTGCTCAACGTCTCCTACGATGTCGCCAGGGATTTCTACAAGGATTACAACCCGTTGTTCCAGAAGCACTGGAAAGCGGTCGCTGGTGAGTCGGTCGAGTTGAAGCAGTCACATGCTGGTTCCAGCAAGCAGGTGCGAGCCGTTGCCGACGGGCTTGAGGCAGATGTGGTGACGATGAACCAGGCGTCCGACGTCGACTTTCTTGCCGACAAGGGTCTGGTTTCCAAGGACTACGCCAGGCGCTTTCCGAACAATGCGTCGCCGTACACCTCGACGATGGTGTTCATCGTCCGCAAGGGCAACCCGAGGGCAATCAGGGACTGGCCCGACCTCGTCAAACCCGGCGTCCAGGTGATCCTGCCGCATCCCAAGAACACGGGTAACGGTCGCTATACCTATCTCGCGGCCTGGGGCTTTGCCCTTGGCCAGCCCGCTGGCAACGAGCGTACGGCACAGGATTTCGTCGCCAGGTTGCTGCAGAACGCGCCGTTGTTCGCCGCCGGTGGCCGCGACGCGACGACCACCTTCATGCAGCGCAAGATCGGTGACGTGCTGGTCTCCTTCGAAAGCGAGGCCGAACTGATTGCGCGTGAGTTCGGCAAGGGCGAGTTCACCGTGGTATACCCTTCGCTGTCGATCCTCACCGAGTTCCCGGTGGCCATCGTGAACCCGGTGGTGGACAGGAAGGGTACGCGCAAACTTGCGCAGGCTTATCTCGAGTACCTGTGGTCGCCGGCGGGCCAGGAGAACGCGGCGCAGAACTATTTGCGGCCTCGGAGTCCCGAGATGTTGAAGAAGTATGCCGAGCAGTTTCCGCCAATCAGGACCTTCACCGTCGACGAGGTCTTCGGCGGCTGGAGCAAGGCATTCCCGGCACACTTCAAGGACGGCGGCAGCTTCGACCAGATCTATCAGAAAAAGTGAGCACGAGACGAAGTCCCACCTTGCCAGCTCCGCCTGGGCCGGCCGTCTGATGCGCCCGCTGTTCGGCCCCGCACCGCTGTTGCCCGGCTTTCGGCTGGCACTCGGTTGCGCCCTCGTCTACCTGTCGCTGCTCGTTCTGCTGCCGCTTTCGGGACTGGCCTTCAAGGCGAGCCAGCTCACCGTCGCCGAGTTCTGGGCGATCGCCAGCGGCGAGCGCGCGCTGGCTTCCTATCGCGTCACCTTTGGCGCCTCGCTGCTGGCAGCGTCGATCAACACGGTGTTCGGTCTGATCGTCGCGTGGATTCTCGTCCGCTACTCCTTTCCCGGAAAGCGGTTGATCGATGCTCTGGTTGATCTGCCCTTTGCGCTACCGACGGCCGTTGCCGGGATCACGCTGGCGACTCTTTACGCCGGCAACGGCTGGATCGGGCGGTACCTTGAGCCGCTCGGGCTGAAGATCGCTTTTGCTCCGCCGGGGATCGTCGTTGCATTGACCTTCATCGGCCTGCCTTTCGTCGTCCGTACGCTGCAGCCGGTGATCGAGGACATCGAGCCGGAGGTCGAGGAAGCAGCCGCGTCGCTCGGCGCTTCTCGCCTGCAGACCTTCGTCCGTGTTCTCTGGCCAGCGCTGCTGCCGGCGCTCGTGACCGGCTTCACGCTGGCTTTCTCGCGCTCGATCGGCGAGTATGGGTCGGTCATCTTCATCGCCGGCAACATGCCGCTGATTTCAGAGATCACCCCGCTGCTGATCATCTCGAAGCTGGAACAGTACGATGTGGTCGGTGCAACGGCTCTGGCGGTCGTCATGCTGATCATTTCCTTCGTCATGCTCTTCGTCGTGAACGGGCTGCAGTGGTGGGCCGCCACTCGTCACGGTGCCCGGGCGGCGGGCGGAGCGCGGCGGTGAGCGATGCCGCCCTCAGGCGCGCCAACGCCGAGCCACGCTGGTTGCGCCACCTGCTGCTCGCGGTCGGCCTCGGCTTCCTGTTCATTTTCCTGCTGCTGCCCCTGCTGGCGGTTTTCACCGAGGCCTTCTCGGCTGGCTGGCGAGCTTACCTGCGCGCCCTGCAGGATGACGAGGCCCGTTCGGCGGTCGGTCTGACGCTGCTGGTTGCCGTCCTCGTGCTGCCACTCAACGTCTGTTTCGGCGTCGCCGCGGCGTGGGCCATCACCAAGTTCGACTTCCGTGGCAAGAGTCTGCTGATCACCCTGATCGACCTCCCGTTCGCCGTCTCGCCGGTGGTCGTCGGTCTGGTCTTCCTGCTCATCTTCGGCGCCCAGGGGCTTTTCGGACCGTGGCTTGCGGCGAACGGAATCAAGATCGTGTTCGCTCTGCCGGCGATCGTCCTGGTGACGATGTTCATCACCCTGCCCTTTGTTGCGCGCGAGCTGATTCCTCTGATGGAAGCGCAGGGCAAGGAGGAAGAAGAGGCTGCCGTGTCCCTCGGTGCGCCAGGCTGGCAGATGTTCCGCCGGGTGACGCTGCCCAACATCAGGTGGGGGCTACTCTACGGGGTGATTCTCGCCAACGCCCGTGCCATGGGCGAGTTTGGCGCCGTATCGGTGGTCTCAGGGCACATTCGCGGTGAGACCAACACGCTGCCGCTGCATGTCGAGATCCTCTACAACGAGTACAACGCGGTGGGCGCTTTCGCCTCGGCGTCGGTGCTGGCTCTGCTGGCGCTGGTGACCCTTGCCGCCAAGGCCATCGTCGAGTGGCGCATGCGCCGTGAGACACGCATGCTGACCGCCAACCTGGCGGCCGAACAGAACTGACGCGGGCAGCTGTCGGCTCCCCTGCGGCAGCTTGCTTCGAACGTGCGCCCCGCGAGTCACCGGCCGGGCGTAGACCTGACTGGCGAGGTAACGATGAGTATCGAAATCCGTGACATCGGCAAGCGTTTCGGCAGTTTCGTCGCGCTGCACGACGTCAGCCTGCATATCCCGACTGGCGAACTCGTCGCTCTTCTGGGTCCTTCCGGCTGTGGCAAGACGACTCTGCTGCGGATCATTGCCGGGATGGAAACGGCCGATAGCGGGCAGGTTCTCTTTGCCGGCGAGGAGGCAACACACGTCCATGCCCGTGACCGCAACGTCGGATTCGTCTTTCAGCATTATGCGCTGTTCCGCCACATGTCGGTTTTCGAGAACGTCGCCTTCGGTCTTCGCGTCAAGCCACGCCGGCTGCGTCCGGCGGAAGCGGAGATTCGGCGCCGCGTCAGCGATCTACTCCAACTCGTGCAGCTTGAGTGGCTGGCCGATCGCTACCCGGCGCAGCTCTCGGGCGGACAGCGCCAGCGCATTGCTCTGGCGCGCGCGCTGGCAGTCGAGCCGCGGGTGCTGCCGCTCGATGAGCCTTTTGGCGCGCTCGATACCAAGGTGCGCAAGGAGTTGCGGCGCTGGTTGCGCCGCCTGCATGACGAGATGCACATTTCGAGCGTCTTCGTGACGCACGACCAGGAAGAAGCGCTGGAAGTGGCTGACCGCGTGGTGGTCATGAACCAGGGGCGAGTCGAACAGATCGGTTCTCCGGACGAGGTCTATACCAATCCGGCGTCACCCTTCGTCTATCAGTTTCTCGGCAACGTCAACGTCTTTCACAGCCGGGTGCACGGAGTCTGGGCGGAGGTCGGCAGGGAGCACACCGCTGCCGTCTCGGCAGGAGAGGCCACCGCTTTCGTGCGACCCCACGACATCGAGATCGAACACCGTCCGGTTGCCGGCAGCTTGCAGGCGACCGTACAGGAGGTGCACGCCATCGGGCCTCTGGTGCGAGTCGAACTCGCACACGACTCGGAGTTGATCGAGGTTGAGCTGACCCGCGAGCGCGCCGACGTCCTGGCGCTTGCCGAGGGGCAGCAGGTCTGGCTGAAGCCGCGCCAGCTCAGGGTCTTTGCGACGCCACCGCCGCTGCTTGAAGAGGGGGGGTCGGGAATCTAGGCGGACGATCATTGCCCACCGCAGCGCAGTTGATGGGAGTGCCGTGACAGCGATCGACGGTGGCTGAAACGTCGGCTGATTGTCTGGTACGATGCGCCGTGATGGAGAAAACTCCTGCCATTAAATACGCCACTTCGCTGCTGCGGCTGATGCTGGCCTGGGTGCTTGCGAGCACCCTGCTGTTCGGCATCGCCCATGCCCAGTCGGCGGAGCCGGCGATGGTCGTGATCGCGCATCCGGCGACTGCCGAAGACTCGATACCGCGCGCCTCGTTGCGCGCCATCCTCGGCATGCGCCTGCAGCGATGGCCCGGCGAAACACCGGTCAAGGTCTTCGTCCTTGGCGACGAGGTGCCGGAGCACGCCACTTTCAGCAAGTCCGTGCTGCAGGTCTTTCCGCATCAGCTGCGCATGGCCTGGGACAGGCAGGTCTTTTCCGGACAGGGCCAGTACCCGGAAGCCGTTTCTTCACCACAGGAAATGTTGGCCAAAGTGGCATCCACCCCCGGGGCGATTGGTTACGTCAAGGCGAGCGAGGTGACTCCGAATGTACGTGTGCTCAAGATACGTTAGGACCACATACCGCCTCTTACTGGTCGGCCTCGTGTTGTCCTGGGGAACGACTGCGCGCGCCCTCGATCTGCTCGACGGCGATTTTCAGCTGCACGGCTTTGCTTCGCTGACGCTGGTGAAGACGACGGACAACAATTTCTTCGGACAGAGCGACAACCAGATCAGCAGGGATTTCTCCGAGGTTGGTGTCAATGCCTCGTGGCGCCTGACGCCGGCGCTGCAGCTTTCGGCCGAACTGCTGTCGCGGCGTGCTGGCGGTACCGACGACGGGAGCGTTCGGCTGGACTACGGACTGCTCGACTGGACCCCGCTGTCGAGTGAGGAAGGCCGGGCAGGGATTCGCATGGGGCGGATCAAGACCGCCTACGGTCTCTACAACACGACGCGTGATGTCCCCTTCACCCGGCCAAGCATCATCCTGCCGCAGTCGATCTACTTCGAGCGGACGCGCAACCTGACCGTCTCGGCAGACGGCGCCGAGGTGTACCTCGAGCGCTACGGTGAAGGCGGCACACTGTCGGCCAGCTTCGCCTACGGGCAGCCACAGACGGACACCGAGGCGGCCAAGGTGCCACTGGTTGGCCTGAACCGCCCTGGTAGCCTCGATTCGAAGCTGGCGCCGGCGCTGCAGATCATGTACGAGGGGGCAGGCAACAGATACCGGCTGGCGATCACCGCACTACGCCTCGACCTGAAGTACGACCCTGGCTTCGGAGACATCCTGCATGCTGGCAGCTTCAAGCTCACGCCACTGATCTTTTCCGCCCAGTACAACGACGAGAACTGGAGTCTGACCACGGAGTACGCGTTGCGCCGAACGGCCATCGACGATTTTGGCCCCTACTTCTACAACGGCACCTTCAACGGGCAGAGCTACTACGTGCAGGGGACCTATCGGCTGACGCCGCAGTGGGAAGCGCTGCTGCGCTACGATGCCTACTACGCCGATCAGAACGATCGCGATGGCAAGGATTTTGCTGCCGCTACGCGCCTGCCCGGGTTCACCCGTTTTGCCAAGGACTGGACGGTCGGCATGCGTTTCGACGTGACGCCACAGTTCATGTTGCGCGTCGAGGCACATCGGGTCGACGGCACAGGCTTCCTGGCGGCGCAGGACAACCCGAATCCGCAGGCGCTACGTCGCTACTGGGACAATTTCATGCTGCAAGCCTCTTTCCGTTTCTAGTCGCGACGCATGCCGGAAACAAAGCCACCGAGCGGGACGCCTGGTCGTTCACGCTTCCTGAGTCTCAAATGGAAGGTTCTGCTGACGCTGGGCGCGGTCATGCTGTCGGTAAACGGAGTGCTCTCCTGGTTGCATTATCAGGATCTGATGACGCGCTTCGACGAGCAGCGCGCCGAGACCCGTGCGCGCCTGGTGGCTCAGGCTTTCGCGCTGCGCAGCGAGGTCGGCTTGCGCTTGCAGGCTTTGGCCGGCGTCCTGGCGGCCCTCGACTCGGTCGGTGTCAGCCTGTTCCAGACGCCGGCCGGCAACGCCTTGCTGCGTCAGCACTTCGACAGCTATTGGCCAGCCCTGCAGTACGACTACGGTATCGACTCGCTGCAGGTGTATCTGACGAATGGTGAGCAACTCGCGGCCTGGACAAATGCTGCCGGCCCCGAGGTGCAGTCGAGGATGCAGGTGAAGGAGGTCATCAGCAGAGAGCGGGCCGCGAGTTGGACCCACTGCCGCAAGGTGTGCAGCGAGTATGCAGCGGCACCGATTCTCTCGGCAGGAAAGGTGGCCGGTGCCGTGGTCCTTGGCAGTTCGCTGGCTGATGTCGTCAACTCGTTCCAGCGCGTCACTGGCGCCGACCTTGGCGTCCTCGTGCCGATGGCGGGACCGTTGTCCGGGGAGCCGGTCGACGGAGCCTTTCTGCCGCGGCTCGGTGCGCGCGCGATCCCCTTGAGCAGCATGGGCAGGCATCGCCCACTACTGCGGCAACTGGAGTCTCTGCCGCGACCGCCACCCGGCCCCGCGCATGCCCATCTTGCCCTGCCCTACGACGGCAGGCAGTTCGAATTGTCCTTTCTCGCACTGGATTTCCCCGATGGTGCCTCAGTGCCGGCGACGATGGTGGTCATCGACGACCTGACGCAGGCCCTGGCCGACATCCGCAGCTCTGTTGTGAACCGCCTGCAGGGTGAGCTGCTGGTCTCGCTGGTTTCGCTGCTGCTGCTCTCCCTGCTGGTGAATGCGCCGCTGCAACGAATGACGCGGACGGCGGGCGCAATTCCCCTGCTGGGACGCAGCGCCTTCGCCGAAGCACGCACACACATCGCGCCGCGTGCCCGTCGCCTGGTGGAGGATGAGATCGACAGTCTCGACGAAGCGGCGATCGCCCTCTCGTATCGTCTCGAGGCCCTTGAGCGTGACGTGGCAGCGCACGCGGCGGTGACCGAGGGAATGCTGCAGCGCATCTCCGTCGAGCGCGACTTCAGCCGCAGCCTCCTCGACACGGCGCAGGTCATCATCCTGACGCAGTCGGCCACCGGTCGGATCCTCACGCTCAATCGCTATGGGCGTCAGCTCTCGGGTCTGGGAGAAGAGGAACTCGGGGCCAGTTCCTTCTTCGAGCTGATCGCCGCGGACTCGCTGCAGCTGGCAGCAGCGAAGCAGGCACTGTACGAAATCGAGGTCGGTGATCGCCAGCACGTGCAACTGGAGTCGATTCTCAAGGGCAAGGGCGGCGAGTCTTACGAGATCACCTGGAACCATTCGCGGCTGGCCGGTCAGCCTGGTGATGACGTGATGGTTCTGTCGGTTGGCGTCGACCACACCGAACGCAAGTATCTGGCCGAGCGTGATCTGCTCACCGGTCTGGTCAATCGGCGGCATTTCCAGGACATCCTGCGCAAGGCACTGGTCGAAGCCCGCCGCTCCGGGCACGATGGTGCGCTTCTCTATCTCGACCTTGATGCCTTCAAGTACGTCAATGACGTCAGCGGCCATCAGGCTGGCGACGCACTCCTCAAGATCGTCGCCGAGGAAGTTGCCCATGTTGCGCGCACCAGCGACAGGATCGGGCGCCTGGGTGGTGACGAACTGGGCGTCCTGCTGCATGAATGCGACAGTGCCGGCGCCGTGCAGGTGGCGGAGAAAATCAACCGTCGTCTGGCGGAGATCAAGTTTCCAGGTCTCGGGGCGAACCATCGTGTATCTGCGAGCATCGGCATCGTTGTCTTCTCGGCGGCGAAGATGGACGCCGAACTGCTTCTGACCAACGCCGACATTGCCATGTATCAGGCGAAGTCCAAGGGCGGAGGGGGGTGGCACGTCTACTCCGAGGGAGAGGGGGTGCAGGAAAAGATGCAGAGTCGCCTGCACTGGGAAGAGATGATCAACCGTGCCCTGGTACACGACGGGTTCGTCGTGCACTACCAGCCCATCCTCGACATCGGTGCCCGCAAGGTCAGCCACTTCGAGGCGCTGGTGCGCATGCGGGCAGCCGACGGCGGCATCGTTCCGCCGGGCATCTTCATGGAAGTGGCCGAGAGCAGTGGCCTGATACGCGAGATCGACCGCCACGTGATCAGCATGGTCCTCACCAGGATGGAAGTCTCGCGTCGGGCCGGCGCGAGTTACAAGTTCTCGATCAATCTGTCCGGTGTCAGCATCAATGACGCCAGCCTGCTCTCCTTCCTGCGCGAGAAGCTGACGCAGCGTCGCGACTTGGCCAGCGACATTGTTTTCGAGATCACCGAGACGGCTGCCGTTGCCGATTTCGCTGCCGCCCGAAGGTTCATGAGCGCGGTCCGTGAACTCGGTTGCGCGTTCTCGCTTGATGACTTCGGTGTCGGCTTTTCGTCTTTCAACTACGTCAAGCAGTTGCCGGTGGATTACGTCAAGATCGACGGTTCCTTTGTCCGCTCGCTCGTCGACAGTCAGGATGACCAGGTCTTTGTCGAAGCGCTGTCGAAGGTGGCGCATGGCTTTGGCAAGAAGACCGTTGCCGAGTTCGTCGAGGATGAGCGCGCCCTGAACATGCTGGCCAGCTTCGGCGTCGACTACGCGCAGGGCTACTTCATCGGCAAGCCGGCCGAGGAGATTCCCTGACGGACTGGCAGCAGCCCTTCGCTCCGGGATGGTCGGGTTGGCGGTGATATAATCGCCCGCCACCCCGTGACCATCCGACCGTCGCTCACCGTCCCTCAGCATGGCGTTGTATACCCTTGGCATCAACCACCACTCGGCGCCACTATCGATCCGTGAGCAGGTGGCTTTTCACGCCGAACGGGTTCAGCAGGCGCTTGCCGACCTGAGGCGCTGCAAGCCGATTCACGAAGCAGCGATCCTGTCGACCTGCAACCGGACGGAGGTCTATCTGGCGACGGATGTGCCCGAAGTGGCGAGCCAGTGGCTGGCCGAGTACCACCGGCTGGAAAGGCGGCAGATCGAACCCTACCTGTATACCTACCCTGAGCGTGTGGCTGTCAGGCATGCCTTCCGGGTTGCCAGTGGACTCGATTCAATGGTTCTCGGCGAGCCGCAGATCCTCGGGCAGATGAAGGAGGCGGTGCGTGCCGCAGAGGAGGCGGGAACCCTGGGCACGACCCTGCACAAGCTCTTTCAGCAGTCCTTCGCGGTAGCGAAGGAGGTCCGCTCGACGACGGCCATCGGTGCCAACATCGTGTCGATGGCGGCGGCGGCAGTGCGGCTGGCGGGCAGGATTTTCGAGCGGATCGGCGAGCAGCGAATCCTCTTCATCGGCGCAGGCGAGATGGTCGAGCTGTGCGCCCGCCATTTCGCCGCGCAGCAGCCGAAGCAGGTGGTGATCGCCAATCGCACGATCGAGCGCGGGCTCGCTCTGGCCAATCGCTTTGGTGGCTCCGCCATTCGCCTCGAGGAACTTGGCGAACGGTTGGCGCAGTTCGACATCGTCGTTTCCTGTACTGCCAGCCCACTGCCGATCATCGGACTCGGGATGGTCGAGCGGGCGATCAGGTTGCGCCGTCATCGCCCCGTCTTCATGGTCGACCTTGCGGTACCGCGCGACATCGAACCCGAGGTCGGCGAAATGGACGATGTCTTCCTGTATACGGTCGACGATCTGGCGCAGGTGGTGGAGTCGGGTCTGGAGTCGCGCCAAGCGGCCGTGGTGGACGCCGAGGCGATCATCGCCGAGCGTGTCGAAGGATTCCTGCGCTGGCTCGCGACGCGTGCGACGGTACCGATCATCCGCTCGCTCCGCGATGCCGCCGACCGCGCTCGACGGCACGAGCTCGAGCACGCGCTCAAGTTGCTCGCCAAGGGAGAGGATCCGGCACAGGTCGTCGAACAACTGTCGCACCGGTTGACCAACAAGTTTCTGCATGCTCCGACACAGGCGCTGACGCAGGCTGGTGGCGAGAACGATGGCCTGCCCGCCGCTGTTGCATCCCTTTTCCGCCTGCACGCAGATCCGCGCCCGGGTGACTAGTCGGTTAGGCTGATGCCGTGCTCCTCCTGGAGCTGTTCCCCGTATTCCTCACCGGACGGTCATGCGCCGTTGCGACCCCCCTGCTCATGAAAGTCATGACCGTTTCTCGCAGCCCCGGCCCTTCTCCCGCACAGGTGAGCGGGGAGAGGTGTGGGTTGCAGACGCGCCCTTCACATTAATGGAACCGACGATCTGATGAACGAGAGTATTCGTGACAAACTGGAGCATCTTGCCGGGCGGCTTGACGAGCTCGACCGCATGCTGGCCCACGGTGAAGTGACTCGGGACATCGACGAGTACCGCAAGCTGTCGCGCGAGCACGCCGAGCTTGGCCCGGTGGTCGGTCTGTACCACGACTGGCGGCGAGCCCAGGCTGATCTTGCCGCCGGCCTGGAACTGCTGAACGATCCGGAAATGCGGGAACTGGCCGAGGCCGAAGTGGCCGCCATCCGCGAGCGCCTGCCGGCGATCGAGGCCGAGTTGCAGAAGCTGCTGCTGCCCCGCGATGCCAATGACGAGCGCAACGTCTTCCTCGAGATCCGCGCCGGGACCGGCGGCGATGAATCGGCTCTCTTTGCCGGCAACCTGTTTCGTATGTACGGGCGCTATGCCGAGCGCCGGCGCTGGCAGGTCGAGGTGATTTCGGCGAGCCCTTCCGACGTCGGTGGCTATCGGGAAATCATTGCCCGCATCAGCGGCGGTGGCGTCTACTCGCGGCTGAAGTTCGAATCGGGAGGCCATCGAGTGCAGCGCGTGCCCGAAACCGAGGCGCAGGGCCGCATTCATACTTCGGCTTGTACGGTAGCCGTCATGCCGGAGGCGGAGGCACTCGAGGAGGTGCTGATCAACCCGGCGGACATCCGCGTGGATACCTACCGCGCGTCCGGAGCGGGCGGGCAGCACATCAACAAGACCGACTCGGCGGTGCGCATCACGCACCTGCCAACCGGGATTGTCGTCGAGTGTCAGGATGACCGCTCGCAACACAAGAACAAGGCGCAGGCCCTGTCGGTACTGGTGGCGCGGATCAAGGACCAGCAGGAACGCGAGCAGCACGCGAGCATAGCTTCGACGCGCCGGAACCTCATCGGCAGCGGTGACCGTTCGGAGCGCATTCGCACCTACAACTTTCCGCAGGGGCGGGTGACCGACCATCGCATCAACCTGACCCTGTACAAGATCGACGCCATCATGGATGGCGAGCTCGACGAGCTGATGACGGCGCTCACCGCTGAGCATCAGGCCGACCAGCTGGCGATGCTGGCCGGCGCCGAGTGAAGCGCATGGCAGCAGATGTCGGCCGGTGGTGCCGATGGCACGTCGGGGCGGTGACCGCTGGTGCCGCGATGGTTGCCGGATGACGAGCATTGGTGAAGCGTGGCGCCTGGCGCGGCAGCGGATCGATCGCCTGGATGCGCGCCGGTTGCTCGAGCACGTCGCCGGCTGTAGTCACGCCGACCTTCTCGCTTACCCGGAAAAGCTGCTGTCAGCGCTGCAGACGACCCGGCTGGATGAGCTCGTGCGGCGACGCGCGGGCGGCGAGCCGCTGGCGTATCTGGTCGGATCAGCGGGCTTCTATGGCCGCGAGTTCAAGATCACCGCTGACGTGCTGATTCCCCGGCCGGAGACGGAACTGCTGGTCGAACTGGCACTCGAACGCCTGCAGCACATGCCTGAGCCCGTTGTCGCCGATCTTGGCACTGGTTCCGGGGTGCTGGCGGTGAGCCTCAAGTGCCATAGCCCGCAAGCGAGAGTGGTCGCTGTGGATCTGTCGCCGGCGGCGCTCGCCGTTGCGCGGCGAAACGCCCGCCTGCACGACGCCGCGGTGCGCTTTATCGAAGGTGACTGGTACGGACCCCTGGTCGGGGAGCGCTTCGACCTGATCGTCGCCAATCCGCCCTACGTGGCAGCGGCGGACCCGCATCTGGAGAATGGCGGTCTGCCGTTCGAACCACGGATGGCCTTGACCGATGGCGTCCGCGGTGGCGACGGACTCGATTGCATCCGGGTGATCGTTGGTGGTGCGATGAGGCACCTCCTGCCCGGGGGCTGGTTGCTCATCGAGCATGGTTACGACCAGGCGGTGGCGGTGCGTCATCTGCTGCGACGGGCCGGCTTGGGCGGGGCTGCTTCGTGGCCCGATCTGTCGGGCATCGAGCGGGTCAGCGGTGCGAGCCTTGTCACCGGCGGCGACTGAGCGTCGCAGCCGGTGACTGTCGCTTTTTCAACCATCATTTTCAACCATATACAGCATGAGGTTCAGTCATGGATGTGCAGCAACTGATCAAGGAACAGGTAACGAGCAACCCCGTGGTGCTCTACATGAAAGGGACCCCGCAGTTTCCACAGTGCGGCTTCTCGGCCGTCTCGGTACAGATTCTCAAGGCTTGCGGCGTATCGGGCTTCTTCAGCGTCAATGTCCTGGAAGACGCG
The DNA here is from genome assembly GCA_002345025.1 of Candidatus Accumulibacter iunctus. Classification (GTDB taxonomy): domain Bacteria; phylum Pseudomonadota; class Gammaproteobacteria; order Burkholderiales; family Rhodocyclaceae; genus Accumulibacter; species Accumulibacter iunctus. The sequence continues at coordinate 31,846 of DDUX01000123.1, read as the reverse complement.
GCGATCCGTAGCGGCATCAAGGAGTACGCCAACTGGCCGACGATTCCGCAGCTCTATGTGCATGGCGAGTTCATCGGCGGTTGCGACATCATGCGCGAGATGTACGAGGATGGGGAACTGCAGAAGCTCCTGCAGGACGTAGCTGACGGCAACTGAGGCTGCGGCCGGGCAGGGAAGCCAGCGACGGCACGTTGGCGGCAGCCGTCGCCCGTGCCCACGCGGCGTCCGGTCGCCGGCCGCCGGCCGCCGGCCGACACACCGCCGGCGGTTCTCGGGCGTGTTCGCTGCTTGGCTGCATCCCCTCGTCTGCGCGCTCGTTCCGCGCGATAATCATCCGCTGGCAAGCCATCCAGCGGGAGGTCACATGAACTCGGGATCCTTGATGAGGCGTTTTGCGCCGGCGCTCGTCGCCGTTATCGTGCTTGCGGCCTGCGCCGGCTACAGTGGATACGGCCTGAAACCCGGTGTCGCGACCGTGCCCGACGTCATGGCGACGATGGGTACTCCGGCGATGCGCTGGAAGGATCCAGACGGCAGCGAACAGCTGGCCTATCCGCGGGGCCCCTCGGGTCCGCAGACGTTCATGGTCTTCATCGATCCCGATGGACGCTTGCAGCGTATTGAGCAGGTTCTGGACATGGAGCATTTCGCGCGTATCGTGCCCGGCAAGAGCGACAGGGAGTCGGTTTTGCGCCTGCTCGGGCCGCCGGTGCCGGAATGGACGGCTTATTTCCGGGCGCGCGACGAACTTGTCTGGGAGTGGCAGTTCTGCGATTCGTGGAACCAGCTCGCGCGTTTTGACGTGCTCTTCGACGCCAGCAGCGGGATCGTCCGCACGAGTTACCAGCGGCAGGCCCTGATGGGCTTCAATGGCGTCGCACCCTTCTGCGGTCACTGAGCAGCGGCGGAGCCGGCGTCGCGGTCCCGGTGCCAACCTGGCCATCCACAGCCGGCGTCAGAACGATACCAGCCGGACATTGGCCGAGGCCAGCCGGTCGCTGAGGACCGCGAGGAACGACTGGTAGAAGTGCATGCGGCATGTCGCCGACGATTCCTGCAGGGCAGTACCGGCGATCATCATCAGCTTGGCGTCGGTCAGAGCGACGACATCGGCACCTCGCAGGGAGTTCGGCTTGCCGATCACCGCCATCTCGCCAAAACACTCGCCACTCGTCAGCAGGTCGAGGAGCATGCCGTTCTTGAGCACCTTCAGTTCGCCTTCGGCGAGGAAGTAGAAGCAATCGCCGACCTCGCCGTCGCTGATGATGACGGTGCCCGGTGCAACCCGGCTCCACTTCGAAAAGCGCACGACTTCCCAGATTTCGGCCTCGGAGAACTCGGTGAAGAAGCCGAACGACCGGAGCCTTTCGAACTTCTCGAAGTCGGCCATGCGCTCTGCCGGCACGCTCAGCCTCCTGCCGCGGAAAGCAAGCGTCAGGTCGTGCCCAAACTCGCTCCAACTCGTGTAGCGCACGTCAAGCTGCTTGCTCATCGCGCGCGCGACGATGGCATCGAGCGCGGCGGGAATCTCGCTGCGCAATGACGACGGGCGGCGTGGCTCGGCGTTGATGATCTGGTATACGAGGTCATAGCTGTTGCGCGCCTGGAACGGCAATTGCCCGGTGAGCAACTGGTACATGACAACGCCAAGCGAGTAGATGTCGGTCTGATGATCGAGCGCGCGGTCCTTCACCTGTTCCGGCGACATGTAGGCCGGCGAGCCGATGCCGAGCACCAGCGTACGGTCGGGCGAGCCGATGATCGCGGCACCGAAATCGGAGATCTTGATGTCGCCCTGAGTCGGGTCGGTGTTGACAAAGAGGATGTTGGCCGGCTTGATGTCGCGGTGGGTGATTCCCATGCGGAAGGCGAAATCGAGCGCCCGTGTGCACTTGAAGATGATCTCGACGACGCGCTCGATGGACAGCAGGCGGTCGGGGGAGCAGACCGCCTCGAGGGTGCCGCCAGGGACATGCTCCATGACGATGTAGCAGAGCTGGTCATCGACCACCGCATCGTAGGTCTGAACGATGTGCGGGTGCGACATCTTGCCGATCAGTGCTGCCTCGTTGAGAAAGAGGTGGGTGTATAGCTTCCCCCTCCTGGGATCCTTGAGGATGCCCGGGAAGGCAATCTTGATCGCCACCTCGCGCCGGGTGAAGGGGTCGCTTCCCAGGTACACCGTGGATGTGGCGCCGCGACCGATTTCGCGCACCAGCTCGTACTTGCCGACCTTCTCCATGTGCGCGACGGGCGTCTAGGTGGGGGCGCGGGCGCGGGCGATCGCCGCCCTGACCTGCTCTGGTGCAGTGGCACCCCGGTGATTGCGTGCCGCGAGCGAGCCTTCGATCGTCAACACGGCAAAGACATCGTCGTCGATCAGCGGCGAGAACTGTCGCAACTCGGCCAGCGACAGCTGCGCCAGCTCTGCACCCAGCTCTTCCGCGCGGCGAACGGCAAGGCCGACCGCCTCGTGGGCATCGCGAAACGGCAGCCCCTTGCGGGTCAGGTAGTCGGCAAGGTCGGTCGCCGTCGCGAAACCCTGGCGCAGGGCGCTGCGCATGTTCTCCGGATGGGCGGTGATTCCCGGGATCATCTCGATGAAGACGCGCAGCGTGTCGGTGACGGTGTCGACGGCGTCGAAAAGTGGCTCCTTGTCTTCCTGGTTGTCCTTGTTGTAGGCCAGCGGCTGCCCCTTCATCAGGGTCAGGAGTGCGACGAGGTGGCCGAAGACGCGGCCGGTCTTGCCGCGCGCCAGTTCCGGCACGTCCGGATTCTTCTTCTGCGGCATGATCGAACTGCCGGTGCAGAAGCGGTCGGCAAGGGTGATGAAGCCGAAACGCGGAGTCATCCACAGCACCAGTTCTTCCGATAGCCGCGACAGATGCATCATCAGCAGCGCGCTGGCAGCGCAGAATTCGATCGCGAAGTCGCGGTCGGAGACCGCGTCGAGCGAGTTCTCGCAGACCTCGGCGAAACCCAGCAACTCGGCGACGTACTGCCGGTCGATCGGATAGGTGGTGCCGGCGAGCGCGGCAGCGCCGAGCGGCAACCGGTTGGTGCGCCGCCGGCAATCGGCGAACCGCTCGACGTCGCGCCGCGTCATCTCGAGATAGGCGAGCAGGTGATGTCCGAGCGTGACCGGCTGGGCGACCTGCAGGTGCGTGAAGCCGGGTAGCGGCGTCGCCGCTTCTCGCTCCGCCAGATCCAGGAGCCTGTTCTGGAACTCGCCGAGCAGGGCGTCGATACCGTCGATCGCGTCGCGCAGATAGAGACGAATGTCGGTCGCCACCTGGTCGTTGCGCGAGCGGCCGGTGTGCAGGCGCTTGCCGGCGTCGCCGATCAGCGTCGTCAGCCGCTTTTCGATGTTCAGGTGGACGTCTTCGAGGTCGACCGACCAGACGAAAGTGCCGCCTTCTATCTCGCTCACCACCTGTACCATGCCGCTTTCGATATCGGCAAGGTCGGCAGCACTGATGATTCCCTGCCGGGCAAGCATCGTCGCATGTGCCCGTGAGGCGCGGATGTCCTGCCGCCACATCCGCTGGTCGAAGCGTACCGAGGCGGTGTAGCGTTTGACGAGTTCAGAAGTCGGTTCGGAGAAGCGGCCGGCCCAGGTGTATTGGGAAGTGTCCGATTGGCTCATGGGGAACAGGTTCCTGGGCTAAAATCATTCGTAGAACCTAGTACAGGCGCCACTGCAATTGATGGCAAGTATAAAGCAAAACCCGGACGGCCAGCCGCTGCCCGACTTCCGCAATGCCGGGGTCATGCTGCGCGTCCTGCTTGGCGTCAATCTGCTGGCCTTGCTCGCCGCGCTGGTACGCAGCGACGGCCTGGCGGACTGCCTGCATGACTACGTGGCCATGGCCGCCTGGCTGCAACCGCTGCTGCTGTTCAATCTGGCCCTGCTGGCACTTCTCGGCAACCGGCTGCAGGGTCTCGCGCTGTGGAACGCCCGCAGCATCGTCGTTCTGCTGGCTGCCTCCTCGGCAGTCCTGCTGTCGGCGCTGTGGTCCTCTCTCACCTTCGACGAATGGGGCTGGCAAGGACTGGTGCGGGCCGGCCTGCTTGCTGGCACGGCGGCGGCGTTCATGCTCTCCTATCTCGCGTTGCGCGCCAGCGCCTTGTCGCCGGCCCTGATCGAAGCGCGTCTGCAATCGCTGACTGCCCGCATCCGGCCGCATTTCCTTTTCAACAGCCTCACGGCAGTGATCTCGCTGATTCGCCTCGACCCGCGGCGTGCCGAAAGCGCGCTCGAAGAACTTGCCGAACTGTTTCGCGCCCTTCTGCGTGACCCGCGCCAACTGGTGCCGATCGGCGACGAGTTGGCCCTGTGCCGGCAGTACCTCGACCTCGAGAAACTGCGCCTGGGCGAGCGACTGCAGGTCGAGTGGAGCATTGGCGATCCGCTGCCGAATCTCGCGGTACCGCCGCTGCTGCTGCAGCCGCTGCTCGAGAACGCCGTGTACCACGGTATCGAGCCGTCGGCCGAAGGCGGCACGATCCGCGTCGGTCTGCTGTTGCGTGGCGAAGAACTGCACATCGATCTCGCCAACCCGAGCGTCGCCCTGGCCGAGCATTCGCGCGGCAATCATATGGCACTCGACAACATTCGCGAGCGCCTGGCTCTGCACTACGATCTCGAGGCCCGACTCGAAACCGGCGAGGTGCAACTCGCCGACGGCAGCCGCGAGTATCGCGTACACATCGTCCTGCCCTGCGGCGGTCGCTCACGGTGAGTGCGATCATCGCCCCGTCTCCGGTTTCGGTGCTGATCGTTGACGACGAAGCGCCGGCGCGTGCGCGCCTGCGCGATCTGCTCGCCGATCTCGCCGCCGAACTGCCGAACGAGGTGGTTGCCGAGGCCGAAAACGGCGTCGTCGCGCTTGGGCTTATCGCCGCGCACCAGGTGGACGTCGCGCTGGTCGACATTCGCATGCCGAGGATGGACGGAATCGAATTCGCGCGCCATCTGTCGCGCATGCAGCAGCCACCGGCGGTGATCTTCGTGACCGCTTACGATGCCTATGCGGTCGCGGCCTTCGAGCTCAATGCCGTCGACTACCTGCTCAAGCCGGTGCGTTCGCCGCGCCTTCTGGCTGCGCTGCGCAAGCTGCGGCAGCAGCGGCAACTCAGCCCGGCGCAACTGGCGCAACTGCAGCATTCGGCGCGTAGCCACCTCTCCTGCCATGAACGGGGTCGCCTGCTGTTGATTCCAGTCGCCGGGATCATCTACCTGAAGGCCGAGCTGAAGTACGTGACAGCGCGAACCCGTGAGCGCGAGTTCCTGGTGGACGAATCACTGACGCACCTCGAGCAGGAGTTCGGCGATCAGTTCATCCGGCTGCACCGCAGCGTCCTCGTCGCGCGCGACGCGATCATCGGTTTCGCGAGGAGTGCCGCCGACGATGCCGAGACGCAGTGGCAGGCGATGCTGTGCGACATCCCGGAGCGCTTGCCGGTCAGTCGCCGCCAGTGGCCGCTGGTGAAGTCGCTCGTGCGTCGTACCGGTGGCTGAACGACAGCTCGCGGGCTGGGCCTTCTTGACACTCATCAAGGTGATGCGAGGAGCGCTCTCTATAATCTCGTTTGATGTGAAAGTCGCGACAGAGACTCGCAACGGTCATGACTTTCATCATCAAGGGTGTGTCGAAAGTCATGACCGTTCGCTTCCGATGAGAATTCCATGATCCACTGCGGGTTCCTGCGTCGACTCCTGGGTGTGCTGCTTGCGGGATGTGTGGTCCTGCCGGTTGCCGCGCATGACCTCGAGCGGGCGAAGGACATCTACGGTCCGTGCGCAGCCTGTCATGGCGAATTCGGTGCCGGCGGCAAGAAGGGCGAGTATCCGCGCATCGCCGGACAGTTGCCGAAATACCTCGAGCAGCAGTTGAAGGCGTTCCAGAGCCAGCGCCGAGTCAATCTGCCGATGTATCCCTACACCAAGGAACGCGAGTTGCCGGACGAGGACATGAAGCTCGTCTCCGCCTACCTGGCACAGATCGAATTGCCGACCAGACCACCGGTCTTCAAGGATGGCGATGACGCGCTGACGCGCCTCCTGGCGATGGAAAAGCTAATGATCGTTCCGCGCGTCGAAGGCAACATCGACAACGGCAGGCTCATTTACGACAGGAACTGCGCCGCCTGTCACGGCAGGAACGGCAAGGGACGCGGCATGTTCCCGCTGCTGGTTGGCCAATACACCAGCTATCTCAGGAAGCAGATCGACGCCTATCTCAAGGCGGATCGTCCACATGACGAAGACAGTGCCAGTGAAGGCGTGCTGTATACCCTGCAGGCGGGCGACATCCAGGATGTCCTGGCCCACCTGACAGCGATTCAGGAGGTGCAGCCCTGAGGCTCAGAGCCGCTGCCAGACCTGCCAGCGTTCGCGACCGGCAAAGACCGGTAGCGAGTCGCTGACCGCACGGTCCTCGCGGCGGACGAACCCTGGTGTCAGCAGGGCCTCCAACTGCTCCGGCAGGATGCCGAACGGCGGTCCGCGCAGTTCCCCGGCGAAAAAGAAGTAGCCGACGAGCTGGCCGCCGGCGGGCAGCAGATCGGCCATCCTGTGTGCGTACTCCGACCACAGGTGGCGCGGCAGCGCACAGAGAAAGGCTCGTTCATAGACGACGTCGAAAGGGGCTACCGGGGTGAAGGAAAAGAAGTCGGCAGCGAGCAGCGTGCCGCGCCATGATTGGCCGACGACCCGGCGCGCCAGTTCGATGGCGGCGGCAGAGAAGTCCAGCGCCGTCACCTGCCAACCATGCCGGTCGAGATAGGCCGCGTCGAAGCCGCTGCCGCAACCCGGAATCAGGACCCGCGGTGGGTGTCGCGCTGGCACCGCCGCTGCCGCAGCGTCGCTGCTGGTAGCCACGTAATCGCGCGCAAACTGGCGCAATTCCAGTGGTGCGGCACCAGCGTCCCATGGTGTGACGCCGCCGCGGAAGCGATGATCCCAGAAGTCGGCGAGTTCGGGCCGCTGGCAGGCCGGCTTTTCGGACAAGTCACTACGCTCCTTGCTAAAATCAGTGCCGCCAGCACGACGCCGGGGCGTCGATGCGGGCCTCGCCTGCCGGACGTCCGGCCGATGATCCCTGCCGGAATTCTGCCGTGATGAGTGCTCCCCCAGTCCAGCCGCGTATCGTCATTGCCTCGCGCGAATCGCGCCTTGCCATGTGGCAGGCAGAACATGTTCGCGCCCGCCTCAGCGGATTATATCCGCAGACGACAGTCGATATTCTCGGCATGAGCACTCGCGGTGATCAGATCCTCGATCGGCCGCTGGCGGCGATTGGCGGTAAGGGCCTGTTCATCAAGGAGCTCGAGCTTGCCATGCAGGAGGGGCATGCCGACCTCGCGGTCCATTCGCTGAAGGATGTACCGATGGAGATGCCCGACGGGTTTGTTCTGGCGGCGATCTCGGCGCGCGCGAGTCCGTGCGACGCTTTTGTTTCCAGTCGCTTCGCCGGCCTCGACGACCTGCCGGCGGGTGCCGTTGTCGGTACTTCGAGCCTGCGTCGTGCCGCCATCCTGCGCGCCTGCCATCCGCGGCTGGTGATCCGGAGTCTGCGCGGCAACCTCGATACCCGCCTGCGCAAGCTCGATGCCGGCGACTACGACGCCATCATCCTGGCGGCGGCGGGCCTCATCCGCCTTGGTCTGCCGGAGCGGATCAGGTCATTGCTGACCCCCGAACAATCGCTGCCGGCCCCCGGGCAGGGAGTCCTTGGCATTGAGGTCTTGGCCGAGCGTGCTGAAATCGCCGCGCTGGTGGCGCCACTCAACGATCGCATCACGGCGCATTGCGTGCGCGCCGAGCGCGCTTTTTCGCGTGCGCTCGGCGGCAGTTGTCAGCTCCCCCTCGCCGCCCATGCCCTGCCCGAAGGCGATGACTGCCTCTGGCTGCGCGGCTGGGTGGCGACGCCGGACGGCGGCAGGATGGTCTGCGGGGAGCTGCGCGGCGCGCTGGTCGATGACGAGTCGATCGGTTGCTCGCTGGCGCAGATGCTGCGTCACCAGGGGGCAGACGCGATCCTGCAGCAGCTTGTTGCCGGCTGATGGTGCCTGCGCTGAATGGCCGGACGATCGTCGTCACGCGCCCGCGGGCGCAGGCGTCGCAGTTGGCTGCCTGGATTCGTGCGCAGGGCGGCGAGGCGCTGGTCCTTCCCCTGCTCGAGATTTCTGCCGCTGCCGATCCGGCGCCATTGCTGGTGGCCATCGACCGCCTTGACAGCTACTCGCTGGCGATCTTCATCAGTCCGAATGCCGTCGACTACAGCCTGCCGGCGGTGCTTGCGCGGCGCCAGTGGCCGGCGGCGCTGCGGCCGGTTGCCATTGGCCCGGGCACGGTCACGGCGCTCGCCGCGCATGGGGTCGGCGAGGTGCTGCTGCCCGTTGAGCGCTTCGACTCCGAGTCGCTGCTCGCCATTCCGGAATTGCAGGCCGCTGCGGTCCGCCAGCGGCGGGTGCTGATCCTGCGTGGCAATGGCGGGCGTGACCTGCTCGCCGACACCCTGCGCGCCCGTGGCGCACAGGTCGACGCGGTCGCCTGCTATCGGCGCAGCGCGCCACCCGACGTGGCACCTCTGCAGGCGCTGTGGCGCGACGCTCGACTCGACGCGATCATCGTCTCCTCGAGCGAAGGCCTGCGCAATCTCGTCGGGTTGCTCGACGAGCATGCCATCGCCTGCCTGCGAATGACCCCGGTGTTCGTGCCGCATCAGCGCATCGCCGAGCTAGCGCGCGCACTCGGGTTGCAGCAGGTGATCCAGAGTGGTCCCGCCGATGCCGGGATAATGGTGGCGATCGGCGCCCACGATTGGCGGCGACAGTGAACGAGGCGCTCGACTCCGCGACGCCACAGCAGCCGGCTTCGCCTGGCCACGCCGCGTCGTCTTGGCGCAACCCGTGGGTGCTGCTGGTCGCGCTGGCTTTCGGACTTGCCGCCTGGCAGTGGCTGGAAACACGCCTGAAACTGGCCGAAACGCAACAGGAACTGGCTCGCCGCCTGGTCGAAGGCGAGGCGGTGATGGTCGAAAGCCGCGCTCTGGCAAGACAGTCGCAGGAGCAACTGTCTGCACTCCTGGTTCGCTTGGGTGCCCTCGAGGCGAAGATCGGCGAGTCCCAGAGCCAGCAGGCCATGCTCGAGGAGCTTTACCAGGGACTCGCTCGCGGCCGTGACGAGTGGGTTCTGGCCGAGATCGAACAGGGGGTGACGCTGGCTGCTCAGCAGTTGCAATTGGCCGGCAACGTGCAGGGCGCAGTGCTCGCGCTGCAGACAGCCGATGCGCGGCTGGCGGGCAGCAGCCGGCCGCAGTTCATCAGCCTGCGCAAGGTTCTGGTGCGTGATCTCGATCGCCTGCGAGCCGTGCCACAGGTGGACATGGTGGGCATGAACCTGCGCCTGGAAAGCGTCATCAATGCCGTCGATGGCTTGCCGCTGGCAGTCGAGGCAAGACCGCGGCTGAACGAGGCGACCGCATCGGCGGTGCCCGCCGCCGATGCGGTCGCGAACTCTCCCCTCGGCCTCGAGTTTTGGCGCCGGCTCGGCAGCGACTTTTGGGACGAAGTCAAGGGCCTGATCCGAATCCAGCGCTTCGATCGCGACGAGCCGGCCCTGCTCGCGCCGGGGCAGGCCTTCTTCCTGCGCGAGAACCTCAAGTTGCGTCTGCTCAACGCCCGGCTGGCGCTGCTTGCGCGCGAGCAGTGGACCTTCCGCAACGAGCTGAAACATGCGCAGGCCTGGCTCGATCGCTATTTCGACTCGCGCGAGCCATCGCTGCATACCGTGCAAGGTGCCTTGAAGCAGCTGGCGTCGACCGACATCAGCATCGAGGTGCCTACGCTCAACGAGAGCCTGGCGGCAATCAAGACTTTCAAGCTGGGCAAGGAACAACCGAGGTGAGACGCCTCCTCTGGCTGCTGGCATTCTGCGCGCTGGCGGTTGGCGTTTCCTTGGTGGCTCGCTTCAACGAGGGCTACCTGCTGCTGGTTCTGCCGCCGTATCGCGTCGAACTCTCGCTCAATCTGGCGCTGCTGCTCGTCATACTCGCCTTTGCGCTGCTCTACGCCTTGCTGCGGGCGCTCGTCTTCAGCGTCTCGCTGCCAGCGCGGGTGCGCGTGTTCCGGCAGCGGCGCCGGCAGCAGAAAGCTGCCCGCGGCTTCGCCGATGCCCTGCGCCTGCTCTTCGAGGGGCGCTTCGCGCAGGCCTTGCGAATGGCTGCCGAAGCGCACGCCGCCGGTCATTCGCCGGCGCTGGCGGCGCTGCTGGCGGCGGCTGCCGCGCAGCGACTCGGCGAGCCGCAAAAGGCGCAGACATGGCTCGAGCGCGCTCGGCGGGACGATCCGCAACTGCTGGCGGCAAGCCTGATGCTGGAAGCCGAGATGCAGCTCGATCGCCGCGCCTTCACGCAGGCGGCGGAGACGCTGCAGCGCCTGCAGGGGCATGCCGGACGTCACATCGCCGCCCGGCGTCTCGAACTGCGCGCGCAGCAGGGCTGCGGCAACTGGCAGGAGGTGCTGCGTCTCGCCCGGCTGCTCGAAAAGCACGCCGCGCTCGCACCGGCAGTGGCGCAGGAGTTCAAGCTCGCTGCGCACCGGGAGAACATCCGGCGGCACGGGGCCGACCTGGGCATGCTCCTCGATTACCTGCGGCAGCTGCCCGACAGCGAAAACGACCCATGCCTCGCACGTTCGTCAGCCGAGGCGCTGGTCGAAAGCGGCGCGGCCAGCGAGGCGCAGCAGTTGATCGAAGAACAGCTCGCACGGCAATGGGATTCGACCCTGCTCGATCTGTACGGGCGCCTCGGCGGCAACGATGCGATCCGCGGCATCGCGCACGGCGAGAACTGGCTGCCGGAACATCCCGACGATCCGCAACTCCTGCTGGCCCTGGGTCGTCTCTGTTTCGCGCAACGCCTGTGGGGCAAGGCGCAGAGTTATTTCGAAGCCTCGCTCTCGCTGGCTGACCAGCGCGCAACGCGGCTCGAACTGGCGCGCCTCCTCGAGCAGATCGATCGCCACGACGAGGCGCTGCCGCATTACCGGGCGGCGGCCGCGCAGTCGGCCTGATGGGCCCGCTTTGCCGAACCGCTGTCAGCCTGCTGCCGGTCGCCTATACCCAGTCGCGCGGCGGCAGCATGTCATAAAGGACCGCTTCCGCGCTTCCCGGCTCGGGTTGCCAGTCGTAACGCCACTTGACGATCGGTGGCAGCGACATCAGGATCGATTCGGTGCGTCCGCCGGATTGCAGGCCGAAGAGGGTGCCACGATCCCAGACCAGATTGAATTCGACGTAGCGTCCGCGCCGGTAGGCCTGAAAGTCCCGCTCGCGTTCGCCGTAGGGCGTTGCCTGTCGCTTCTCGATCAGCGGCAGGTAGGCGAAGCGAAAGGCATCGCCAACGGCGCGGGTGAGAGCGAAACAGCGCTCGAAGCCGCCTTCGCTGAGATCGTCGAAGAAGACGCCGCCGACGCCACGCGGCTCGTTGCGGTGCTTGAGGAAGAAGTACTCGTCACACCACTTCTTGTAGCGCGCGTGACAGTCGTCGCCAAAGGGCTGCAGCGCGGCGCGGCAGGTGGCGTGGAAGTGACGCACGTCTTCGGCGAACGGGTAGTAGGGGGTCAGGTCCATGCCGCCGCCAAACCACCAGACCGGCGCGGCGTCGCCGCGGGTGGCGAGGAGTGCCCGCACGTTCATGTGCGCCGTCGGGCAGAACGGGTTCTCCGGGTGCAGCACCAGCGAAACGCCCATCGCCGCGAATGCGCGCCCGGCGAGTTCGGGTCGTTTGGCGGTTGCCGAAGCCGGCAGAGCGGCACCGCTGACCTCAGAGAAGGCGATGCCGCCACGTTCGAAGATACGGCCACCTTCGATGATGCAGGTGCAACCGTTGCCGCGCAGCGGCGCGCCGGCCTCCTTCTCCCAGCGATCGACGCGCAAGCGCTTGCCGCCACTGCCCTCGATCGCTTCGACAGCCGTCACCAGGCGTGTCTGCAGTGCGGTGAAATAGTCCCTGAGACCTTCGGCGCCGATCATTGCCGGCTTGCTGCCGTGACCAGCGTCATCCCCGGCCGGGCTGTTGCCGTTCATCGGCTGGCAGCGCGGTGGCCGATGTCGCGGCGGTACTGCATGCCGTCGAAGTGGATGCCGGTGATCAGGTCGTAGGCCCGTTTCTGCGCCTGTCTGACACTCTCGGCCAGCGTCGTCACACAGAGGACGCGGCCACCGGCGGTGACGATCCGGCCGTCCTTCTCGCTCGTCCCGGCATGGAACACGTGACTGTCGTCGCTGCTGCCGGGCAGGCCGCTGATCGGGTCTCCGGTGCGCGGGTTGGCGGGATAATTGGCTGCCGCAAGGACGACCCCGAGGGCGACGCGCCGATCCCAGCTGGCCTCGACGAGGTCGAGTCGGCCGGCGACGGCGTGCTCGAGCAGGTTCAGGAGATCGGATCGGAGACGCATCATGATCGGTTGCGTCTCCGGGTCGCCGAGGCGGCAGTTGAACTCGACCGTCTTCACCGAACCATCCCTGCCGACCATCAGGCCGGCGTAGAGAAAGCCGGTGTAGGGGATGCCGTCGGCAGCCATGCCGCGTACCGTCGGCAGGATGATCTCGCGCATCGCGCGTGCGTGCACCTCGGGCGTCACGACCGGTGCCGGCGAGTAGGCACCCATGCCGCCGGTGTTGGGGCCGGTATCGCCATCGCCGATTCGCTTGTGGTCCTGGCTCGACGCCAGTGGCAGGACGTTTCTGCCATCCACCATGACGATGAAACTGGCTTCCTCGCCGTCGAGGAACTCCTCGATGACCACCCGTGCGACGCTGCCATCGGTCGCCGCGCCCTGCCCTGCAGGCGGCAGCATGCGGTCGATCGCGGCGTGTGCTTCGCTGCTGGTGATGGCGACGATCACTCCCTTGCCGGCGGCGAGGCCGTCGGCCTTGACGACGATCGGTGCGCCCTGCTGCTCCACGTGGGCGTGCGCCGCGGCGCGCTCGCTGAAACTGGCGAAGCGGGCGGTCGGGATGTTGTGCCTCTGCATGAAGCGCTTGGCGAAATCCTTCGAGCTTTCGAGCTGGGCGGCTTCGCGGGTCGGACCAAAGATCTTCAGACCACGGGCACGGAAGAGGTCGACGATGCCGTCGGCCAGAGGTGCTTCCGGGCCGACGACGGTCAGCCGGACGTTCTCGCGTTGAGCAAAGTCCGCCAGCAGTTCCGGGTTGGTCAGCGGCACGTTCTCCAGTTCGTTCTCGCGTGCTGTACCAGCGTTGCCCGGGGCAACGAAGATCTTCTGCAGCCCGGGCGTTTTCGCCAGTCGCCACGCCAGCGCGTGTTCGCGACCTCCCGAACCAATCACAAGCAATTTCATCTGCATCCTCTCACCTGCCGACCCTTCCGACGAATCCCGCTCGCCGCTGCCGCTGCCTGCTCAGTGCCGGAAATGGCGGGCACCGGTGAACACCATCGCCAGAGCATGTTCGTTGGCCGCCGCAATCACCTCCTCGTCACGCAGCGAGCCCCCGGGCTGGATGACCGCCTTGGCGTCGGCTTCCGCGAGCACATCGATGCCATCACGGAAGGGAAAAAAGGCATCCGAAGCGACGCACGAGCCCGCCAGATCGAGCCCGGCACTTCGCGCCTTGCTGGCGGCGATGCGCGTCGAGTCGACGCGGCTCATCTGGCCGGCGCCGACGCCGAGGGTCATGCCGCGGCCGCAGAAGACGATGGCGTTGGACTTGACGAATTTGGCGACGCGGTAGGCGAAGAGAAGATCCTCGATCTGTTCCGCGGTTGGCGCAATCCGGGTCACCACCCTGAGGTCCGAGGCCTGAACGTTGAAGCGGTCGGCCGTCTGCAGCAACAGCCCGCCGCCGACGCGTTTCATCTCATGGGCGTGATAGACGCGTGCCAGTGGCAGTTCGAGCACACGCAGGTTCTGCTTGCTCGCCAGCAGCGCTCGTGCAGCATCGGTGAATGCCGGCGCGAGGAGCACCTCGACGAAATGCTTGCGCGCGTTCATCGCTGCCACGACGTCGGCATCGACCGTACCGTTGAAGGCGATGATGCCGCCAAAGGCCGACGTCGAGTCGGTCTGGAAGGCCTTCTCGTACGCTGCGACGAGACTTGCGTCAATGGCGACGCCGCACGGATTGGCGTGCTTGATGATCACGCAGGCGGGCGCCTCGAAGGTCTTGACGCACTCCCAGGCGGCGTCGGCGTCGGCGATGTTGTTGTAGGACAGCGCCTTGCCCTGCAGCTGGCGGTAGTTGGCGATCGCCCCGGCGAGCGGTGTTGGGTCACGGTAGAACGCTGCCTGCTGATGCGGGTTCTCGCCGTAGCGAAGCGTCTCGACGCGGTCGAAGGCGAGCTGCAGGTGCGTCGGGAAAGCCTGCGGCTGGTTGCTCGCGTCGAGCGAAGTCAGCCAGTTGGCGATCGCCGCGTCGTAGCGGGCGGTATGGACGAAAGCCTTGCTGGCGAGCGCGAAGCGGGTCTGCAGGCTGAGCGCGCCGTCGCTGGCAGCCATTTCGGCGAGCAGTGCCGGGTAGTCGGCGGGGTCGGTGACCACCGCCACACCACCGTAGTTCTTGGCCGATGAGCGAACCATCGCCGGGCCGCCGATATCGATGTTCTCGATTGCTTCGTCGAGCGTCACGCCCTCCCTGGCGATGGTTTCGCGGAATGGGTAGAGATTGACGCACACCAGATCGATCGTCGGGATGCCGTGCCGGTCGAGTGTCGCCATGTGCTCGGGAAGATCGCGACGCGCGAGGATGCCGGCATGCACCTTCGGGTGCAGCGTCTTGACGCGGCCGTCGAGCATCTCGGGGAAGCCCGTATAGTCGCCCACTTCGGTGACCGGCAGGCCGGCGTCGCGCAGCATGCTGGCGGTGCCACCGGTCGACAGGAGCCCGACGCCGTGGGCAACGAGCCCTCGGGCGAATTCGAGGGCACCGTTCTTGTTCGAGAGACTGAGCAGGGCTTGACGGATTTTCATGGCGGAATGGACGGTGAACAGGGTGGAAGGAAGCCGACCGGGCGTTTCGCGGGGCAGCAGTTCAGGTGATCAGTCGGTGCTCGAGCAGCTTCTTGCGCAAGGTGTTGCGATTGATGCCGAGAATCCCGGCCGCCAGAGTCTGGTTGCCGCCGGCCTGCAGCAGAACGACTTCGAGCATCGGCCGCTCGACACTGCGGATCACCATCTCGTAGACCGGTACCGGCTGCTCGCCGCCGAGGGTATGGAAGTAGTTTTCCAGTGCCTTGCGGACGCAGGTTGCGATGGCGTCATCGTCATCATGCACGTGCTTCATGCGGCAAGCTCCTCGAGCGGGGGGGCGCCGGTCGTCACCACGGGCTGCGAAGCGGCAGGCAGGCGTTCATTGTCCTCGGCGAGCACCAGAAAGAAGTCGTTCACCGCCTGTCGCTGCAGCTCGACGGTCGACAGCTGGTTCATGCGGTGACGAAACGACGCCGAGCCAGGCAGGCCACGGGTATACCAGGAGATGTGTTTGCGGGCGATGCCGACGCCGGTCTGCCGGCCATAGAACAGATGGACATCGTCCAGGTGGCCGAGCAAGACCTCGTGAATCTCGCTGACCGGCGGTGGCAGCAGGTGTGTGCCGGTGTTCAGGAAGTGCTCGATCTCGCGAAACAGCCAGGGTCGCCCCTGCGCTGCGCGACCGATCATCACCGCGTCGGCGCCGGTGCTGGCGAGAACGAAGCGCGCCTTCTCCGGCGAATCGATGTCGCCGTTGGCGATCACCGGGATGCCCGCAACCGACTTGACCTGCCTGATCGTCTCGTACTCGGCCTCGCCGCTGTAGCCGCAGGCGCGCGTCCGGCCGTGCATCGCCAGTGCCCGGATTCCTGACTCCTCGGCTATCTTCAGGATGCGCAGGGCGTTACGGCTCTCGCGGTCCCAGCCGGTACGGATTTTCAGTGTCACCGGTGTCGCCGGCACGGCTTTGACCACCGCCTCGAGAATCTGCGCGACCAGCGGTTCGTCGCGGAGCAGGGCCGAACCGGCCATCACGTTGCAGATCTTCTTCGCCGGACAGCCCATGTTGATGTCGATGATCTGCGCCCCGTGGTCGACGTTGTAGCGCGCAGCGTCGGCCATCATCTGCGGACTGGCGCCGGCGATCTGTACCGAGACTGGCGCCACTTCGCCTTCGTGGTCGGCGCGGCGACGCGTTTTCACACTGCCATAGAGCAATGAATTCGAGGTCACCATCTCGGAAACCGCCAGGCCGGCCCCCATTCGCTTGCAGAGCTGCCGGAAAGGGCGATCGGTCACGCCGGCCATGGGCGCGACAAAGAGCTGGTTGCGAAGCGAAAAACCGAGGAACTGCATGGCGGCCGGTGTCGGGAGCGTGCGTGGGAAGAGTAGAATTCTACCCCGATTGCTGCCCCTCAAACAGGCAGTTCGTCGGTGCATCGTGATGTGCGGCTGCGGGCTGCCGGCACACCCCGTGCGCATTCCGGAGCGTTGGCTGCGTGCGGCCGCTTCTGCCCGTGGGGCGCCCGGCCGTTGCGACCTCAGCTCCCGGTCGGGCGGATGGGAGCCGTCAGCGGCAGGGTCAGGGTGAAACCCGTGCCCTCACCGGCGGCACTCTGCACCCGAATGGAGCCTCCCAGAACGCCGGTGACCAGGTTGTACACGATGTACAGTCCCAGGCCGCTGCCGCCTTGGCCGAGGCGGGTGGTGAAGAACGGTTCGAAGATGCGGTTGATGTCGCCGCTCGGGATGCCGGAACCGTCGTCCCGGTAGCGCAGGACGACCAGGTTCTGGCTCGCTGCATCGGCCTGAATGCGAATGCAGCCCGCTTCGGTGCCGGCGAAAGCGTGCGTCAGCGAATTGCTGACGAGGTTTGCAAGAACCTGTTCGAGTGGACCGGGATAGCTGTCGAGTTCGATCTCCGGAGGAATGTCGAGCTCGACGCGGTGCTTGCTGTGTCTGAACTGCGGGCGGAGGGTGAGCAGCAGTTCCTCGACCGTCTGCCGCAGATTGAAAGGCCTCCGGCGGACACTGGTCTGGTCGACCGCGACCTCCTTGAACTGGCCAATGAGATCGGCAGCGCGTGCCGCGTTCCGTTCCATCAGATCGAGCCCTTCACGTCCGCGACGGAGGAAGTCCTCGACTTGCGAGCGCCGTACGGCGCCGGAGCCAACGGCGAGGGCCAAGGCGCGCAGGTCGGCGCTGAGGCTGCTGGCAACGACGCGGGCGTTGCCCAGTGGCGTGTTGAGCTCGTGCGCCACCCCTGCCACCAAATGGCCCAGTGCAGCCAGCTTCTCCGACTGCACCAGATGATCCATCGCCTGGCGCAGTTCGGCGGTACGTTCGGTCACCAGTTCCTCGAGTTGCTCCCGGTAGCGCTCGAGTTCCGCCTCTGCCCGCTTGCGATCGGTCACGTCGAGGTCGGCACCGACCGTACGCAGCGGGCGGCGGGCGCTGCCCTCACCGGCAAAGAAGGTCTGCGAACGCGTGACGACCCAGCGGATCTCGCCGTGGCGGATGATCCGGTGCGTGACGTCGTACACCCCGTCGCCCGCCGGATCATGAGCCCGCTGGATGGCTGCCGCGATCCTCGGGCGGTCGTCGTCATGGACGCTGGCGAGAAACGCCGGTAGGGTCACAGGCTGGTCGGCGCCCCAGCCGTGGATCAGCCTTTGCTCCGGTGACCAGTAGATCTGGTCGCTGAGGTGATCGTGATCGAAGATGCCCAGTTGCGAAACACGGATGGCTTGCTGCAGGCGTTCCTCACTCTCGTGCAGCGCGCGCTCGGCCTGCCTGCTCTGGCTGATGTCCTGGATCGTTCCGATCATCATCCGCGGCAGACCGTGATCGTCGAACTCCAGTTCGCCCAGGCCATGCATCCAGCGCTCCTGGCCGTTGTCGTGCCGGACGATGCGGTACTCCTTGTCGAACCGGCTGTGCCGGCCGAGGACATCGTCGCTCAGGTGCCGCAAGACCGCCTCCCTGTCGTCCGGATGGACCAGTTCGATCCAGCCACTGGTGTTCTTGGGGAAGCTGTCGTCGATGCCGAAGATCTGGTCGAGTTTCTCCGAACTGATCCACGTGTGCGTCCGCACGTCGAAATAGTAGGAGCCGAGGTCTCCCACTTCCTGCGATTTCCTGAGGAAGAACTCACTGTCCTCGAGTGCCCGGGCAGCGCGTTCCCTCTCGTCCCTCGTCCGCAGCGCGACGATGCCGAAGGCCAGATCATTCGCCAGTTCGCTCAGCAGGTTGATCTCCACGTCGGTGAAAACCTCCGCCGCCGACGAGTACACCGCCAGTGCACCGAGGCTGCGGTCACCGGCGGTCAGCGGCAGGGCGCAGACGGCCGCATAGTCGCGCCGGAGTGCTGCCGCGTGCCGGGATGCCAGGCGCGGATCATCGGCGATGCTGCGAACGAGGCAGGGGCGTCGCGTGCGAATGGCGGTGCCGATCGGCCCCCGGCCGCGCTCGTCGTCCGCCCAGCTGACGTCCAGTTCCCGCAGGTAGCCCTCCTCACACCCGGCGTGCGCCGCTGGTCGGACCGTTCTGTGGTCGTCTGCTTCCGCATAACCGACCCAGGCCATCCGGTAGCCGCCGACCTCGACGGCGATCGCGCAGATCGTCTGCAGCAGTTCACTTTCGCCGCTGGTACGAAACAGCGCCTGGTTGCAGTCGCTGAGCATCCGCAGTTGCCGGTTGGCGCTGCGCAAGGCTTCTTCGGCGAGCTTGCGCTGGCTGATGTCGAGCGTCAGTCCGCCGAGCAGCGGCGCCTGGCCGGGGCGGTGCAGGGGGAACTTGAGCGTGGACCAGTGGCGTCCGGCGTAGATCTCCTCGCGCTCCTCGTACTGCCCGGATGCCAGTATCCGCTGATCGGTAGCCGCGACCTGTTCGGCGAACTCCACCGGGAACAGCTCGCGGTCGGTTTTGCCGACCATGTCGTCGGGCGAGAGATCGAGGTAGCTCCTGAATCCGTGATTGGCGAAAAGCGTGCGGCCGTCCGCGTCCTTGATGTAGGCGAGTCCAGGAAAGTGGTGCATGAACAGCCTGAAACGCTCTTCACTGTCCAGCAGTCCCTCTTCCATCCGCTTGCGGTCGGTGACATCGATGTTCAGCCCGACGATGCCTCTGGTCCTGCCGCCGTCGGTGATGGGAGCGATGATGTTGTGGACGAATCGCTCGTCTTTGCCGACACCGAAGCGGCTCTCCTCGTCGACGATCTCGCCGGCAAGGGCGCGGCGATTGTTGCTCTGCCAGAGCGCCAGCAGCGCTGCATCCGTGGTGAGATCCTCCGGGCGCTTGCCGACCACATCGCCCCAGTTCCTGCGCGAGGCCGAGTTCTGCAGCAGGTAACGCCCACTGGCGTCGATGAGAAAGAAGTCGAAGGGGATGCTTTCGATGGCGGTTCGCAATCGCACCTCGCTCTCGCGCAGCGCCTCGGCGACAAGATGGCGCTGCTGGTTCTCCCGGATCGCCTGCGTGACACTGGCACATGTGTGCAGGAAGGGTTGCAGGTGGACGACCATCTCCTCGTCGTAGCCCATCGGGCGGTTGGCAACGCCGATCATGCCGACCAGTTCGCTGCCGCGAAACAGCGGCAAGCCCATGAATGCGTTCAGCGCAGGATGGCCCGGCGGGATGCCGCCGCGACGCGGATCGTTGGCCGGGTCGTTGGTGAGAACGGGTTGCGCCGATCGCATGACGGCGCCGAACAGGGTGTCGAGGTTGCGGAACTCCATTCCCGCGGGTGCGGTGGCAGCGTAGAAAGCCCTCGTCGTTTCGTCCCACGCGATATTGGTGATCGCCTGGGTCTTCAGATAGGGCGTTCCGTCGGCCTCGTGCAGCACTTCGCCGATGAAGCCGTACTCGCTTGCGGTCATCTCCAGAAGCGCCGACAACATGCCGTCGAAAATGGCCTGCGGATCGGCGCCGGTGATGTAGAGGGATTGCGCATGGCTGATGGCATCGAGCAGGCCATGCGAGACGCGCAGCGACGACGCTGCCTTCTCGCGCTCGGTGATGTCCACGGCGACGCCCGTAACCTGGAGGTCGCCGTCGCGATCGCGCAGTGGGTTGAGGTAGACCTCGAACAGCAGGCTGCCGATCGGCGTGGCGAAGCGCATCGCTTCGCCAGTGATGGCACGTCGGGCATGTGCGCAGACGGCGGAGGAATCGCGGAAGAGGTCGAATACCGACCGCCCGACGACGTTGCCCGTCTTCCGGCCAACCCGCTCCAGGCCCTTGCCTTCACAGAGGGTAAAGCGGCCCCGCTCATCGAACTGGAAGATGACCACGGGCAGGCTGCTGATCAATGAGCGATAGCGCGCCTCGCTGGCTGCCAGATCCCGTTCGCGCTGACGGATCGCGAGTGACATCCGCTCCAGATCGCCGCTCAGGGCGTCGATTTCCCGGATGTGGAATGTTTCCCACGGCTGAGCATAATTCCCTTCGGCGATCGCATGCGCGTGCGCCGCGTAGCGGTCGATGCCGCGCGCGAAGGCGCGGGAGAGCAGCAAGGCAACCGCGATCGCCAGCAGTACGGCCACCAGCGCACCCGCAGTCAGCGCCCAGAGTGCCGACAGAACAGGCTGCAGCGTCTCGCTGCGCGGCTGGGCGACGACGACGATCCAGTCGAGCTGTGAAATGCCGACCGGGGTGCCGACGTAGGTCTCGCCGCCCCATTCGAAGGAACCTGTCGCGAAACGCCCCTGCAGCGCATCGCGAACGATTGACAGGTCACCAACGCTGAACTGCTGTCCGCTCAGCTCGATCTGCGAGTGCGCGATCACCTGACCCCGACGATCGACGATCATCGTCGTCATCCCGGACCCGGCAGGCATGTGAGCAATGAATTTCGACAACTGATCGATGGCAATCTCGCCGACCAGAAGTCGGCTGTCCATCGGAATCGCCAGCGTCACCGCCAATCGGCCGCTGACTGTGGACAGAAAGGTTGCCGACCATGTCGCCTGCCTGTTCTGTCGCGCCGTCTGCAGCGAGCTCCACGCGGAGAGGTCGAGCTGCAGGAGGTCGGCACGCTGACCACGCTACGACTCGGGCAGGCCGACTGCGAGAACCGAGTCGTCGGCATCGACGATGTAGATTGCCGCGAAGACCTCGCCCGATCCGGCATGCGCATCGAGAGGGGCAAGCCAGAACGACGCCGGGTAGTTGCTGCGGTTGCCGAAGTCGGCTGCGACGGAGCGCAGTTCGCGGCCGGCGCCCTGCAGATGCGTTTCGACCTGGCCGGCGACCGCCCGGGCCAGCGCCTGGTGACGCAGCTCGATGCCGGCATGCAGTTGCGGCAGCAGGATCCCGAGAACGAGTGCGGCAACGATCGCCAGGGGAACGATCCCGGGCAGAACCAACCGCAGTGCCAACCACAGCCGGAGTGGCCGAACCGGAGGCATCTTCCTAGTCGACCACGACGAATTCGCCACCACGCGCGATGGTCATGAAGAGCCTGCGCGTGACGTCACCGAACTCGTTGAAAACGATCGGCTCCTGCACGCCTTCGAAGCGCCGCCTGGCGAGAATGGTGTCCTTGATGCTGCGCCCCTCCTGACGCTCGGCCAGGGCATCCAGCAGGACGTTGGCGGCGTCGAAGGCGATCACGCCACCGAAACCGGGTTCGCGATGAAAGCGTTCACGGTAGGTCTCGTGGAAGCTTCGGTAGCGCGGCGCGGTGCTGTTGCGATCGAAGTTCTGTGCCACGATCACTCCCTCCACCGCCTTGCCACCAAGTTCGAGCAAGCGCTCGGTGGCCGCCCATTCGGAAGCGATGATCGGCACACGCGGGTCGAGCTTGCGCAGTTGCTGGCACAACATCGCCGTGTCCATCGAGTTGCCGACGATCAGCACGCCATCGACCGGGGTCGCGAGGAGCGCCTGTGCTACCGGCAGCAAGGCGGCTTCACCTCCGGCAGTAAATCCGACCGGACTGGCCAATTCGCCGCCTCCCTGCACGTACGTGGCGGTGAAACTCTTCAGCCATGGCTCGGCATAGGCCTGGTTGCGCCGGTCGTAGGCTACGCCCAGTCGGCGAGTCGTCTGTTGCCCCAGATGATAGAGCGCGACCCGGCTTGCGTTCTCGTGCGTCGAGGCGTTCAGGCGAAAGAAGTGGTCGTCGCGCCCGCCCAACTCGTCGGTGGAAGCAGTCGGGCTCAGCAGCAGGATGCCCGCTTCATTGGCGATCGGTACCATCGGTATTGCCATGGCACTGGTCATCGGACCGACGATGGCGACGACACCCTGGGCGGCCAGTTCGCGGAGTGCCCGTTTGGCAGCCTCCGGATCCTGCTGGTCATCCCTGATCAGCAGTTCGACCTTGCGTCCGGCGATGCCGCCTGCCTGATTGCGCAGCTCGACGGCCAGCAGCACGGCGTCGCGGCCGGCGATGCCGAGATCGGCCACGCGCCCGGAAGTCCCGCCGATGAAACCGATGCGGATCGGTTCTGGCGGGGCGCAAGCGGTGAGGACGCAGATGGCCAAGATGAGCGACCGGAGCGGCGACCAGAGATTCTGGCTGAGAAGGACGTGCATCGAGGAAGCTCTTCGGCGCAGCAGCCGGTCGGAAGGAGAAACGGAAACCGTCAAGAGTTGGCAACCGCTTGACGTCAGTGCGAGATTACAGGGCGCGGGAAGGGCCGTCAATCGCGGGGCGGCTGCCACAAGGCGATGGCGGGCGCGGCTGATGGCTCGACGTTGCGCGCCGGCGCGGAACCGTCGCGCAGGGCTGCGACGACCATCGCCCGCTGGGGCGACGCCACTGCTCAGTGACGCCAGGCGCGACTGACGATCTCGCGGATGACGTGCAGCCGGCGGTGAAAGAAGTGGTCGGCACCGGGGACGACCACCACCGGCAGCTCGAGCGGCCTCGCCCATTCGAGGACGTTCGCCAGCGGGACGGTGGCATCCTCGGAGCCGTGAATGACGATGGTGTCACCCGGTACGGCCTTGGTGTGGTAGCGACGCGCTCCTTCGACGAATCCGGAGGCGGTGCCCACGAGCACCAGTCGCTGCGCCGGATGTCCGCATTCCAGCAAGGCTTCGGCGACCCGCGTCTGCACGTAGGCGCCGAAGGAGAAGCCCGCCAGCGCCACCGGCAGGTTGCCGTAGCGGCACTTCGCTTCCGCCAGCACGGCGAGCAGATCTGCGGTTTCGCCGTTGCCGTCATCGTGCCTGCCTTCGCTGCGGCCGACGCCACGGAAATTCGGCCGCAGGGCGACGTAGTCGAGATGGTTGAAGGTGCGCGCGAGCGTCTGCACCACCTTGTTGGTGTTGCCGCCGCCGAAGAGCGGATGCGGGTGGGCGATCAGCGCAATGCCGCGTGGCGCTCCGGGGTTCTCGACCGTGATCTCGATCTTGCCGACGGGTCCGTCGAGCAGCAGGTGCTCCGGGGGCAGTCTCATTCCTCAGCTTCCTTTCACTGTCTGTGTCGTCCCCGGCGGCGCTCTTGCCGGTGCGTCAGGCGGGGACGTCACGGCCATGCACGACCATCGCATGGGGCCGCTGCCGGCCGCTTTCACGGCTCGCGCAGCGGGTCCGTGGCTGGCGATCGCGAGCCTTCCCCGGCCTGCCAGACGACCTCGTCGTCGACCGCGTACAGGGCGCAAGCGCGCCTGGCGGAGCGCTCGCAGTTGCCGAGAGCCGCTGCCAGCGGGTCGGTTCCGCCCTGTGCCCAGCCGACGTTGCCGGTGGTTGCGATGGCGAAGGCACGTGGCAGTGGCAATCCGAGAAACCTTCGGTAGAGCTCGCGCCGGTACTCGTCGACATACGGCAGCGCTTCGCTGTCGCTCAGTTCGGCGTAGCCGGTCGGCGCCGGCCGTGGCGTCGACACGACGTCGAAGAGGATCTCGGTTGGCAGGCCGATCTCGCGCAGGAAGCGTTCGCTTTCCGGCCACCAGATCGGTACCCCCTGCGCGCTGGCGAACAGCGCCTGCGCATCGCCGGCGAAATCCGTATCGGTGATCAGCTCGGCCTGCCCGCCCGCCTCGCGGTAGGCGCGGTGCAGCTGCCGCGGCAGTTCCTTGCCCCAGTGACTGCCGCCGTCACCGTAGAACCAGAGCGAGGGCACCTTGCTGGTCCTGCCGAAGGCGGCGAAGGACTCGACCAGCGCCTCCTGCCAGAGGCAGTCGGCAGCGCCGGAGCGCAGGCCACCGGCAAGATTCAGGACGCCACGCAGGCCCGGGAAGCCGGTCGCCGCCGCCGCCATGACTCCCATGCCGCCTTCCGATTCGCCGATGAGCAGGATGCGGTCGGGATCGATGTCTGGCCGCAGTCGCAGCTGACGCAGGACGGCGATGATCGTTTCCGCCTGCAGCCGAGCGCTGCTCTCGATGTCGCAGCGCGGATCGACGTAGCTGCCGCCGGACTTCGAGAACCCCGGGCGCATCGGTATCGCCACCACGTAGCCGCGCCGCAGGAACTCGCGACTGGCGACGAGATGGCGGGCACGTGGGTCGAAGCGCGGATCGCCGGTGACCCGCCCGTGGTTGATGACGACGAGCGGGAAGGGGCCGGCACCCGGCGGTACGAAGAGCGTCGTTTCGAGTTCGACACTCGACCAGCCCGTGCCGACGGGCAGCATCCGCAGCTCTTCGTTGAGCGTCGCCGGCAGCAGCGGCCTCTCCGCTCCGCTCGCCGGCGTGCCAGCGTACAGCAGGTACGGCACTGCGACCAGCAGCAGGCGAGCCAGCAGATTTCTCATCATCTCTCCGGGGAAGTTCATCGGGCGGTCGCTGTCGCGGCCTGCAGTGCCGATACCGGCTCCGGCCAGGGTCGGAGCCAGCGCAAGACCGACGTGCGCTGCCGCTTCGGTGCCTGCAAGCGTCTCGCCGGCAGCGCCAGAGGGCCATGCAGGCACCGCTGGCGGTCGGTGGCCGGCTTCGCGCCCGGCCATTCAGATGCGCAGGCGGTCGACCACCCGTCCGTGCACCAGATGCTCCTGGATGATTTCCTCGATGTCCTCGTTATCGACGTAGCTGTACCAGACGCCTTCCGGGTAAACCACCAGGACCGGGCCGTTGTCGCAACGGTCGAGGCAGCCAGCCTTGTTGATGCGCACCTTGCCGGCGCCCTTGAGGTGCAGTTCGCCGATCCGGTCCTTGGCGTAGGTCTGCGCCGCTGTCGCACCAGAGTTGTTGCAGCAGGTTTCTCCCTCGCTACGCTGATTGCAGCAGAAAAACACGTGATGCCTGAAATGGCCCATGGAAGCGGTTCCCCCGGTTGGATTGCTGACGACTGCGCCGGATCTTAACGCAGATCAACGACACCCACCCAGTGCCCATGCGGCGGGCCGCGGCTGTCAGCAACTGGCGATACGCGCTATGCTGCCGGTCGGCCACCCCACTTCCCGCACGCCATGATCGTTCTGTTCACGGATTTCGGCATCGATGACCCTTACGTCGGCCAGATGAAGGCGGTCTTGCTGCGTGTCGGCCGTGCTGACATGGCGATCGTCGATCTGCTGCATCGGGTGCCCGACTTCGCCCCGCGCGCCGGCGCGCATCTGCTGGCGGCGCTGCAGGCAGGCTTCGACCGCGGCAGTGTCTTCCTCGCGGTAGTGGACCCGGGTGTCGGCAGCGATCGCCCGGCGGTGGTCCTCGAGGCCGACGGCAAGTACTATGTCGGGCCCGACAATGGCCTGCTGGCAGTGGTTGCAGCACGTGCCCGCGAGCAGCGAAGCTGGCGCATCGTCTGGCACCCCGAGCGGCTGTCGGCCTCGTTCCACGGGCGCGACCTGTTTGCTCCCGTCGCTGCGCGCATCGCATCCGGCGACTGGCCGGTGGCCTGGCTGGCGGCGAGCAGCCGCCTGCAGCACGTACTGCCGGCCGACGATCTGGCGGAGGTCATCTATATCGATCATTACGGCAATGCGATGACCGGGATGCGCGCAGCGAAGCTGCCACCGCAGGCGAGGCTTTGCCTCTGCGGCCGCGCCATACCGCCAGCGCGCGTCTTCGCCGAGGCGGCTGCCGGCGAGGCGTTCTGGTACGAGAACAGCGTCGGTCTGGTCGAAGTCGCCGTCAACCGCGGGAGTGCAGCGTCGCTCCTGCGGCTGGCTCCTGGGTCACCGGTGGCATTCGCCGACTGAAGCCACGGCGCGAGGCCGGTACGCGAGGAAGTCTCAGTGCGGTGCACGTTCGGCGCCCGGCACCCGCTCGAGCTCCTGATCGCTCATCGACAGCGGGTCGTCGAGCGGTTCGAGGTGGGTGGTGACGTGCGCCTGCGGCAGGAGCTGGCGGATCTCCTCCTCGAGCCGCTCGACCCAGTCGTGGCCCTGCTGCACGGTCCAGCCCCCGGGGACGAGGACGTGCAGGTTGACGAAGCAGCGGCTGCCTGCCTGGCGGGTGCGCAGGGCGTGGAAGCCCAGGCCCTGCGCTCGATGAATGGCCAGCAGGCTCTCGATTTGCGCCAGCTTCTGTGGCGGCAGCGAGGCGTCGAGCAGCCCGGAAAGCGATCGCCGCAGGAGGTCAAAGGCGGTCCACAGAATGTTGGCCGCGACGACCAGTGCGATCGCTGGATCGAGCCAGAGCCAGCCGCTCAGCCAGACGAGCGCGACGCCGGCGATCACGCCGGCCGACGTCCACACGTCCGTCATCAGGTGCTGTGCGTCGGCCTCGAGGGTGATCGAATCGTGCTCGCGGCCGACGCGCAGCAGGATGCGAGCGGTCGCCAGGTTGATCGCCGAGGCAAGCAGCGAAATCATCAGCCCGATACCCGGCTGCTCTATCGGCCGCGGATCAAGCAGCCGGACGAGCGCAGTGTAGGCGATGCTGATCGCCGCCAGCAGGATCAGAAAGGCCTCGAAGGCACTCGAAAAGTACTCGGCCTTGCTGTACCCGTACGCGTACTCGTCATCGGCCGGAAGTGCTGCCAGAGTCAGCATCCACAGCGCCATCAGCGCGCCAGCAAGGTTGACGAAGGATTCGATGGCGTCGGACAGCAGACCGACCGAACCGGTCAGCCACCAGGCGACCCCCTTGAGCGCGATCGTCAGCGTCGCCGCGGCGATCGACAGCCAGGCGTAACGGGTCAGCGACGCCCTGCTCGCGACGCTTGCGCTCATGACGCGGGTTCCTTTCCTGGCAAGCTGCTGGTCCTCATCGTTGCGCGTCGCTCTGCTGCATGTCGAACCCGCAAACGCCTCCCTGATTGCCGGCAGTCGGCGACGGTTTGCGGCAGGCGTTGCGCCGGCAATCACTCATGGCTAGTGTAGCAACGGTGGCGCGAGCGTGGGCGAAAGTCTGTTCGCTCAGCGCAACACGTCTGCCAGCTGTCATGGCAGCAGCGGGCGGCGGTGGGCGAGTTTCCCGCGGCCGTCCGCCGAGCCGCCGGTTGGCGTCCGGATGGGCCGTCGCAAGCTCTGCGTAAGGAAGCTGCGGCAGTATCGCCGCTGACATGGTGGGCTGCGGGCGCAAGCTTGCCCGTGCCGACCGCCGGCGTTGGCGTCGCGTTGCAGCTTGCTGCCCGGCAGCGTATGCGGCGAAGCGGGCGCGGGAAGCGGGCGGCATCGCCCTGGTCCAGTGCCAGCTTGCTTCGCCATGTTGCCCGCTACTTACCGAGCGTTCCTGCCGTGAAAACAAGCGAATGACCATCTGCGAGGACCCTTTCGCCGTTCTGGGCGTTGCCCGAGAGGCGTCGCGCGAGGAGATCAAGAGGGCCTTTCGGCGGCTGGCAATGCGCTGGCATCCCGACCGCAATCCGTCGCAGGCTGCCACCGGCGAGTTCGAGCGGGTGCACGCTGCCTACGAGTTGCTGCTCGATGACGAGCGTCTGGCCGCCTGGCGCACATCGCAGCAAGCCGCCGCGACGGCTGCTGCCGGCAGTCGCGCTGAGGTCGGCGATGACCTCGTGCAGTCGCTGGTGCTGAGCCTCGAGCAGGCGGCGTCGGGTTGCCGCAGCAAGGTCGATCTGCTGCAGCGTGTCCGCTGCAGCAGTTGTGCCGGCAGCGGCCGCGTGCAGCACAATCATTCTGTGCCTTGCCCTGCCTGCAGCGGTTGTGGCAGGG
>DDUX01000123.1:0-3547 GCA_002345025.1 Candidatus Accumulibacter iunctus | reverse complement strand
GGTGCGCGGCGGCGGCAGGACCGGCCGCTGCGATACCTGCGGTGGCCGCGGCTATCTGCGCGAGACGGTCTGCACGGTTTGTGCCGGTACTGGCTGGCGCGATGAACGGCGCTCCCTCGAGGTGAGTGTGCCGCCAGGGCTGCTCGCCGGCGAGCGACTGCGCCTCGCACGCCAGGCGCCCCTGCCACCGGGCGACGAGCTGAAGATTGCCGGTGACCTCTATCTCGAGATCAGTCTGGCAGCGCACGAGCTGTTCGTCCTGCGGGGACTCGATCTGCATTGCCGGGTACCGGTCAGCATCTTCCGCCTCCTCTGCGGTGGGCGGGTCGAAGTGCCGACACTGGGCGGCACGATGTGGGTCGAGCTGCCGCCGTGGTCGCCGCTTGCCGGTGGCCATCGTCTCGCGGGCCAGGGTTTTCCCGGCAAGGCGGAACGTGCTGCAGGCGATCTGGTCGTGTACCCGGAGGCGATCAATCCGCACACGGCAGCCCGCGAGGACCGCCAGTTGCTCGATCTGCTCGAGCTTCGACTGGCAGGCGAGCTCGAGCAGCGCGCGCCGCAGCTCGCCTACTGGCAGTTGCTGATGCGCGCCCGCAGAGGCGGTCCGGGCGCCTGCGGGTGAGTCAGTGGCGGCGGCCGACGGCGGTCAGATACGGCAGGGCGAGGAACGGCCAGAGGCTGGCCATCCAGCGTGTCAGGCCGTTGAAGTTGAGGAAATGGCCCTGCTTCCACGCTGCCAGTGCGGCTTCCGAATAGGGGTTGGCCGGCGTCAGGTTGACCAGGGCGGTGCCGGCCATCAGCGCAACGGCGGCGAGCGCCACACGCGTCGACGCCGGCAGCAGCAGGCTCAGGGTCAACAGGACGCCGCCGATCAGCAAACCGACTTCGGCTCCCGGCGTCAGCCAGGCAAACGCCTCTTGCGGCGCGACGAGCACTGCCGCGGCCAGTGTCCTGATCACCAGCGCGACGACGAAGAAAGCGAAGAGTGCCATGTGCGTCGACGCCCGGTCGGCGAGCAGGGTGCGGGCAAACAGGCCGATGACGACCGTGTTGCAGCCTATCAGCGCCGCTTCGAGGACGAAGAAGGAGTGCGCCGCGTAGGGGACGGCCGGCGTCAGCTCGAGCACGTTGCGCAGGTCGCCGCTGCCGAAGAGCAGCGTCTCCGGTGACGATTGGGTCAGCAGCCAGACGCCGAGCAGCACGAGACCGAGTTCGACCTGCGCCGTTGGTGCCAGCAGCTCCTGTTGCAGGCGGGCAATGCGCCGCAGGATGC
This sequence comes from Candidatus Accumulibacter iunctus, assembly GCA_002345025.1. Lineage (GTDB taxonomy): Bacteria > Pseudomonadota > Gammaproteobacteria > Burkholderiales > Rhodocyclaceae > Accumulibacter > Accumulibacter iunctus. The sequence goes on along the minus strand of DDUX01000123.1, from coordinate 2,274 downwards.
GCTTGCCGTTCCAAGCGCCGAGCAGCGCCCCGATCGCCGTGCCAGCGGCGTTGCAGGCGAGATCGAGATTCGACGGCACGCGGGTCGGCAGCCAGTTCTGCACGCACTCGAGTCCGAGGCTCAGCAGACTGCCGATGAGCACCGCTGCCGTTACCGCCGACCAGCGTCCCCCCGGCAGGTGCCCCAACGCCAGCGTCAGCAGAAAGCCGAGCGGCAGATAGACGAAGACATTGACCGCGAGATCGAAGAGGGTCCAGTAGCGTGGCCAGCCGGCGCCGAGGAATTCGAGCGGCGCGACGCCGAGGTCGCGCCAGTTGGCGAACGGGTAGAGACTGGCGTAGCCAATCAGCACCAGATAGGCCAGCGCCAGATAGAGGGGCAGGCGCGTCGGTCGAGGCAGTGGCCGGTTGGCGCGCCCCACCTCCGCTGCCAGGTCGCCTTGTGTCAGGCGCTCACTTCCTGCCATGCTGGTGCAGCGCTGTCGCGTGGTGCGTCTGGGCGGCTGCACGGTGGTGCATGCGGGCATGCAGATCATGTGCCGGCGTCGGCCCGCCGATCCGCTGCGGCAACAGCGAGCCGGCGATCATGCCGAGCATGCTGACGCCAAGCCCGATCAGCTGTGCCGGTACCAGTGGCGACTCGACGAATAGTTCGATCAGCAGCCACGAGGCGAGGCCGCCGACAATCGCTGCCAGTGCGCCCTGGGTGCTGGCGCGCCGCCAGTAGGCGCCAAAGAACAGCGGCACGAAGGCGCCGGCGAGGGTCACCTTGTAGGCGTTCTCGACCATCTTGAAGATCGACGCTTCCGAGTTCAGCGCGAAGACGAGGACGATGGCGGCGAAGCAGACCAGCGTCAGGCGCATGATGCGCAGGAACGCGTGGTCGCCGATTTCGGGAAAGAAGTTGCGGACGATGTTCTCCGAGAATGCTACCGACGGGGCGAGCAGGGTGGCGGACGAGCAGCTCATGATCGCCGACAGGACGGCACCGAAGAAGATCGCCTGCGCGAACACCGGCGTGTGTTCGAGCACCAGTGTCGGCAGGACCAGTTGCGCATCGCTTTCGATCAATGCGTTGAACTGCTCCGGATTGATCAGCGTCGCGGCGTAGGCGATGAACATCGGCACGAAGGTGAAGCAGAAGTAGAGGCCGCCGCCAAGGATCGAGGCGTAGATGGCGATCCTTGCCGTGCGTGCCGAAGTGACGCGCTGGAAGACATCCTGCTGCGGGATCGAGCCGAGCATCATCGTCATCCAGGCGGCGATGAACGCCAGCCACTCGGCAGCACCGGTGTCGGGGAAGAAGTCGAGCTTGCCGGCGGCTGCCGCCTGCTCGACGACGACCTCGACGCCGCCGCTGATGCCGGCGATCAGGTGGCCGATGTAGAGCATGCCACCCATGACCACGCTGATCTGCACGAAGTCGAGCACGGCGACCGAGAGCATGCCGCCGAAGGTGGTATAGGTGAGGACGATCAGGGTGCCGAGAATCATGCCGGCGGCAGGCGTAACCGCGCCATCGGTGACGACGCTGAAGACGAGTCCGAGGGCCTTGATCTGTGCCGAAACCCAACCGAGATACGAGGCGACGATGCAGAGCGTCGTCAGTACCTCGACCGTTCGGTTGTAGCGCAGACGAAAGAAGTCGCCGAGAGTGAGGATGTTGAGCCGGTACAGCGTCGTGCCGTAGAAGATGCCGGCGATCACCAGACACAGGCTGGCGCCGAAGGGGTCGGCGACGACGCCGCGCAGACCATCAGTGACGAAGGTTGCGGACACCCCGAAGACGGCCTCGGCGCCGAACCAGGTCGCGAAGACGGTGGCGGTCACCACCGGTAGCGGCAGCGAGCGTCCGGCGACGGCGAAGTCCTTGGTGTTGTGCACGCGCGTCGCGGCATAGAGCCCGATGGCAATCGACAGCAGCAGATAAATGACGACGAACCAGATCAGCATCGCGAAGCCCCGGTTGCGTAAGGTGAGTTCTCCCGGCGACGCGCCGACGGCCGGGGCGTCGCGTTTCGTCCGGCGTCAGCGCTGCTGTGTTCAGCTTCCGGAGCACCGTGCGGCGGGTTCGCGCGGTATTATGCCAAAAAGGGCCATCCTTGGCAGCCTGCTTCGTCAGTCGGCCGGCGGGCCATGGTCCGCAGCGTGGCGGGGGGGGGCGCCGCCCGCGCGCGGGCGGGGGGGGGCCGCCCCCCCCTCGGCTCTTTCCCTTTTCCGCCCGGCGGGGGGCGGGTGGGGGGGGGGGGCAGTTCAGCGTCGCCGACCTGCTTGC
>DDUX01000042.1 GCA_002345025.1 Candidatus Accumulibacter iunctus | reverse complement strand
GCTGCGTGGCAGTCGCCGGAAACTCCTGCTGCGGACATAGGTGGACCTCGGTTGATGGCAACGCCGCCAGCTTAATGTGAAAATCGCGTCAGCGACTCGCGAATCTCCCTTCTCCCGTGCGCGGGAGAAGGGCCGGTGATGAGGAAAACGGTCATGACTTTCATCCTCAGGGGTGTGTCGAAAGTCATGACCGTTAGCGCCAGCCATCGCAATTGACGATACCGTAGCCGGACAACAAGCGGACATCATCCGCCATCGGCGACGCGGCGTGGCATGACAGCTGTGGGGGCCGGCGAGCCCTCGTTCGTCGTCGCCGCGCCGTCCGGTGGGCTCCCTCGCAGAGCCAGGTGACGCGTCGGTACACCCGGCGACACAATCGTCATCGCGTCGCAACCGGGAAGACATCGGACTGCAACAGAGGCCGTGCATTCTGCACCGGTCCCGTCACCAGGTCCTCACACATGACTGAAAAGCTCAAGATCGTCGGCGCGCTTGGCGAAGACGCGCTCCTGCTGCCGGCGCTGGTCAACGATGCGCTGACCGCCAACGACCGCGCCAAGTATTACTTCTCGCTGCTGCAGACCGCGCGCGTACGCGCCGACAACCTCGAGCGCCCCTTTTCGACCCTGCGCGAGGAGCGCATCGCCTCGTCGGTCGATCAGCCCCAACTCGATCAGGTGGTGGCAGCCGCACGGCGCAGCCCGGAGGGTCCCTACCTGATTCCGCACTCGGAGCAGATCGTTCACCAGCTGCTGGCTGCGGTGCGCGAGATGATCGCGCCGCTGGCGGCGGTCGCCGACGGCGAGCAGGCGGGTGGCTTCGGCGAACGCCTGGCGCTGCTCTCGGCAGCCGCCATCGCCGACGACGACATGATGGAAGCGGAGTGCATCGACGGCATGACTCGCGCCGACCGGCACCGTTGCGACAGCCTGCATCTGCTGGTCATCGACCTGCACAAGGAACTCAACGTCCTGCAGGCGGCGCTGGCGACGGAATCGGTGGACGGCGCGATGACCTACGGTCTGGCGGACGACGATCGCCAACTGGTCGCAGCCTTCATGCAGGGGGTCAGGCGGACGGCACCGCTGAAGTTCGATCATCCGGGGCTGGGCACGACTGCCGCCCGTTCGGGCGGCGTGGTGGTGATCCAGAACGACATCGGCACGACCGACGCGCATGTCGTGGTGATCCGCGTCAACAACCTGACGGTGACGACGCTCTATTCGGACGTTCACCTGCAGCGGCTGAACTTCTTTGCCTCGCTGTTCTCGCGCTGGAGGGTGCGCTGGGACGACATCCTGTCGCGCCGCGACGGTGCCATGGACGATGGCCTCTACCACCTTTCCGTCGCCCGCCACGAGGCCGGCGACCGCGACGGGCTGCTCGACTTTCTCTCCTTTCTCGGTTCCCGGCTGGTCTTCCTGATCGACTGGAACAAGGCGCGCAAGCGCCTGCGCAGCCTGCTCGGCAAGGCCGACGCCGCCGATCTGCTGAAGTGGGCGGCCGACGAGGACGTCGGCCACATGGGGTTTCTCAAGTGTGGTGGCGACGAGCTGATCTATCGCGGCCTGGCACTGGCTGCCCGGGGCGACTATCGGCCCGGCCTCTTCTTGCACGACGTGCTGCCGCGCAATCTGGCGCGGCAGTTCATGCAGTTCGTCTTCCGTGCCGCCTCGCTCGGACTGCGCGAGGGCAAGCAGATCCTGCTGATCGAGGACGAGGTGGTGGTCGAGTTGTCGCGCTTCTTCCGCGGTGCCGAGGAGCGGCTGCTGGACATGGCGGCCGAGCACGCCGCACTGACCTGGGAGGTGGCGGCCGGTCTGCGCGACTGCCTGCTGCGCGCCCGCCTGTCCGACTGGAAGCGTCGTTTCCGCCACAACGCCGAGCGTGCCAAGGCGTGGGAATCGCAGGCGGACGAACTGGTCCAGGCGGCGCGTCTGGCGATGCGCCGCAGCGAGCCGGCGGCGTTCCTGGCGCAGCTCATCGAGGCCGCCGACGAAGTCGTCGACTGCCTCGAGGACGCGGCCTTCCGCCTGACGACGCTGCCGGCCGAAAGCAACGGCGATCTCTGCCGGCAGCTCGAGACACTGGCGCGGCTGGTGCTGGCCGCTGCGCAGGAGTATGTCAAGGTCGTCGCGACCGCTCGCAGCGGGCGCGACGCCTCGTCGCGCGAGGACATGCAGGACCTGCTGGCCGGTGTCCACCGCATCATCGCCCTCGAGCATCAGTGCGACGACGCCGAGCGTGCGGCGGAGGCCGCGCTGCTTGCCCGCGCCGGCGACTTCCGCGAACTCTACGTCCTGGCGGAGACCGGCAAGAACCTCGAACAGGCGGCGGACGAATTGATGTGCGTCGCCCTGAAGTTCCGCGACCACGCACTGAGCGAAGTCTCTGCCCACTAGGAGAAGGAACATGGCTGCAACACCTGTATCGCAGCGCTCGCTGTTTCCGTTCGGCGGCAAGGCGGCCGCCTCGCGGCCCGGCAGCGTCGAGGAAATGGGTTTCAAGGCTTTCAACCTGATGGCGATGACCGGCGCCGGACTGCCGGTACCGCAGGGTTTCGTCCTCACCACCGGCTTCGCCAGGCAGGCCGTCAGCGCCGCTGGCTGCGCATCAGCCGAACTGCGCGACGCGCTCGCCGAGGGGATCCGCCATATCGAGCGCGAGAGCGGGCTGGGCTTCGGCGCGCGGCGGCGGCCGCTGCTGGTTTCGGTGCGCAGCGGCGCGCCGGTATCGATGCCCGGAATGATGGAAACGCTGCTCGACGTCGGCGTCAACGATCTCACGGTCGACGCGATCATCCGCAGCACCGGCAATCCGCGCCTGGCCTGGGACTGCTACCGTCGCCTGGTGCAGGGCTTTGCCGAGGTCGTGCACGATTGCCCGGCGAACGCCTTCGCCAGCCGTCTCGAGGAGTGCATGCACGCCTGCGGTGCCGCCACCCCGCGCGAGATCGATTTCCGCAGTCTCGCCGCGCTGACGCGCGACTACCTGCTGCTGTTCGAGGAACTCACCGGCACGGCGTTTCCGCAGGACCCGATGCTGCAGCTCGAACAGGCAGCGGTGGCGGTAGTTCGCTCATGGCAGGCAGAGAAGGCCGTCAGCTATCGCCGCGCGCACAACATCGGCGACTCGCCGGGGACGGCGGTGACGGTGCAGCGGATGGTCTTCGGCAACGCCGGCGGAATGTCCGGCGCCGGCGTCGCCTTCTCCCGCGATCCGTCGACCGGAGCCAACGAACTTTACATGGACTTCCTGTTCAACGCCCAGGGCGAGGATGTCGTCTCGGGCCGACACGCGCTGACCGACGAAGTGCCGCTGGAGAAGCTGTTGCCCGACACCCGGCGCGAGATTGAAGCGATCGCTGCGACGCTTGAAGCGGCGTTCGGCGACGCGCAGGAGTTCGAGTTCACGGTCGAGGACGGCAAGCTGTTCATGCTGCAGACGCGAGCTGCCAAGAGGACGCCGCTGGCAGCGTTGCGCATCGCTGTCGATCTGGTGGCTGCCGGACTGGTCGATGCCGCGGCGGCGCTGGCACAACTGCAGGGCATCGATCTCGCAGCCGTCGAGGAAGTGAGCCTGGCGCGTCCCGACAAGCTGCAGTGCCTGGCGAGCGCTGCGCCTGCAGGCATCGGCATCGCCGTTGGCCGCTTGGTTCTCGACGTCGCAGCCGCCGAGAGGCTTGTCGCGGCCGGCGATCCGGTGCTGCTGGTGCGGCAGGAAACGGCGACCGCGGACATCGCTGGAATCGCCGTCAGCGCCGGCATCCTGACCGCTCTCGGTGGTCGCACCTCGCACGCAGCGGTGGTGGCGAGACAGCTCGGCAAGGTCTGTCTGGTCGGTTGCCGCGAACTGGTGCCCGACCTGGACGAACGCCGTTGCCGGATCGCCGGCCATGAACTCGCCGAGGGCGACTGGCTGTGCCTCGACGGCAACCACGGACGCATCTACGCCGGCAGACCTGAAGTCGTCAGGACACGGCCGGACGAGTTGTTGCGGCAGGTGGAGAGTTGGCGCCGTCGCCTCGCCGCCGGTACCGAGAGCGATACGACTGCCGTCGCCCGCGCTGCCTGAAGGACGTCGCCGACAGCCACTCAGGGTAAGGTCGGCGGCACGTCAGCGCTGGCTCGCCGGCAACCTGGACGCGCGTTTTTGAGGGCGCCTTGCAGGCTCGCGCCCCTGACCCGCACGCCGAAGCCGATGCTGCGTCCAACATCGAATATGGCGTCGATCCTTCCATTGCGCTCCTCCGTGAGCAACTCGCCTGGCCGACGATCTCGCGCCTTGGACGGTTTCCCTGCGCGTCGCCGTGCTCGGCGAACTGAGGCTCGAGATGGCGCATCGGCGCCATTCGTGGCGATCAGCCGGGTTCCTCATGGTGCGGGCCTCATCGAGGTGCCATGCCCTTCCGCCGTGCTCGGCGCGGACATGTTCCGGAATGGTGCCTTCGGCTCACCGAAGTGATAGTCTTTCCGCTTTGCAGATCACGAGGCGGGTGATGATTGAGTGCAGTTCCCGGATCCGCAGCATGTCAGAGGCGCCGCTGCTGGTTCCCTTGCGCGGCTCCACAGCCGCTTGCGGCACGGGTCTTGCAGATCCGCAGGACCCGCCTTGATGAAGCCGCTACTGAACGCCAGTCGTTTCCTGGTGCTCGCCGCGGTGCTTGGTGCTCTCCTGTCAGCGATGGCGCTGTATGTTTATGGCCTCATCGACACCATCGTGGTCATCACGCGGACACTCACGGCGGGCGACGTCTCCAGCACGGGTGCGAAGGCCTTGATGCTCTACTTCATCGAGATCTTCGATCTGTTCCTGCTCGGTACCGTCATGCTGATCCTTGCGCTCGGCCTTTATGAGTTGTTCATCGACGCTGACTTCAAAGTGGCATCCCGCCTGCAGATCAACAGCTTCGAGGATCTCAAGACCAGTCTGGTGACGGTGGTGATTGCGGTGATGGCGGTGACCTTCCTCGGCCAGATCATGTCCTGGAATGGCGAGACCTCGCTGTTCGACATCGGTGTGCCGGTGGCGCTGGTTATCGCGGCGCTGAACATTTACCTGTGGGTCGCCAAGGCAGGCAGGAAGTAGCGGTCCGCGCGCCGCTTCAGCGTCGCCCGCGCCATTGGCGCGGTTGCCCTTGTTGCCTGGGGTTCGGCTTGGCCAGCCCTGTTCGGCAAGGCGATCCCACTTTACCAGCGCTGGCTCTCGCGCCTTCCCGTGAAGGTCGCGTTTGCGACGCGGGCGTCGCCCTTCTCCCTGACGCGGGAGACGGGCCGGGGAAGAGGGAAACGGTCATGACTTTCAGCATCAGGGGTTTCTTGACAGTCATGATCGTTGGGCAGGATCACGACCGGCGCTGAACGGTGGGCGCGGCTTGAGCGACCCTCCCGCCTGCCCCATTTAGGAAACTGACGTTGACCGCTGCCGCCGCGATCAAGGATAATTTCCTCTAGGCTCCAGAAACCACATCACTTTCGCTCTTATGTTCCGGTGACTTGGCCGCTATAGGTCATTCCGGTAGCTGGCGACGAGCCATCCGCACTGGGCGGTCGCCGGTCAGGAGTTTGTGAAGGCACTGTGGGTGGCGGGCAGTTCTGGTGAGAGATTGAATCAACCTTCGACAGGATGCTTATGCTCAAGCCTTTGAAATTGCTGCTCGCACTGCTAATCGCCGGTAGCTCGTGCAGTCCCGCTGCGGCGGAGCAGACTGCGACCACGACCTCCTCTGTCAATGTTCGTGCCGGTCCCGAGAAGAACTTCCCGACCGTTACTTGGCTTCTGAGCGGGACGAGGGTCACCGTCGTCGGATGTGTCGCCAACTGGCGGTGGTGCGATGTCATTGCCGGTCGTGATCGCGGTTGGGTGTATTCTCGCTTCCTTTCGATTCCGTTCAATGGCAGTGTCGTCACCATTCTCAATGGCGGCCCCAACCTCGGCCTGCCGCAGAGCGAGTTTGCCCTCGGCGAATACTGGGACACCCATTACCAGCGTCAGCACTGGTTCGGGCGGAAGGCCTATTGGCAGAAGCGCTGGGACCGCCGACCGCCGCCGCGCGAGTGGCGTGAGCCCGTGTCTGCAGCAAGGTAACGATCGACCATCGTCGAGCAACCGGGCTCGCCGCCGCCGCGAGCCGGTTTTGCGCTGTTCGGGAGCCTCTCGATCGCCTGCACGTCTGCCGCAAGGTCCGTCTCGGTGCGCCTGATGGTATGCGTTTCCGCAGCAGCAAGGCGTCTCGCCTTTTTAGGTTCGACTGCGGTCTGTCGAATCCGTCGCGAAAGCCGGTACTGCGGGCTGTCGAGAATGATCATGCAGCACGAGCCAGTGGTTGAATCGGCAGCGAGCCATGGCATCCGGACTGCCGAGGAACCGGGGATGTTGAGACATGGGTAGACTTCAGGGACTCGTGTACGGCAGCGCCCTGATGCTGATCACGGGTTGGTTGCTTTATATCGGGAAAGACGTCTGTGTCCCTGTTTTCTTTGGTCTTGTCGTCGTTTATGTGATTGTCGGTCTGGCGCAGGTCATGCACGGCATTCCGTTGCTCGGTCGCGTTCTGCCGCTGCAAGCCAGATACGCACTCTCGGTGCTTGTCATCACACTCTTGTTGCTCGCCGTTGTTGGTCTTTTGGTCATCAACAAGGACAGGATCTTGGCGCTTGCCCCGCAATATCAGCAGTCACTTCTCGCCGCCATCCAGAGACTTGCCGTCTTTCTGCGAATCGAGACTGAACCAACGTGGACCACGCTGCGCCAGGAACTCGTCGCCCAGATAAACATCCAGCGGCTGCTCGGGTCGATGCTTGCTTCGGTGTCGTCGATTATCGTCAGCGTTATCGTCGTGTTTCTGTATGCCACCTTCCTGTTGGCCGAGCGGCGATTCTTCTCCCAGAAAATCGAAAACATCTCGAGCGATGCCGGCCGCGTGGCCCGGATTCGGGCAGTCACCGCCGACATCAACAGGCGAATCGGATCCTATCTGGCACTCAAGACATTCATCAACTTGTTTCTGGGAGCGACAAGTTGGGGGATCATGGCCCTCGCTGGCCTTGAATTCGCTTTGTTCTGGGCGGTACTGATCGCATTCCTGAATTATGTTCCCTATATCGGATCCTTTATCGGAGTCCTGTTGCCGTTGATCATGGCGATCATTCAGTTTGAAGATCCTAATGCGATCCTCTGGGTGTTCTTGGGGCTGGTGCTCGCCCAGTTCCTGATTGGCAACTTTATCGACCCCTACGTCATGGGAAATTCGCTCAACCTCAGTCCGTTCGCCATCCTCGTCAGCCTAGCGATCTGGTCCGAATTGTGGGGAATTGCCGGTGCATTTCTGGCGGTGCCGATTACTGCCGTCATGGCCATCATTTTTTCAGAGTTCTCGAGTACGCGGCCGCTTGCCGTCCTTCTCTCGCGGAACGGCAGGCTGTGAGCGAAGCGACTGCAAGTCCCACCGACGCATGGCCTGTGCCGCTATGGTCCCTGACCGACGTGAAATGCCGTTGTCCGTGCGCCAGGCGAGCGCACGCGACAGGCGCCGTGGACCGGCGGAGAATCGAGCCATGAGTTTCCGGGAGATCCCGGATCTATTCAAGGCGGCTGCCGTGAACTGGGTGGATGACTATGCGCAGAGCATGGGCGCGGCCTTGGCCTTTTACACGATGTTTTCGATTGCTCCGCTGTTGTTGATCGTGATTTCGGTTGCCGGATTCTTTTTCGGCGAGCAGGCTGCTCGCGGCGAAATCTTTGCACAACTGCAAGGATTGCTCGGGACGCCTGGGGCGCTGGCTGTTCAGGGGTTGCTGGAAAGTGCGGGCAAGCCAGCCGAAAGCGCGATGGCAACAATCTTCGGACTGATCTTTCTCTTCATTGGCGCGACATCCGTCTTCGCCGAACTGCAGGACGCGCTCAACCGAATCTGGCGGGCGCCACAGAGGGCAAAGGTCTCCGGCATCTGGAGTATGCTACGCGCCCGCCTGCTGTCCTTCGGCATGATTCTGGGAATCGGCTTCCTGCTGACGGTTTCGCTCGCGTTCAGTGCTGGTCTGGCCGCACTGAGCAAGTGGCTGTATCCGCATGCCGCAGGTTGGGCAACGGTCGAGAAGACAAGCGAAGTCGCACTCGGCGTCATGCTGGCGACGGCGGTTTTTGCCATGATCTACAAGACCATGCCCCGTGTTCAGATCCACTGGAAGGATGTCTGGGTCGGCGCAATAGTCACATCGCTGCTCTTCATCGCCGGCAAGGCGCTGATCGGCGCCTACATCGGGAGAAGCGGTGTTTCGTCGCATTTCGGCGTTTCAGCCTCGCTGATCATCGTGCTGTTGTGGGTGTATTATTCCGCCCAGATTTTCCTGTTCGGTGCGGAATTCACCTGGGTTTACTCGCACAAGTTCGGTTCGCGCAAGGGGCAGCCGTGGTCAAGCCCCGCCGTCGCCCTCCGGGGAACCGATGGCGGGCCCGTTGCCGGCCGGTGAATGGGGGTGTCGAGCAATGCTCGCGACCCAAGCCGGCGAAGCCGGAACCAAACTTCTTGAATCAGGCGCACCCTCGGTCGCTGGCTTCTTCAAGGACTTGACGCTCTCGACAACGTCGCCTCCGTCTTCGACGAACTCAGCAGGAATCCGTCTAGATCAAGCCAAACCGCTGGCGCCCAAGAAGATTCACCAAAAAGCCACATGTATCCAACGCTCAAACGCGCTCGGCATGACCATGTTCCGATAGGTTGAGAGCATTGGCCGGGCAATGACCCAAGTCGCCACGAGATTCTGTATGATTGCCGACCGGGAACTTGCGGCAGCAGGCATCGAGGGATCCATCTGCCAGGGACCATCCGTAGCGGCCAAAGGAGCCAGCGCGGGCCATGAAGATCTGGGAGTGCATGAACACACCTGGTCGCCCGGAAGTGAAATGGAATCAATGCTGGGAAGAACGGCAGCCGTCGAGGGACTGCTTGGCGTCCCACAGGAAGGAGTCTCACGTGATCTACTTTGCCGCTCTGGTCGTACTCGCAACGCTCGTCGCCATGGCCTCGGGGAGGGTTCCAGCTGTTCTCGCACTGGCTGCGGCGATCTGCGTGGCGGGCGTCACCGGGTTGGCCCCGGTGCCGGCGCTATTCGCCGGATTGAGCAACGGCGGGATCATCACCGTCGCGGCGATGCTCGTCATCGCCAAGGGCATCGTCCATACCGGCGCCGTGACGCGAGTCACGTGGGCTCTGTTGTCGACCGTCACCAGCGCCCAACACGCCTTGCGTCGCCTCGCGCTGCCCATCGGTGTCGGCTCCGGCCTGATGAACACCACCCCGATCGTCGCCATGCTCGTCCCGGCAGCCAAGGAACTGGAGCAGAACCGCGGCATCAACGCCCGGGAGTTGCTGCTGCCGATCGCGCACATCACGACTTTGGCCGGCTCGGTCACTCTGATCGGCACCAGTTCCAACCTGCTCATTGCCGGCATCGCTGCGCCAGCGGGCATCGACATGACGATGCTGTCGTTCGCCCCGGTGGCGTTGCCGGTCGCCATTGTCGGCGCGGTGATCGTGTATATGATCGCGCCGCTGATGCTGAGCGGTCAGGGGGAAACGGTAGTGGCGACTCGCGACTGGCGAGTCGAGATCCCGGTCTCCGGGAAGGCGCTGGCGATTGGCCGTGTGGCCGCGGATTTCGGGATCGATCAGACGCAGCAGTACGCCCTTGACGCGATCCGGCGTTGGGATGCCGACCTTGATCCATCCGCCCCGATCGAGGCCGGCGACACCTTGATCTTCTCGGCGACCGAGAGCGGCGTGACCGCCTTGTGGGGCAGCCCGCTTTTCGGCCTGGCGGAACAGCGCCTATACCGGGTTTCTGCAGGCTCGGGCGTCAGCGGGACAGTGCGGGACTTCGAAACCGACGGGGGCATCCACGTCATCGCCGCGCGGACCACAGGCCCACTGCGCGACACCGAGGTGCGTCCGGGCGCAACCGCCTTCGTGACCACGCCGAGCAAGGCCCTGCTCGTAGACCAGCCGGATGTGGCGATCTTCGAGAAAGCCGCGGGGCTGAGCCCGCAACCGGCCAAGACTGTGTTCGCGCTCGCGATCCTGATCGCCGTCATCGTCTCGGCGTCCTTCGGCCTGCTTGCGGTCGAGCTGGCTTCCTTGACCGGGGCTGTGCTCATGGTGGTCACCGGGATCCTGACGCCGAAGTCCGCCGTGCGGGCCCTCGACTGGAACGTGTTGTTCATCCTCGTCGGGTCGGTGGCGCTCGGCGCAATCGTCGTCGAGAGCGGGCTTGCCACCGTGCTTGCCGACGCCATCAGGAACCTCGCGGGAGGTAGTGTGCTGCTCGTCGTCATCGTCTTTGCTCTGACGACGGCGCTCGTGACCAACCTCGTCACCAATGCAGCAGCAGCGTCCATCCTCACCCCGGTGGCGATCGGCATAGCCAACGAACTCGGCATCAACCCGGTGACACTCCTGGCGCTGATCGGCACCTGCATCTCGTTCACCTTCATCAACCCGTTCAGCCACCAGTCGAACCTGATGGTCATGCAACCCGGCGGCTACACCTCGGCCTCGTTCGCCAAGTTTGGTATCCCGCTGGTGGCCGGATCGCTGGTGACGGTCGTCATCGTCAGCTACCTGCTGCTGCACCTGCAAATACGGTTTTAGTCCCGGCCTGACGGTGACCGGGCCCGATGCGTCCGACGGGAGAAGTTTCCAGGGTGGCGTCTTCGCAGCCTCATGCTTGTAGCGCGCCTTGCGAGCGGAGCGGGAAGGCGGCTACGCGACCAGAGTCAGGCAGGTTCCGGGTAGTGAGCATCGTTGGGGTATGAGGCAAAGTCTTTGCCGCTCGCCCGCCAGTCGGCGAGCCACTGTTCCGCCACCGCCTTCCCTTCATCCCGAAGTTTGGCGAAATGGTCAGCGCTGCGGTCGAATTTGGACGTGTGCTGGAGACCCCAGGCGGTTTCGCGCCTCATCTTGATGGTCCGGACCTCGACGATCTTGCGGCCCCTCAGCGGCGGATGGCTGTCCCCATGTTCTGCGATCCAACGATTGATCGTCAAAATGTGGTCCAACTCCTGGTTCAGCGATAGATTACCGGCCAGGTCGTTCTCACGATCCTTGATGTCTTCGAGGCTGACCTTCTGGGATTGCGGCGAGATTTCTTGCGGATTGATGCGCACGACCCAGATTTCGTCAGGCTTCTCGGCCTTTGTTCCGACGTCCAGGAGATTGCGAACCGGGGGGTTCTGCGAATACAGGCCATCCCAATAATACGCGTTCCGGGTGATGACTTTGTTGGGTTCACAGGTGGGAAACGTCGTGTTGCCGATGACCTGCGCTGGCAGGATCTCGGGCAGCGTTCCCGACGCTGCCACGCCCTCGAGCGAGATCGCACGGCGCATGCGCCAGCGAGTGACGTCGTATTGATCGACTTTCGGTGGGCTGGACAGCAAACCAAGTTGCTCCAGTGTCTTGTTGGAATCGAAGATCTCGAAGTTGCCGCTGAGAACCTCAATTGCGCCCACGAGGATTCGGCGATCGGCCTTGGCCACCGCCGCCCAGTCAATCGTCTTGAAATCCGGACAGAGCGCGTCGAGCAGATCTGGAAAACCGAGGTAGTCGCTGCGGGCACCCATCATCGCAAGCGCGGTCAAACCGACATTGCCGTGCCCGGCGTAGGGGTTCGATCCCGGGAACGGCACGCCCTTCGCTTTCCACTGCAAGAGCGTCCCGACCATCTGATTGTGGGCGATTTCGACCGGCGTGGTCGCAGCAAAGTTGGTCCATAGAAAATCCAGGCGATCAATCGCCTTGTCGATCGTGCCGCAGTCTGCGTCGGCAGTGTTGGGGACCAGTCCGTACCACGTTGCCAAAGCACAAAGCGCTCCGGCAGAAGTGCCGCTGATGGCAATGATGTCGAACTTCTCTGCCGCTCCAGTGTCAGCGTCCCAAGCCTTCTTGGTTTCCAGGATCTGCGTGAGGACGCCCCAGGTAAATGCTGCGTGCGTACCACCACCTTGGCAGGCGATTGCGACTTTCTTCGTGCTCATGTCCGGTCTTTCACGTTCATTAAAGGATGGAAAACGCAAACGGCGTCTTCCTGAGTAAGCGAGCCCCCATCGGGGACCATCCAGCTCGATGCTCACCACGCGGGCAGCACGCTCTCCGGCTCGCCGGTGCCGAGCTCAGGCCAGTCGCGGCTAGAACGAGCCGACGGTGGCGCCCACGGCAATGACCGCGGCGAGCGCCAGCAAGGCGCCGACAATGGCGACCATGACGATGTCGAAGTAGCTTTCCCGGTGCGTTGCGCCGCAGACGGCGAGCAAGGTCACGACGGCGCCGTTGTGCGGCAGGCTGTCGCGCGGGGCCGGGGCGATCACCGCCACGCGGTGAATCAGCGCCGGGTCGATGCCATGGGTTGCGGCGAGTTGCATATAGGTTTCTCCAAGCGCGCCGAGGGCGATGGTCAGGCCGCCCG
>DDUX01000057.1:80311-82331 GCA_002345025.1 Candidatus Accumulibacter iunctus | reverse complement strand
CCCCCCCCAATCTCTCCCCTCTCCCCCCACCCCCCCCTTTCCCGATAAAACGAAAAAGGGCCGGGGCGACGCCATGGTCGTCGATGGGTTGTGGAGCGCCGGCGAACGGGCCGACAACCGCGCCCTGCGAAAGCCGATCCTGCGCCTGGCCGACATCGGCACGCTGTTCGTCGAGGTGCTGATGCCGATCGAGGCCTTCGGCAAGCTGGCGCTCGAGCAGAACGTCGAGGTGCTGCCCGAGCCGCCGGTCGGCGGCCGCCATATGGCGAAAGTCAAGGTCATCGACCGCGTCCACGATGCCGCCAGCGGCACCTTCGGCGTCCGCCTCGAGATGGCCAATCCGGGCTCGAAGCTGCCGGCGGGGATCAAGTGCAAGGCGAGCATCGCCGGCGTCAGTGGCCGCCCGGTCGTCGCTCCGGCCGGTGTCGCGGGCCCCCCGCGCAAGCCGCCGTCAGCGCTGCCGGCAAGGCCGCTGTAGTTCGCGGCAGCGCGGTCGCTTGCCCGTTCTGGCCCGGCACCTGTACTGTAACGGCTGCCCCGATGCCGGTTGCCGGCACGGATACCGGCGCACCATCAGGAGAGACAAGCCATGAGCACCCCGCCCGCATCATCAGGACGACGCAAGGCAGCGGCCGGCAGCGGCCGGAGCAACAGCAGGAAGACCGTGCCGGACGAGGTCGCGCCGGCCGCGCCGCCGGTGAGCGAACCGGGAATCGTCGATCAGGTGCGGGCGATGGCCGGCAGGCTGCTTGACCTCAGTTCGGCAACGGTCGTCGCGGGGCGGGCGCTGCAGACTGCCGGCAAGGTCGGCCGGGCACTGCAGGAGGGTCATCCGATCGACGCCGCCAGCGAGGTGGTGCGCGCCGTGCTGCCCGGCGTTGGCGATACCGCTGCCTGGGCGAGAACCGGCGCCGCGCTGCGTGCCGTGCGCGAGACGGCCGGGCTGACGATCGCCGAAGTCGGCCAGGCGATCGACCTCAAGGATCCGACGCTGATCGAGGCGATCGAGAATGGCCGTCTGGCGCTGTCCTTCGAACTGATCCTGCGGCTGGCGGCGGTCTTTGGCCGCAACGATCCGGTGGGTTTCGTCATGCGCTTCACGCGGGCATCGAACCCCGATCTGTGGCAGACCCTCGAAGCGCTCGGCGTCGGCAGGCTGGTGCTGCAGACCGTGCGCGAGCATCAGTTCGTCAACGTCTATCGCAGCAACGACGAGGCGCGCGCGCTGAGCGACGAGGAGTTCGCGGAGATCCTGAGCTTCACGCAGGCCGCGTTCGAGATGGCGATGGCCTTGCGTGCGCGGCACGCGCGGCGCGCTGGCGCGCCGGACGACGACGGCGCCGCGTGATGCGCAGCGGCAGGCGCCGCTGCCGCCGCGTGGCCGGAGCGAACTCGGTTGCTCCGGGCAGGCGTTTTTCGGCTACCATGCTCCCCGGGGGGATTTGCCTCTCGCTTGTGGCCCTCGGGGAAGCTGTTTGCCGGGGTGCTGCCTGACAACCTGAAAAGGAGGGTTACGATGCTACGCAAGAAACTGACCATGCTTTCTGCAGTCGCTTTTCTTGGTTTCGCCGGCAGTGCGCTGGCGGCAGAGTACGGAACGCCCGCCGAGGCGAAAGCCATGCTCGAGAAGGCGGTCGTTGCGGTCAAGGCCGACAAGGCAAAGGCGCTGGTGATGTTCACCAAGGGTGAGGGGGGCTTCAAGGATCGCGATCTGTACCCCTACTGCGGCGGTCCGGACGGCAACTTCACGGCCCACCCGACCCTCGTCGGCCAGAGCCTGAAGGCGCTCAAGGACAAGGCCGGCAAGCCACTCGGTGAGGAGGTGTATGCTGCGGCCAAGGACGGAACGATCAGCGAGGTGACCTACATGTGGCCGCGTCCGGGTCAGACCGATCCGGTGGTCAAGGTCGCTTACGTTACCCGCATCGGTGACCAGGTGTGTGCCGTCGGTTACTACAAGTAGCAGGGCGGCGCGCCGGCATCTCCGGATGCCGCGCGTTGCGCAGCAGTGGCAAAAAAA
>DDUX01000057.1:1469-79961 GCA_002345025.1 Candidatus Accumulibacter iunctus | reverse complement strand
GTCGGAGATCGGCGGGCGCACGTAGCCACCCTCGTCCTGACGCGGCGGCAGGACGATCGGCTGTGGCGTCAGGTCCTCGTAGTCGATCATGTTCAGCAGGTGCGTGATCACGTTCAGGCGGGCGCGCATCTTGTCGTCGCCGTTGACGACGAACCACGGCGCCTGCTTCATGTCGGTGTGCGCAAACATCGCGTCCTTCGCCTTCGAGTACTCGACCCAGCGGGCACGCGACTGCAGATCCATGGGGCTCAGCTTCCAGTGCTTTTCGGGATGGAAGATGCGCTTCTGGAATCGGCGCTCCTGTTCCTCGTTGCTGACCGAAAACCAGTACTTGATCAGGATGATGCCGCTGCGCACCAGCATTCTTTCGAATTCCGGGCAGGTGCGGAGGAACTCGCGGTACTCCTCTTCAGTGCAGAAGCCCATGACGCGCTCGACGCCGGCCCGGTTGTACCAGCTGCGGTCGAAGAGGACCATCTCGCCGCCGGCCGGAAGGTGCTGCACGTAACGCTGGAAATACCACTGCGTCGCTTCCCGGTCGGTCGGCGCCGGCAGTGCCGCGACGCGCGTGACGCGCGGGCTCAGACTCTCGGTGATGCGCTTGATGCAGCCTCCCTTGCCGGCGGCGTCGCGGCCTTCGAAGATCACCACGACCTTGAGTTTCTTGAACTTGATCCACTCCTGCAGCTTGACGAGCTCGATCTGCAGCTTGGAGAGCGCTTTTTCGTAGTTCTTGGTGTCCATTCTCGGCTTGCGTACCGGCGCGACCTCGCCGAGGCCGACGGCTGGCGTCGTTGCCGGAGCGGTCTCGACAGTGGTTTTCGCCTTGCTCGTCTTGGGGCTCTTCTCCTTCGCCGGCTTTGCCTCGACTTTCTGGGCGTCGGCCTTGGCTGCGCGTGTCGGGGCCTTGCCGGCGGCCTTGACCGGCGCCGCCGTGGCGGGCTCTGCCGGTTCCTGGCTGCTGCTCTCGCCCGCGGCAGGGCTTTGTGTACCGCTCACCGCTTCTTCGTTGCTGGGTTTCAGTTCACTCATTGACGCCTCCTCCATGTGGCTGACTGCAATCGTGCAGTGTAGGCATGCTGGCCTGCAGCTTTGCGCTCGAACGCTTCGAGCACGCAATTATCTTACATTTTCCCGCAGAATTGAATGATTTTCTGCACGAAACGTGCAGCGTGCCGATCACGCTCCCGGTCCGCTGCCGGAATGCCTGCGTCGCCGGCCGCCGCGACTACGCCGGACGCCCGACAACGGCGGCGGCACCTGTGGTCCGAAGATCGGCTTCTGCTGCCCCGTCTGGCTGCCTGCCGAGGAAGCGGCTGACGACTTCCTGGAAGCGGCGGAGGTCGAGTGGCTTGCTGAGGCAGTCGGCAAAGCCGGTGGCCTCGCCGTGGTCGCCGTCGCGCCGCATGGCGTCGGAGTCGGAAGTGACGGCGACCACCGGTACCGCTGCGGTCGGCGCGTTTTCCCGCAGCCGGCGCAGGGTCGCGAAACCATCCTCGCCCGGCAGATTGATGTCGAGAAGGACCAGATCCGGGGGCGTCGCGCAGGCCAGCGCGAGGCCAACCTCGCCGCTGCCGGCGTCGACCAGTTCGACGTCGGAGCGGCCGCCGAGGAGCTTGCGCACGAGTTTCAGGTGGGCAGGGTTGCCGTCGATGTGCAGCAGCACCCGGCGCCGCTTTCTGCTGCCGATGGCGAGGGCGGCGGTGGTGGCAGCGACGACCGGCGGCATGCCCGTGTCCCCGGCCTCCGCCGCCGCAGTTGCGGCGGCCACTCGTGCCAGCGGCAGGTCGAAGCTGAACGTGCTGCCGACGCCGATGCGCGAGTCGACGCGGATGCTGCCAGCCATCATTTCGACCAGACGTTTGCTCAGCGCCAGCCCGACGCCACTGCCTTCGATGCCCTCATAGGAAGATTCCAGTCGCTCGAAAGGCTGAAACAGACGCGGCAGGTGTTCGCTGGCGATGCCGCGGCCGCTGTCGGTGACGGCGACCCGCAGCCGTTCGCCTTCGCGTGTGCTGCCGAGGCGGACCGTGCCGTGCTCGCGGTTGTACTTGATGGCGTTCGAGAGCAGGTTGAGGATCACCTGCTTGAGGCGTGTCGGATCGGCCTGCAGCACGCTGTCGTCGATGGCCGCGTCGATACCGATGCCGCGCGCCTCGGCCAGCGGCCGCACGAGCGCAACACACTCGGCGACGACGGACGACAGCGGCACCGCGTCGAGGCTCAGTTCGATGCGTCCACTCTCGATGCGTGCGAGGTCGAGGACTTCGTTGACCTGCTCGAGCAGGTGGCGGCCGGCACGGAGAATCTCCTGCACGTTGTCGGCCTGTTGTGCCGAAAGGGGCGCGTCGCCAGGCAGCGCAAGCAACTGGCCGAAGCCGAGAATGGCGTTGAGTGGCGTGCGCAGTTCGTGGCTCATGCGCGAGAGAAACTCCGTTTTCGCGGCGTTCGCCGCTTGCGCGTCGGCGATCGCGGTCCGCGCCTGCGTGAGCGCAGCGGTGCGTTCATCGACCAGGACCTCGAGATGTTCGCCGTATTCGGCGAGTTGTTGCTCGGCCCGCTTGCGGTCGCTGATGTCGATCGCCGTCGCGAGGATACGTTCGACACCGCCGATGCTGACGCGGCTGAGAGTGACCTGCTCCCAGAACAACTCGCCGTCGCGCCGCCGGTTGCGCCACTCGAACTGCTGTTTGCCGTGCGCGGCGGCCTTCCTGATCCAGCTCAGCGCTTCGGCGAAGGAGTAGGGGGCGGCGAGCCAGAAGTCCGACGCTTGCAACTCCTGCAGGGATCTGAGGCCGTAGGCTTTCCAGGCGGTCGCATTGGCGTCGATGATCTCGCCGCTTTCCCGGTCATGGACGAGGATCGAAACCGGTGAATTGGCAAACAGGGCCCGGAACTGCTGTTCACTCGCGCGCAACTCGGCCTCGGTCCGCTTCTGCCGCGTCACGTCGTGAAAGCACCAGACGCGACCGACGATCTGCTCGCCGATTCGTTGCGGCTGCGAGTAGCGCTCGAAAACCCGGCCGTCGGCGAGTTCGATCTGGTCGAGGCTGCCGGCAGCCGGGTCCGGATGCGGCCCGATGACCTCCGTCAGGGCGTGTCCAGAGCGTGCGAGCTGGGCCAGTGCCTGCCCGACGACAGCTTCCTCAGCGCCGGCGGCGGCGACCGCAGGCGCTTGCCAGATGTCGATAAAGGCCCGATTCCATTTCGCCGCCTTGCCGTTCCGGTCGACGACCAGAATGCCGTCGGTGGTCGAGTCGAGGGTCGCGTCCAGCAGCGAGAAGGACGCGCGCAGAGCCTGTTCCGCCAGCTTGGCCTCGGTGATGTCGGGTGCGACGCCGATGAAATGCGTGATCCTGCCTTGATCGTCGACCACCGGCGAGATCGCCAGTGCCTCCCAGTACAGCTCGCCACTCTTCTTGCGGTTCTGCAGTTCCCCGCGCCAGACGGCGCCGCGGGAAATCGTCTCCCACAGCTCCTCGTACGTCTGCTGCGGGTTGAGTCCCGACTTGAGGATGCGCGGATTGATGCCGATGACTTCCTCTCTCGAGTAGCCGGTGATCTGCTCGAAGGCGGGATTGGCGGCCAGGATCTCGCCCGACGCCGTGGTGATCAGGATTGACGCAGCGCTCGCCTCGAAGACGCTCGCCACCAGTCGGCGCTCGCGCTCGAGTTCGACTTGCTGGGCGGCGATCCGCTGCTGTCGGCGCCACAGGGCTATTGCCGCGCCGCTCAGTGCCAGCATGATCGGCACGACGATGCCGGTCAGCCGGCGCGCTTCGCTTTGCCAGGTTGCCAGCACGTGTTCGCGGTCGAGATGCACGGCGACGACGACCGGGAACTGCCTCGACGCACGGTAGGCAGTCAGGGCTTCCCGGCCGTCGCCGAGCACCTGTACGAGCTCGCCATGTTCCAGGCTGCGCAGCCGTTCACCGACCGCGCCGGCGGCGCCGCCGATGCCGGGCAGCTCCTGCGCCACTGTTGAGGCCAGCAACACGTCGTCGTAGCGCAGCCACTGGATGCGGCCGCTCTCGGCGTCGAGCAACTGCGTGCCGTGATTGATGAAGTAGTCCGGATTGAGGGCTGCCAGCAGCCACAGACCGCCGTCCGCGGACAGACGCCGCAGGACCGGGATGAAGCTCGCATCGGTGGCAGTGACCGGCGACGCCGCGCTGGCTGCGGAGCCGCCTGCGAAGTCGCGACCGCGCCAGGGGCGACCGACGCGCAGGATCTCCGCGCTCGCCACTGCCGCCGGAAAGAAGCCTCCCCGCTCGACGGTGACGCCGAGGTTTTCCGGGTTGGAGCTGGCGATGATGCGCCCGCTTGCGTCGAGCAGCGAGAGCGAGCGGAGGAACGGGTTGGGCCGCAGTGTGGCAGCCAGACGCCGGCCAGTCTCGACCTCGCCCACCGGGTCGTCGCCCCGTGGCTCGAAACCGCCGGCCATCAGATCGATGACCTGCAGGCTCTGCGTCAGGTGCTCGGCGAAGTTGCGGGCATGCATGCGGGCCGTCTGCACCCCGTTGTCCAGCGTCTCGCCGCGCAGCCGCCAGAGCATGAAGCCGAAGGCCGCCAGCCAGCTCGCCAGCAGGAGGAGCAAGGCGAGGAGGAGGACGGCGCGGCGTTGCGACGGTGGCAGTGGTGGCACGGTGTGGCGTTGCCCTGCGAGAGGTCCGGCGGCGTTCAGCGGGCGAGCATCGGGTCGAGGCCATGACGCCGGACATTGGCCAGCAGGCGACCATCACGCTTCATGTCTGCGAGCACCTTGTCGACGCGGGCATGAAAGCGGTCGTCGCCGGGTGCCATCGCCCACGCATAGGGGGTGACATGGTAGCTTCCCGTGGGCGATATCAGGCGCGCCCAGTCGCTGTTGTCGAGCATCCGCCGGCTGAACGCGTAATCGGTCATGAACACGTCGGCCCGCCCCGACTGCACTTCCTGCTCACGCGCTGCCGGTGTGTCGACGACGCGCAGTTCGGCCGCCATCAGTCGGGTCTTCATGACGGTCTCGTGCAACGTTCCCCTGGCGACCACGACGACTGTCCCCGGCCTGTCGATGTCCGCCCACGAGTGCACGCGGCGATTGGTCTTCGTCGTGATGGCGTAGATGTCGCTGGCGAGATGCGGCTGGGTGAAGCGCAGTTTCTCCTGCCGTTGCGGCGTGATGCCGATGGCGAACATGGCGATGTCGCAGCGGTCGGCGGTGAGGTCCGTGACCAGGCGGGCGAAGGAGCTGTCGATGAACTGCGCCTCGACGCCGAGCTCCCGGGCGAGTTCGCGCGCGTTGTCGATGTCGACTCCGGCGAGTTCCTGGGTCTTCGGGTTGCGGAACGATATCCCGTAGTAGTCCGGCCAGATGCAGACGCGCAACTGCCTGCTGGCGGCGATGCGCGTCAGGCGGTCCGGCGCCTCGGCGGCGACGACAGGCTGTACCAGGCAGAGGATGGCGAGGAAGCGGCAGAATGTCTCTTTCATCGGTGGCCTTGGCTGCGGTCAGTCATGCGGTTCCTGGTGCTGGTCGCGGATGGCGAGGATCTGCGGCAGTTGCTGCTGGAAGGAGTGCACGACCTCCGGGTCGAAATGCCTGCCGGCGTTGTCAAGGACATGGCTCACTGCTTCGCCGACTGTCCACGCCTTCTTGTAGGGGCGGCGCGAGGTCAGCGCGTCGAAGACGTCAGCGACAGCGACGATGCGCCCGGCCTGCGGGATGGCGAGGCCGGCCAGGCCAGCGGGGTAGCCGCTGCCGTCCCACTTCTCGTGGTGGGTCAGCGCGATCGACCGGGCGAGGCGGAGCAACTCGGAATCGTCGCCGGCGAGAATGCTTGCGCCGATCTCGGGATGCGTGCGAATGATCGCCGTTTCGTCTGCATCGAGCCTGCCCGGCTTGAGCAGCACGGCATCAGGGATGCCGATCTTGCCGATATCGTGCATCGGGCTGGCGTTGAGCATCAGATCGCACGCCGCATCGCTCCAGCCGAGGTGGCGGGCGAGCAGGGCCGAGTACTCGCTCATGCGCAGGATATGGTAGCCGGTCTCGTTGTCGCGGTATTCCGCCGCGCGACCCAGGCGCCGCACCACTTGCAGTCGGGTCTGGTTCAGTTCTTCGGTGCGGCTACGCACCATTTCCTCGAGCAGGCCCTTCTGATCGTGCAGCATGCGGTGCGCCAGGTGCGCGTCGAGCAGGTTGTTGACCCGCATCAGCAGTTCGGCCATGTCGAAGGGCTTGCCGATGAAATCGCGCGCACCGGCAGCGAGCGCCTTGAGCAGGGCCTCGCGCCCGTGCTGGGCGGTGAGGATGACGACCGGCGGCAGCAGCGGATCGTTCAAGGCCTTGAGCTGAGCCATCACCTGATAGCCGTCGAGGTGTGGCATGTTGATGTCGAGCAGGATCAGGTCGGGGCGCGCCGCGCGATAGCGATCGAGTACCTGGCGCGGATCCTGGATCGCCACCAGATGCTGATAGTTCCGGCTGCCCAGCATCTTGCCCAGCAGCTTCAGATTGGCCGGCTCGTCGTCGACCAAGAAGATGCGGGCCTGGCGGCGCAATGGGTCGTTCATGCTCTCTCCTTCCGACTACCTGCGGGCGCGCCTGTGCCAGCTCGAGGGTTGCGTACCTGTCTGCGGTCCGTTCGGTCGGCGTCCGGCCCGACTGCGTCTGCCGGCACTGCAGCGGCATCCGGCGCGGGGTTCGCCAGCGGCAGATCCAGACTGAAGGTGCTGCCGACATCAACCTGACTGTCAACCCGGATTATGCCACCCATCGCTTCGACCAGTCGTTGCGTCAGCGCCAGCCCGACGCCTGTGCCCTCGATCCCGTCGTACGCCGACGCCAGTCGCTCGAAAGGCTGGAACAGCCGCTGCAGGTGCTCGCTGTCGATGCCGCGGCCGCTGTCGCTGACGGCGAGTCGCAGCCGCTCGCCGTGCCGCGTGCCGGCAACCCGGATCGTGCCCTGCTCGCGGTTGAACTTGATGGCGTTGGAGAGCAGATTGAGGAGCACCTGTTTCAGGCGCGTGGCATCGGCGTGCAGAGGAGCGTCGTCGATTTCGGCTTCGATGCCGATGCCGCGCGCCTCGGCGAGCGGCCGGACGAGCGCAACGCATTCGCCGACGACGGCAGCGAGGGGTACTGCCTCGAGCTTCAGCTCGATGCGCCCGCTTTCGACGCGCGCCAGGTCGAGCACTTCGTTGACCTGCCCGAGGAGGTGGCGGCCGGCTCGCAGAATTTCCTGCACGTTGTCGGCCTGCTCTGCCGACAGCGGTGCGTCGCCAGGCATCGCCAGCAACTGGCCGAAGCCGAGAATGGCGTTGAGGGGCGTTCGCAGTTCGTGGCTCATGCGCGACAGGAACTCCGTCTTCGCGGCATTGGCGGCTTCCGCCGCTTCCTTGGCCCGGGCCAGCGCCGCTGTTCGCGCCGCGACCAGGGCCTCGAGATGGTGGCGGTGCTGTTCGAGTTCGCCCTCCACCCGCTTGCGCTCGGAGATGTCCTGACAGAAGTCGATATAGCCGATGAAATCGCCGGTACGGTCAAAGCGCGGGGTGCCGGCATCCTCGATCCAGCGGTACTCGCCATCGCTGGCGCGCAGGCGATACGCCATCCGGAACGGCTGCCGGCGGTCGAAATGGCTGTCGTAGGTGCGCCGGCAGTGCTCGAGGTCCTCCGGATGAATGCCTGCGGCCCAGCCCGCGGCAAGCTGCCGTGCCAGCGACTGGCCGGTGAAACGCAGCCACGGTTCGTTGAAGTAGGTGGCGAAGCGGTCCGTGCCGGAGGTCCAGATCAGCGCCGAGCCGCCGTCGGCGAGTGTGCGGTAGTGCTGCTCGCTTTCCTTCAGCGCCGCCTCGCGCTCTGCCAGCGACTCGAGCAGCAGGTTGAAGCTGCGGATCAGTTGCCCGACTTCGTCGTCCGCGGCTGTCGGCAGGGGTTGCAGCAGCGGGCCGCCGGCATGCGACATGTCGGCGAGCAGTGTCGACGCGGCGAGCATCGGCGCGAACTGCTGGCGCAGCATGCGACTGAGCAACCACCAGCCAACCGTGCCGACGAGCAGACTGAGAACCACTGCCGCCAGCAATACCCGTTCCTGCATCGCGGCGATGGGCTCGAAGGCCTCCGCCGTTGGCAGCACGCTGACGAGAAGCCAGCCAGCGACCGCAACTCCCTTGGCTGCCGCGAGTTCCTCGACGCCACGCGAGTTCACGGCGACGCCGTAACCCTCGTAGCCGCCGACGAAGCGGTCGTGGTTGCGGTTGGCCCCGGGGACCGGCATCGGCGACATGGCGCGCGACTTGTCCGTTCCGGTGACGATCAGACCATGCTGCGGAGCGATGACCAGATAACCGCCGGTCCTGCCGTAGCGCTGGTCGACGAGGCGGTCGAAGAAACCCGCCTGACCGAGATCGATGACCCCGGTCACGGCGCCGATGACTTGCCCGGCCGGGTTGCGGATGGGCGCCGCCAGAGCGATGGCAGGCGACTTGAGCGTCCTGCTGATGACCGGCCGGCCAATGTTGCCACGGCCTTGCTTGAGGGCGGCGATCATGTAGTCGCGGTCGGCGTAGCTGCTGCCGATCTGCTCCGGTAGGTAGGGAACGCTGGCGAGCGTCAGGGCATTGACGTCGCGGATTCGCGTGCCGCCATTGAACAGCTTCTGCAACGTCGAGTGCTGTTCGAGAAAGCGCTGCAGTGCGGCCCGGTTGTCGAGCAGGGCCGGGGAAATTTCGCCGGCCACCAGCGCCAGGGCCTGCAGCCGGCTGTCGAGTTCGGCATTGAGCTGGGCGGCAATGATCGAGGTCGTCGAGAACTGCTGCTCGCCGAGGAGATGCGTCATGTCCTGACGCAGGCTGCGCGTCGCGTATAGCGTCAGCGACCAGATCGCGAGCAGGAACACGGCCAGCGTCATGGCGGTGATGCGCGTCTTCAACGACCAGCTGGAAGGCCGCGCGGCGGCCGTCCAGCTGGTCGTCCGGGGGTTTCCCAAGCTCACTCCGATCGCGGCGATCGTTGATTCTCCAGTGCCTCATCGACGACGCGCAGGAAGGCGGCGACGTCGATCGGCTTCGTGATGTAGTCGAGAAAGCCAGCCGCGCGGCCCCGCTCGATGTCGCGTGCGAGGGCATTGGCGGTGATCGCGACGACCGGCGTGCGACGAGTGAGCGGTTCGCGCTGCAACACGGCGAGCACCTCGTAGCCGTCCATTCCCGGCATGTTTATGTCGAGCAGGATGAGATGCGGACGGTGCGCGAGTGCCAGCTCGATTCCCAGTTGCGGGGCATGCGCCGTGAGCAGGCAAAGATTGCCGCGGCGCCCGAGGATCTGTGCCATCAGCTTGAGGTTCGAGGGGTTGTCGTCGATGCACAGGACGCGCTGCCCGTCGCCGGTCGTCTGCTTCTCCTCATGCGGGCCGTCGCTCGGGGCCGTGCTGTCGCCGTCGCCGATGACGGTTCCGGCGGGCAGCTCGATCCAGAAGCGGCTACCGACGCCGGCTTCGCTCGCGGCAGCAATCTCGCCACCCATCAGCTCGACCAAGCGCTTGGTGATGGTCAGTCCGATGCCGGTCCCTTCGATCTCGCTGTTCTCGGCCTGCAGGCGGGTGAACGGTTGAAAGACCTCGCTCAGGCGTTCGGGAGCAATGCCGATGCCGGTGTCGGCGACGCAGATGCGCTGGCGAAGCCCGGCCGCCGTGAGCTGCTGTTCGACCTCAAGCTGAATGCTGCCGCGCTCGCGGTTGTACTTGACGGCGTTCGACAGCAGGTTGAGGAGCGCCTGCTTGAGGCGGGTGCGGTCGGCATGCACGGTCGCGCCGGCAGGAACGACCGTGCTCAGCGTGATGGCGAGTGGTGCCGCCAGCGGTTCGATGAGGTGCCGGCAGTCATCGACGACGGCAGCGATGTCGGTCGTCTCGAGCGAGAGTTCGATGCGTCCCGATTCGATACGGGCGAGATCGAGGACCTCGTTGATGAGGTCGAGGAGGTGACGGCTCGCCTTGAGGATCTCATGGATGCTGTCCTGCTGGTCGGCGCTCAGTTCACCATCGTACTCGAGCATCTGGGCGAAGCCGATGATGGCGTTCATCGGCGTCCGCAGTTCGTGACTCATGCTCGAGAGGAACTCCGACTTGGCCCGGTTGGCACGCTCCGCTGCTTCCTTGGCCAACGAGAGTTCCGTGGTTCGCTGCGCGACCAGAGTCTCGAGGTGCGTTCGGTGGCGCTCCAGTTCGGCCTCGACCTCCTTGCGCTCGCCGATGTCGGCACCCGAACTCAGGGTGCCGATGATGTGCCCGGCATCGTCGGTCAGGGCACCGGTTTTCCAGCCGATCAGGCGCAGCGAACCGTCACGGCAGAGGACGCTGTCCTCGGCCGAGAAGCTGGCATCGAGTTCGCCGGCGATGATGCGCCGGAAGGTCGGCAGGCTTCGCTCGGTTCCCTTCGGCTGCGGCAGGCAGGTGCTGAACCAGCAGCGGCCAAGCAGTTCGTTCTCCGCATAGCCGAGCAGATCGCGGCCGGCGCGGTTGATCATCGTCACCCGTCCCTCGGTATCGAGCGCCAGCATCAGGCTCTGCACCGTGTCGAGATAGCGTTGCGCGAGGTCGCGCTGCTGTCGCAGGAGCTGCTCGGCGGCCTTCCGCGCAGTGACGTCGCGCAGCACCAGCAGCAGATGCGCGCCACCACGCGGCGGGTTGACGAAGGTGGTATGCACCTGCAGCGTTCGCCGCTCGCCGTTCCGGCGCCGGATCGTCCATTCCTCGCCGCGCAGGTGGTCCCCACGGCGCATCCGCTCGGCACGCTGCAGGGCGTCGTCCTGCCGCTCGCCTTCTACCTGCAGCGCACGTTGCCAGCCAAGCTCATTGACGTCGCTGAGACTGTAGCCGGTCAGCTTCTGCATCGCCGGATTCCAGACGGTGAAGCGAACCTGTGGTGGCTGCGGGATTTCATGGCAGACGGCAATCCCATCGACCATCGCCTCGATGATGCAGTCGGTGAATGCTGCCTGCTGTTTCAGCGCCGACTCCATGCGCATGCGCTCGGTGACGTCGAGCATGACGCCGACGAGGCCGCCGATGCCGCCATCGGCCCTGTTGAACGTCGCCTTGTTGAAGACGACGTCGCGCAGCGAGCCGTCGGCGTAGCGCACTTCTGCCTGATAGGTCTGTGTTCCGCGCTGCTCGAACAGCGCGCGGTCGGCGGCCAGGTACTTGTCGGCGAGGCTGCTCGGGACGATGTCGTGCACCGAGCAGCCGATGAGGTTGTCGCGCTCGATCCCGATGTACTCTTCGAAGGCGGTGTTGCAGCCCAGATAGCGGCCGTTCTCGTCCTTGAAGAAGACCGGGTTGGGAATCGTGTCGAGCAGCCGGCCGGTGAAACGCAGCTGGTCGGCCAGTCTCTGGCGCTCCAGCGCCAGTTCTTCTTCGGCCCGCTTGCGCTCGGTCACATCGCGCGCCGAATAGAACAGCAGGCGTTGTCCGTCGATCACCACCGGCACGCCACTGACGTCGACGGGGATCAGGCGGCCGTCCCAGTGGCGATAGCGGGTGTGCAGCACACGCCGCTGCGGACTGTCGAGCTCCTGCCGCAGTCTGCTGGGCCCCTCGTCGTCGGCGAAACGTGCATCCCGGCCCGCCATGTTGCTGCCGATCAGTTCCTCTCGCGAGTAGCCGAGCATTGCGCAGAAGGAGTCGCTGACCTCGACGAGGTTGCCGGCGGTATCGAGGACATGGACGCCATCGCTGGCGGAGCGCAGCAAGGCCCGGTTTTTCTCGGATTCATGCCGCAGCTCGGCTTGCGCCCGGCGCAGTTCCGCCACTTCGGCCATCAGGTGCAGGGCGTTGGTGGCCGGCGTCGCATTGATCGACAGGACGATGTCGGCGAACATCCGCGTACCGCGGGCCATCTCCGCACTGGCGTGCGCGCGTGCCGCCTCGCGCGACAGGCCGGCGCGCAGCGCCAGGGTGGTGCAGGCCATGTAACGGTCGCTCTCGAGGATATGCGAGATCAGCCAGCGGGCCAGGAAAGCCAGGGTCTCCTCGGCAGCCCGCTGCCCATCAGGGTGCCCGCGCAGCCGTGACACTTCCTGCTCAAAGCCGGCGTGGATCGCCTGGTGATCGACTTCCGACGGATCGCCGGCGAGGTGCTCGTGCCAGACCGCCTCCTCGGTCCGGAAGTGGTAGACGGCATAGTCGGCGAGTTCATCGAACATCTCCTCGAGTTGCGGGATGTGCGTTCTGAAGGCGACATGGCTGGCGAGGACGTTGATGAGTTGCACCAGTCGGCGGTGCTGTTCGTCGACTTCCGGCAGGCCGGTGTCGAAGCTTTCGTCCCACGGCAGAAAATCGATGGTGTTCATCGGCTCAGTGTGGCTGGGAGTGGTTGCTTGTGGGCGAGGAGGGTCGGCATGCGTCAACCAACGGCAGCCTGCCGGAGAACTTGAGGGTGATCGTCGGCTGTGCAGCCAGCGCCGCTGCCGCCGGCGTCGGCGGTACGGCACGCAGGATCACAGGTCGGCGAACGTTGCGGGGAGGCTCGCGTTGGCGCGGGTATCCGGGACGCATGCACCCGCGGCCCATCGCGGGCCGGTTGCGGCGGGACGGGGACGACCGGGGCGCCGGACGCGGTGCGGCAGTCGGCGATGCCCGCGAACAGGAATCGCCGACTGCGCGCTTGCGTCAGGCGATGCGGGCGAAAGCCTCGACGACCTCGGGTGGTGCCTGCACCAGTTCGATCAGCACGCCTTCGCCGGCGATCGGGAACTCGGCACTGGCTTTCGGGTGCAGGAAGGTGATGTCAAAGCCGGCGGCACCCTTGCGGATTCCGCCCGGAGCGAAGCGGACGCCGTTTGCCGTCAGCCACTCGACTGCTGTCGGCAGATCGTCGATCCACAGCCCGACATGATTGAGCGGCGTGGCATGGACCGCCGGCTTCTTCTCCGGGTCGACCGGCTGCATCAGGTCGACCTCGACCTTGAACGGGCCCTTGCCGATGGCGGCGATGTCTTCATCGACGTTCTCGCGCTCGCTGACGAAGTTGCCGGTGATTTCGAGGCCGAGCATGTCGACCCAGAGTTGACGGAGTTTCATCTTGTCCGGACCGCCGATGGCGATCTGCTGGATTCCGAGGACCTTGAATGGACGTTGACTCATGTGCTGTACTTTCTCGAGAGAGGAACAGGAAACGCTCCGGCCGTACGGTCTCAGTCACGGGCAGAGCGACGGATGGCTGCAGCGGCGGCTATCTCGCCGCTGCGCGAAAACGCTTCGACGTTGGCTTCGATGGTATCAGGGTCGTAGAGATAATTCACCATGAGGCCATAGGACTGCTTCTGGCCGCGCGCCGAGGTGTCGGCCAGATAGTTGAGGCGCTCGATGCGGGCGCCGTTGCCAAGGTGAAAGCGGGCGACCGGATCGTACGGGCGGCCGCCCTTGGCAGTCGTCATCAGGTAGCGCGCCGCCAACCGCAGCAGCCCATGCTGCAGCGCGCGCGTCAGGCGCGGATCCTGGATCCAGCGGCCGTCGGCGAGCAGACTCTGCAGGTCGCTGGCGCTGGTCGGCGGCAGCGTGTCGGCTGGCAGGTGGCGTCCGATCCGCTCGAGGTCGGCGGGGCCGAACGCTTTCTGCCATTCTTCCAGGTTCTTCTCGGCCCAGCGGCGGAAGGTTGGCAGCGGCGACAGGGTGGCGAAGCTGACCAGCCGCGGATAGTCGCGCTTGAGGTCGTCGACCACCCGCTTGAGCAGGAAGTTGCCGAAGGACACGCCGCGCAGGCCGGCCTGCGTGTTGGAGATCGAGTAGAAGATCGCCGTCGTCGCGCGTTGTGCGTCAAATACCGGCGCGTGCTCGTCGAGCAGGGCCTGCACGTTGTCGGCAAGGCGATCGACGAGCGCCACCTCGACGAAGATCAGTGGCTCCATCGGCATGCGCGGGTGGAAGAAGGCGTAACAGCGCCGGTCGGAATCGAGCCGGTTCTTGAGATCGCTCCACGAACGGATCTCATGCACCGCCTCGTACTCGATCAGTTTTTCCAACAGTGCTGCCGGCGAGCTCCAGGTGATCCGCTGCAATTCGAGAAAGCCGACGTCGAACCAGGCGCCGAGCCGTGATTCGAGTTCACGATCGAGCGAGCGCAACGCCGGATCCTGCGTCGCGTAGCGCAGCAGGTCGGCGCGCAGGTCGACGAGAAACTTGACGCCCTGCGGCAGCGCGTTGAATTGCGTCAGGATGCGCAGGCGCGTCGAGCGCATGGCATTGCGCAGCGCCGATTCGGCAGCCCACTGCTGGTCGCTGCCGACAGCCGCCTGGTAGCCTGCATGCGCATCGGCGACCTGCTGCGGATCGGGGCCGAATTCGGTGGCGACGAGCCGCAGGAACGTCGCCCGCCCGTCATCGTTGAGATGCTGGTAGGCGCTGGCCAGACGCACGGCGCGTTGCCTGGCCGAGATCTCGCCACCGATGCCGCCGGCGCACTCGTGCAGCAGGGCGCGCACCTGCACCAGTTGCTTGCCCTCGAGGCCGCGTGACGCGCCGGTCTCACCGAGCAGTGTGCGCACACGGCGCAGTCCCCGGACAACAATGCCTTCTGTCATTTCATTCTCCTTGGCCGCGTGGCCCGGCGGCGCAGCAGCGCAGCGGCTCAGGTGCGCCGGCGGCCCGCGGTGACGATGAACATGATGCCGACAGCAATCATCGGCAGCGACAGCCACTGCCCCATGCTGACGGTGTGGGAAAAGCCGAAGATTCCTGCGTCCGGCGAGCGGAAATACTCGGCGATCCAGCGCAGGATTCCGTAACCGACGAGAAAGGCGCCCGAAACGGCGCCGCGTGGTCGTTCGGTGCGGGCGTACAGCCAGAGCACGACGAACAGCACGAGGCCTTCGAGCCCGGCCTGATAGAGCTGTGAGGGATGGCGCGGCAATTCGTCCACCGCCGGGAAAACCATTGCCCAGGGCAGCGAGGGGTCAGCGGCACGGCCCCACAACTCGCCGTTGATGAAGTTGCCGACGCGTCCGGCGGCGAGTCCGAGCGGCACCAGTGGGGCGATGAAGTCGGTGATCTCGAGCCAGCGGCGACCACTTCTGTGCGCGTAGAGCGCCATTGCCAGCAGCACGCCAAGCAGACCGCCATGAAAGGACATGCCGCCACGC
Organism: Candidatus Accumulibacter iunctus; assembly: GCA_002345025.1. GTDB lineage: Bacteria > Pseudomonadota > Gammaproteobacteria > Burkholderiales > Rhodocyclaceae > Accumulibacter > Accumulibacter iunctus. Next base: position 64,843 of record DDUX01000057.1, on the reverse strand, counting down.
CAGACCGCCAGGATCTGCAGCGGCTCGCTCAGGTAGTAGCCGGGCTCGTAGAACAGGACCTGCCCGAGACGGCCGCCGACGATCACGCCGAGAACCCCATAGAACAGCAGGTCGTCGAGTTGCTGCGCGGTCCAGCCCGAACGGGCGAACTGTGGCTGGTGCTGCAGCCGGTACTTGCCGAGCCACCAGAACTGGAGAAAGGCGAGCAGATACATCAGCCCGTACCAGTGCACACTCAGCGGGCCGAGCGACACGGCGACTGGGTCGAACTGCGGATGGATCAACACGATGCCAACACCCCGGGGCCTTTCGGATAGAATCAGCATTATAGCCCGTCGCTTCGAGGCGGGTTCCCGAATGGAGATCCGCGATGCCACACTATCGTTCCCGCACCTCGACGCACGGCCGCAACATGGCCGGCGCGCGCGCCCTCTGGCGTGCCACCGGCATGGTCGATGGCGATTTCGGAAAGCCGATCATCGCCGTCGTCAACTCCTTCACGCAGTTCGTTCCGGGGCATGTACACCTCAAGGATCTCGGGCAGCTGGTCGCACGCGAGATCGAGGCCGCCGGCGGCGTGGCGAAGGAATTCAATACCATAGCGATTGACGACGGCATCGCCATGGGGCACGACGGCATGCTCTACTCGCTGCCCTCACGTGACCTGATCGCCGACTCGGTCGAGTACATGGTCAATGCCCACTGCGCCGACGCCATGGTGTGCATCTCGAACTGCGACAAGATCACTCCCGGCATGCTGATGGCGGCGATGCGCGTGAACATCCCGACGATCTTCGTCTCCGGTGGCCCGATGGAGGCAGGCAAGGTGCAATGGGGCGGCAAGGTGGTGGCGATCGACCTCGTCGACGCGATGGTCAAGGGCGGCGACAGCAACTGCTCCGACGCCGAGGTCGAGGCCTTCGAGCGCTCGGCATGCCCGACCTGCGGTTCCTGTTCGGGCATGTTCACCGCCAACTCGATGAACTGCCTCACCGAGGCGCTTGGTTTCTCGCTGCCCGGCAACGGTAGCCTGCTGGCCACCCATGCCGATCGTCGCGGGCTGTTTCTCCAGGCCGGTCGGCAGATCGTCGAGCTCTGCCGGCGTTACTACGAGCACGACGACGCTTCGGTCCTGCCACGCTCGATCGGCAACTTCGCCGCTTTCGAGAACGCCATGGCGCTTGACGTGTCGATGGGCGGCTCGACGAACACCGTGCTGCACATTCTCGCCGCGGCGCAGGAAGGTGGCATCGACTTCACGATGGACGACATCGACCGCATCTCGCGCCGGGTACCCTGTCTGGCCAAGGTGGCACCGGCGACGCCGGACTACCACATGGAGGACGTGCACCGTGCCGGCGGCATCTTCGCGATTCTCGGCGAGCTCGATCGCGCTGGCCTGATCCACCGGGAAGTGCCGACGGTGCATGCGGCGACGCTCGGCGAAGCGATCGATCGCTGGGACGTACTGCGCGCGCGGGAGGCGGCGGTGAACGAGTTCTACCGGGCGGCGCCGGGCGGCATTCCGACGCAGACGGCGTTCTCGCAGAACCGTCGTTACCCTGAACTCGACCTCGACCGCGCTGGCGGCTGCATCCGCAACCGCGCCAACGCCTATTCGGAGGATGGCGGCCTCGCCGTTCTCTACGGCAATATCGCCAGCGACGGCTGCATCGTCAAGACTGCCGGTGTGGACGCCAGCATCTGGGTGTTCAGCGGGCGGGCGCGCGTCTTCGAAAGCCAGGACGACGCGGTGCAGGCGATCCTCGGTGATCAGGTGCAGGCGGGAGAGGTGGTGGTGATTCGCTACGAAGGGCCGAAGGGCGGCCCGGGCATGCAGGAAATGCTCTACCCGACGTCCTACCTCAAGTCGAAGGGGCTGGGCAAGTCCTGCGCCCTGCTGACCGACGGCCGCTTTTCCGGCGGCACCTCGGGCCTGTCGATCGGGCATGTCTCGCCGGAGGCGGCCGAGGGGGGGGCGATCGGCCTCGTCGAAGAGGGTGACCTGATCGAGATCGACATTCCCGGACGTCGCATCCATCTCGCCATCGCTGACGCCGAGTTGGTGAGGCGACGGGCGGCGATGGATGCCCGCGGCGACTCCGCTTGGCAACCGGCGGCTGCCCGCGCGCGCTTCGTTTCGCGTGCGCTGCAGGCCTACGCGCTGATGGCCACCTCGGCGGCAACCGGCGCCGTGCGCGATCTCAGCCGGCTGCGCGGCGCCTGACGACGGGCCCCCGGGATGCCGTGGTCGCCCGGGGGGTCGCCGCGATCGCTCATGCCGGCGCGGTCAACGCGAGGCAGCGAGGCGCGTTGCTTGGTACAGGTCCGCAGCGCGCTGCCCCGGCATCGGTCTCGGCCGGGTCGCGAGGCTTTGCAAGCGGGGCAAACTGAAATAATATCGGAGCGTGTCAAACCCTTTACCTGAACGGAGTGTGAGCATGAAAGCGATTTACGCGTGCCTGCTGGCGGCTGCTGGTGTGATGTCTGCTGGTGCTGTCCAGGCGGATGAGGCCCTGGCCAAGTCCAAGAACTGCCTGTCGTGTCACCAGGTGGACAAGAAGGTGGTTGGTCCGTCGTACAAGGATGTGGCCAAGAAGTACACGGCGAAGGATGAAGCCATGCTCGCCGAGAAGGTGATCAAGGGCGGCAAGGGGGTCTGGGGTCCGGTGCCGATGCCGCCGAATCCGTCCGTCACCCCCGCCGAAGCCAACAAGCTCGTCAAGTGGATTCTCAGCCTGAAGTGAGGCCTGAGGCAGCAGGAGAACCGGCCCGGCGCCGGTTTTTCGTTTCTGCAGCGCCAATGACGGGCGACACACCGTTGCTGGCAGCGATATGCCGGTTGACAAGTTCCTGATGGGCTTGGACAATCGCGCGTTTGCTGGCCCCGTAAGAAGACCATACTGGAGATGAACCCATGAAAGACGCACGCATTCCTGGTGTACTGATAGTTCTGGCCGCCTCTGTGGCGATGATCGGCTGCGGGAAGAAGGAGGAACCCAAGGCCGCTGCTCCCGCACCCGCCGCTGCACCGGCACCGGCGCCGAAGCCGGAAATCGTCGTCAAGATCGGCCACGTCGCCCCGCTGACCGGGCCGATCGCCCACCTTGGCAAGGACAACGAGAACGGTGCCCGTCTGGCCGTTGACGATGCCAACGCCAAGAAGCTCGAGATCGACGGCAAGCTCGTCAAGTTCGAACTGCTCGGCGAGGATGATCAGGCCGATCCGAAGACCGGCACGGTGGTTGCCCAGAAGCTGGTCGACGCGAAAGTCGCCGGTGTCGTCGGGCACCTCAACTCGGGTACGACGATCCCGGCTTCGGCGATCTACAACCAGGCGGGTCTGCCGCAGATTTCACCCTCGGCAACCAATCCCAAGTACACGCAACAGGGATTCAATACGACCTTCCGCGTCATGGCCAACGACATCCAGCAGGGTTCGGTGGTCGGTACCTACGCCGTCAAGGACATGGGTGCGAAGAAGGTTGCGATCATCGACGACCGGACCGCCTATGGCCAGGGCTTGGCCGACGAGGTCGAGAAGGCTGCCAAGGCGGCAGGTGCCACCATCGTCGCGCGCGAGTTCACCACCGACAAGGCGACCGATTTCAAGGCGATCCTGACCAAGATCAAAGCCAAGAATCCTGACGTGATCTTCCTTGGCGGCATGGACGCGATCGGCGGCCCGATGCTCAAGCAGATCAAGGAACTCGGTATCAAGGCGAAGTTCACCACCGGTGACGGCGGTTGCTCGCCGGAACTGATCAAGCTCGCCGCTGCCGCTTCGGAAGGCGTCATCTGCACGCAGGCCGGACTGCCGGTTGACAAGCTGCCGAATGGTCAGAAGTTCGTCGAGGACTTCACGAAGAAGTACGGCCAGATTCAGATCTATTCGCCGTACAGCTACGATGCGGTGATGGTTCTGATTGACGCGATGAAGCGTGCCAATTCCGTCGATCCGGTCAAGTATCTGCCGGAAGTCGGCAAGACCTCGTACGATGGCGTTACCGGCAAGGTTGAGTTCGACGAAAAGGGTGACATCAAGAACGGCGCCATCACCGTCTTCGAGATCAAGGACGGCAAGCTGGTTACCCTGAAGTCCGAGGGTGGCACCGTGGCGGCTGCTCCGGCGCCTGCAGCGGCACCCGCCGCCGCACCCGCCGCCGCACCGGCTGCAGCTCCGGAAGCCAAGAAGTAAGGGCCGCCGGGCAAACCGGCAGAGAGGGAATGGCGAATGCCACTCCCTCTCTGCGTAGCTGTGTCCGCGGTTGCTCGGCGGTCCCGGAAGGAATTCCCGGGTCGCCGGGCTCTGGTTCCATGAGTCGGATACTCCGGTTCGCCCAAAGCGCCTCGTTGCGGAAAGCCTGACCATGGACACTCTACTGCAGCAGCTGATCAACGGCCTGACGCTCGGTGCCGTCTACGCACTCGTCGCGCTCGGTTACACGATGGTATACGGCATCATCGGCCTGATCAACTTTGCCCATGGTGAAGTCGTGATGATCGGCACGATGGTGGCGTTCACCATCATCGTCTCCCTTGCCGGAAGCGGGATGCCGCCGCTGCTGATCCTCTCCGTCGGCCTGCTGATTGCGGTCGTGGCGTGCATGGTCCTTGGTTGGGGCCTCGAACGCGTTGCCTATCGTCCGTTGCGCCATGCACCGCGACTGACGCCGCTGATCACGGCGATAGGCATGTCGATCGTCCTGCAGAACGTTGCGATGATCATCTGGGGCCGCAACTACATCACCTTTCCACCGATGATCGAAAAGCAGATCTACGAGGTCGCTGGCGCCAGCTTCACCAATGTGCAGGTGGCGATCGTCGTCCTCGCGGCGCTGGTGATGATCGGACTGACCTATCTCGTGCAGCGTACCCGCATGGGAATGGCGATGCGGGCGACGGCGCAGAACCAGCACGTCGCGCAGCTGATGGGTGTTGACATCGATCGTGTGATCGCCATGGCCTTCATCATCGGCTCGGCTCTTGGTGCGCTTGCTGGCTGCATGGTCGGTTCGTACTACGAGATCGCGCATTACCAGATGGGTTTCATGTTGGGCCTGAAGGCCTTTACGGCGGCCGTGCTCGGTGGTATCGGCAACATGGCTGGTGCCATGGCGGGCGGCCTGCTGCTCGGAATCATCGAAGCCCTGGGCGCAGGTTACATCGGTGACCTTACCGGCAATTTTCTGGGCAGCCACTACCAGGACATCTTCGCCTTCATGGTGCTCATTGTCGTGTTGATGTTCCGTCCGTCCGGACTCTTTGGCGAGCGTACCGGAGATCGGGCATGAGCGGCCGGTTCGGACGCAGTCCGCGCGGGATGCAACACTGGCTGGGATTTCTTCTTTTGCTGGCGGTCCTGCTGGCCATACCCTTTGTCGCCGCCCTCGGTGGCCAGGCCTGGGTGCGCATCGCCAACTTCGCGATTCTCTATGTCTTCCTGGCGCTTGGTCTGAACATCGTCGTCGGTTATGCCGGTCTGCTCGACCTCGGCTATGTTGCCTTCTACGCCGTGGGGGCTTACTGCTACGCGTTGCTGGCGTCGCCGCATTTCGGCATCCACCTGCCGTTCTGGGTGATTCTGCCTTTCGGGGCGGCAGTTGCCTGCCTCTTCGGCGTCCTGCTGGGGGCGCCGACGCTCAAATTGCGCGGCGACTATCTGGCGATCGTCACGCTCGGCTTCGGTGAGATCATCCGCATCTTCATGAACAACCTCAATGCGCCGATCAACGTCACCAACGGTGCGCAGGGAATCACCCTGATCGACCCGATCCGGATCGGCGATTTCTCCTTCGCCAAGACCAGTACCATCTTCGGCGTGACACTCTCCGGCCCGCAGAAGTACTACTTCCTCCTCGTCGCGCTGGCGGCACTGGTGATCGTCGTGAACATCCGCCTGCAGAATTCGCGTATCGGCAGAGCCTGGCAGGCGATCCGTGAGGACGAGGTGGCAGCCAAGGCCTGCGGCATCAACACCCGAAACATCAAGTTGCTGGCCTTTGCCATGGGTGCCTCGTTCGGTGGCATTGCCGGTGGCGTCTTCGCTGCCATGCAGGGTTTCGTCAGCCCGGAGAGCTTCTCGCTGATGGAATCGATCACTATTCTCGCGATGGTGGTTCTCGGCGGCATGGGACACATTCCCGGCGTGATTCTCGGTGCGATCCTGCTCACCGGGCTCCCGGAAGCCTTGCGCTACGGGATCGAGCCGCTGCAGAAAGCCGTCTTCGGACGCATGATCATCGATCCCGAAAGCCTGCGCATGCTCGTCTTCGGTTTGGCTCTGGTACTCGTGATGCGTTTTCGTCCAGCGGGCTTGTGGCCGTCGTCGCTGCGCCGTCGCGAACTCAGCGAGGCGACGGACTGAGGATGGCAGAGCAGCAGACACTTCTCGCAGCGCATGAGGTTGCCAAGCACTTCGGCGGCGTCAAGGCACTGCATGACGTTTCCCTGACCATCCATCGGGGCGAGATCTACGGCCTGATCGGACCGAACGGCGCCGGCAAGACAACCTTCTTCAATTGCCTGACCGGCCTGTACCGGAACGAAGGCGGTCATTTCGTCTTCGATGGCGTCAAGCTCGAGGCCGATGCGCCGCACAAGGCAGCCGAGGTCGGCATTGCGCGGACGTTCCAGAACATTCGCCTGTTCGGCAACATGACGGCGATCGAGAACGTCATGGTGGGGCGCCACCTGCGCACCCGCGCCGGTGTCTTTGGTGCGATCAGCCGCAACTCGGCGACGCGCGCCGAAGAGGCGGCGATCGCCCGGCGCGCCGACGAACTGCTGCACTACGTGGGGATTCAGGAACGGTCGCATGACTATGCGCGGTACCTGTCCTATGGTGATCAGAGGCGGCTGGAGATTGCCCGCGCACTCGCCACGGAACCCAAGTTGCTGGCGCTCGACGAGCCTGCGGCGGGGATGAACGGTACCGAAACCGAGGCATTGCGGGTGCTGGTGGAAGGCATTCGTCGCGACGGCGTGACGGTCTTGCTGATCGAGCACGATGTCAAGCTGGTGATGGGACTTTGTGACCGGGTTGCGGTGCTTGACTACGGCGAGAAGATCTGCGAGGACGTGCCGGCGATCGTGCAGAAGGACGCACGAGTCATCGAGGCCTACCTCGGTGGTTAGGCGACCCGAAGGAAGCGGATGAACATCCTCGAAGTCAACGGCTTGCGTGTTTCCTACGGGGGAATCCAGGCGGTTCGCGGCATCAGCTTTCACGTCAGCGAAGGCGAGATGGTGGCCCTGATCGGTGCCAATGGCGCCGGCAAGAGCAGCACCCTGCGTGCGCTGGCGCGTCTGCTCGAGCCTGCCGGCGGCAACGTGCGCTACCGCGGCAAGGAACTCCTGCAGGTGCCGCCGCATTGCCTGGTCAGCGAGGGCATCGCTCTCGTGCCCGAGGGCAGGGGGGTCTTCCCGCGCATGACGACGCTGGAGAATCTGCACATGGGTGCCTATGCCCGCAACGACAAGGTGGCGGTTGCGCGCGATCTCGAACATGTGCTCGGGCTCTTCCCACGACTCAGGGAGCGCGCGCAGCAGGTCGCGGGAACGCTGTCGGGCGGCGAGCAGCAGATGCTGGCGATCGGTCGCGCGCTGATGAGCAAGCCGCGCCTGCTGCTGCTCGACGAGCCGTCGATGGGACTCGCGCCGATCATGGTGCAGAAGATATTCGAGGTAATCCGTACCGTCGCCAGCGAGGGGATGACGATCCTCCTCGTCGAGCAGAACGCCAAGCTGGCGCTGGAAGTGAGTCAGCGCGGCTACGTCATGGAAAGCGGTGAGATCACGGTCACTGACGAGTCCACCCGCCTGCTGGCCGACCCGAAGGTGCGTGCCGCATATCTGGGCGAATAGCCTTCAGTCGCGGCTGACCACCAGCGATGTTAGCGGCGGCCCTTCGTTCCCGGCCGCAGTCGCCGCCCCCTCGGGCACCGCCGCCGGCGCGCCTAGAACTCCATCGCGTCGGCGAACGCCAGTGCCTGCAACTGCGCGCTGTTGAACTGCGTGGCCGTCAGTCCGAGCATCGCTGCCTGCTCGGCGATGGCCTTGCCGTCGTTGGCCTCGCTGGCCAGCGCCAGGTCGAGGAAAGGCTGGTAACGCCCGCCATTGCCGAGCAGCGCGTCGGAAATCGGCTCGGGTAGACGCATCGCCTCGAGAATCTGTTCCATGCCGAGACCCAGCAGCGCATCGAGTAGTGAGAATGCGCCGGTGATGAACAGGTTGTCGTACTCCGTCTTGTCGACCAGGCCCGTCGCCAGCAACTCGATCAAGCGAGCCCTGACCAGCGCCGTGTGCATCAGGGCAGGTGCCATCGGATCCTTGCTCGCCGTCGCCAGAAGCAGCGACAACCAGCGGTTGAGCTTGTCGTAGCCGAGCATCGTCACCGCATGGCGAAACGACTGGATCTCGCAGGACAGCCCGAACCCAGCCGAATTGATATAGCGCAGCAGCTTGTAGGAGATCGCCACGTCCTGCTTCAGCGCAGCTTCGATTTCCCGGATCTCGGCGTTGTTGCGCACCAGGTTGAGCACGCGCATGATGTTTGCTTGGCTGGCGCTGAGTGCTTTCGCAGGAATGCCGCTGGGCGATGTGAAGAACCAGCCGGCAGCGGCAGTCACGCCGGCATCCATGCTGGCGTGAAAGTCCGCCGTCGTCGGCACCTGGAAGGCAATTCCCATGCCGTGGGTCTTGGTGCGTACAGCGAGAAGTTTGAGCTGGGCGTTGCTCAGCGCCTGCGTATCGAAGCCGATGAAGCGGTACTGCAGGCCAAGCGACAGCGCGGGCGCAGCCTGCGGATCGAAATGAAGGCAGATCGATGGTTGCCAAGTCTGGATGGCAGCAACCAGGTCCGGGCCGTGCTCGCCGAGCAGGCTTGCAGCCGGCAGCTCGATCGTCGCGTTCTCCGGTGCCGACCAGTCGAGCAGGCGGGCATCGATGGCGGCAGCCGGGCAACCCACGAACAGCGGCTTGCCGCCTGCCGGCCACACGCTGGCGAGCGAGTCGAGCGCCATGACTGCCGCCGGCATGCCGTCGCCCGCCGCAAGATGCAGCAGCAGGCGGGTGCCGATGATCCGGCGCTGCCGGTTGACCAGCGGCTGGCGCGATAGGTAGACCTCATTCATGCGGTAGACCCTTCATCTCCGGTACGGCGCTGGTGGCGATTGCCTCTTGCGTCTCGGCAGCGTAATCGAAGGAGTCGGCGAAGAACTCGTCGGCCGGCAGTTGGCAGTGGGCGAGAAAATCCTTGCGGGCTGCGGCGACCATCACCGGCGCACCGCAGACGTAGGCCTGGTATTGCGACAGGTCGGGGTGATCGCGCATTGCCGCTGCGTGCACCAGGCCGGTGCGGCCCTGCCAGCCGTCCGCAGGCGGCGACTCCGAGAGGACGGGGACGAAGCGAATCCAGCGATGCTGCATTGCCCATTGCTCTGCCAGTTGCAGGAGGTAGAGATCGGTGCGCTGGCGCGCACCCCAGTAGATGTCCATCGGTCGCGTGCTGCCCTGCGCGAGAGCGTGTTCGACGATCGCCTTGATCGGTGCGAAGCCGGTGCCGCCGGCGACCAGCAGCATCGGCTTCGATGACTCGTCGCGCAGGAAGAAGCTGCCCAATGGGCCACGCAGGCGCAGCAGGTCGCGCTCGCGCATGCCGGCGAAGACGTGCTCGGTGAACCGACCACCTGCGATGCGGCGAACGTGCAGCTGCAGCAGGCCGTCGTCGTGCGGCGCGTTGGCGAGCGAGAACGATCGGCGTTTGCCGTCCTTGAGCAGGATGTCGACGTACTGGCCGGCGAGGAACTGCAGGCGCTCGCTGCTTGGCAATCGCAGCTCGACGATCATCACCTCGGGAGCGGCACGCACGAGCCGGTGCACACGTGCCGGCAGGGTGCGGACCGGTATGTCGGCAAGCGAGCTGGCCTCGCGGCTCTCGATGCAGAGGTCGGTCTTCGCCACGGCGCAGCAGAGGAGTGCGAAGCCGGCAAGGCGGTCGGCTTCGCCGAGAACGGCGATCGATGCGTTGCCGTGCGCCACCTCGCCGCTCAGGACCCTCGCGCGACAGCTTCCGCAAACGCCATCGCGGCAGCCGTACGGGAGACTCAGCCCCTGCCGCAGAGCGGCAGCGAGAACGCTTTCGTCGGCGTCGGCGGCGAAGGTGTGCCCGCTCGGCCGTACAACCACCTGATGAACCATTGTCTCTCCGTTGCGGTCCTGATCCGGTAAAATCATGCGGTGCGAAGACTATTGATCGTTGGTTGCGGTGACGTGGCGCGCCGCATGTTGCCCCATCTGCTCGGCCACTACCGCATCTTTGCGCTGATACGCGATCGCGAGCAGGGCGCCTTCTGGCGCGCAAGAGGCGCCAGACCGGTTCTGGCGGACCTCGATCAGCCGCACAGCCTGCGGCGAATCGCCGGTCTTGCCGACCTCGTGGTTCATCTGGCCCCACCGCCGTCGCACGACGGCAAGCGCCCGGCGAGCGACCGACGCGATCCCCGGACGCGCTGGCTGCTGGCAGCGCTGGCTCGGGGCAGGAGTCTACCACAGCGAATCGTTTATATAAGCACCACTGGCGTGTACGGCGACTGTGGCGGCGAGCTGATCGACGAGACCCGACCCCTGCGGCCGACCACTGCCCGTGCGCATCGCCGTGTCGACGCCGAGCGGCGATTGCGCCTGCTGGGGCGGCGCGGGGTCGTCGTCAGCATCCTGCGCGCGCCCGGCATCTACGCCGCCGACCGCCTGCCGATCGAACGGTTGCGCAAGGGCAGCCCGGCGCTGTGCGATGCCGACGATGTGTATAGCAACCACATCCATGCCGACGATCTGGCGCTGCTGGCCTGTGCAGCACTGCGCTACGGACGGAGCAACCGGACCTACAACGCGAGCGACGACTCACGCATCAGGATGGGCGAGTATTTCGACCTCGTCGCCGACCACTTCGACCTGCCACGCGTTCCGCGCGTGTCGCGGCGCGAGGCGGAAGCGTTGCTGTCGCCGCTGCAACTGTCGTTCATGAGTGAATCACGCCGGCTGCTCAACCGGCGTGCCAGGAAGGAACTGCGTGCTCGTCTGCGTTACCCGCAGGTTGCCGATGGCGTGCGAGCCGCCGCCAGGGAAAGGAACAGCGGATGCTGATCGTCAAGGTGTTGCACTTGTGGATGGTGGTGAGCTGGTTTGCCGGGCTGTTCTACCTGCCACGAATCTTCGTGAACCTGGCGATGGTGCCGCCAGGCAGCGAGGCCGAGCGGGCGCGGCTGCTGTTGATGGCCGGCAAGCTCTACCGCTTCATGACGCCGATTGGCGTGCTCGCCGTCGCCCTCGGTCTCTGGTTGTGGTTCGGCTTTGGCTTCGGTGGCGGCTGGCTGCACGCGAAGACGGCACTGGTGGTGTTGCTGGTCGCGTATCATGCCTACTGTGGACGCTTGCTGCGTGATTTTGCCGCTGGTCGCAACCGGCGTCGGGACGTCTGGTATCGCTGGTTCAACGAGTTGCCGGTGCTGGTCCTGCTGGCAGTGACCTACCTTGCAGTGGTCAAGCCTTTCTAGCCAGGAGCGGGGAACAACGATGGAAGCATTCTTTGCCAGTTGCCCACGCGGCCTGGAACATCTTCTGGCCGAAGACCTGGCGGCGGCCGGCGCCGGGCAGCTCGAAGAGATTGCGGGCGGTGTACACTTCAGCGGCGACTGGCCGGTCTGTTACCGCGCCAATCTCGAGTCGCGGATTGCCACGCGAATCCTCTGGCGGGTGGCACAGGCGCCGTATGCAAGGGAAGACGACATCTATCGTCTGGCACTGGAGACGCCGTGGCCACGCTGGTTCCTGACGCGACAGACGATCCGCGTCGACGTCACGGCGCAGAAGAGTCCGCTGAAGAGCATCGAGTTCGTCACGCTGCGGATCAAGGACGCCGTCTGCGACCGTTTTCGTCGCGAGTCGGGAAGTCGCCCGAGCGTCGATACCCGCGAGCCGGACATCAGGATTCTGGGCTTCCTGAGCCAGAGCGAATGCACCCTGTATGTCGATACCTCGGGCGCGCCGCTCCACCAGCGCGGCTTTCGGCAGAAGACCGTCGACGCGCCCCTGAAGGAGAACCTTGCCGCGGGCATCCTTCGTCTCAGTGGCTGGCAGCCGGGCGTGCCGCTGCTCGACCCGATGTGTGGCAGCGGTACCTTCCTCCTCGAGGCGGCACAGATGGCGCTCGGCCGGGCACCGGGCGCGCGGCGCGAATTCGCTTTCCAGCGCCTGCGCCAGTTCCAGCCCGAACTGTGGCAGGGCCTTCTCGAGCGGGCACGGGCCGACGAGCGTGCGGCGGCCGAGATGGCCATCTTCGGCAGCGACATCTCGCCAGTGGCGGTACGCGCAAGCCTTGCCAATCTCGATCGTGCCGGTCTGCTGCCGGCGGTTCGTCTCGCCGCCGGCGATCTGCTCGAGATCGAGGCGCCGGCTGCGAGCGGCATCATGGTCAGCAACCCGCCCTATGGCGAGCGGGTTTCCGACGACGATGAACTGGCGCGTTTCTACCCCTTGCTCGGCAGTGCGCTGAAGCGTCGGTTCGCCGGCTGGAACTGCCATCTGATCAGCGCCGACACCCGCCTGCCGAGGATGGTACGCCTGACCCCGAGCAGGAAGACGCCGCTGTTCAACGGCGCACTGGAGTGCCGGCTGTACGAGTTCCGCATGGTTGCCGGCAGCAACCGCGGCTGAGGGGTTGTTGCCGTCGCGTCGCCAGCAGGCGGCAGAGGCTTCACTCGACGATGCCCAGGTGACCGAGCCCGGCAGTCAGGTCGCGGTCCTTCGACTCCTTGCCGTACAGCTTGATCTGCAGCCGCAGGTCGTTGAGCGAGTCGGCGTTGCGCAGGGCATCGGTATAGGTGATCTGGCCGCTCTCGTAGAGGTCGAAGAGCGCCTGGTCGAAGGTCTGCATGCCGAGCTCCCGCGACCGCTTCATGACATCCTTGATCTCCTGCACCTGGCCCTTGAAGATCAGGTCGGAAATGAGCGGTGAATTGAGCATGATCTCGATCGCCGGCGCGCGTCCCTTGCCGTCCTTCTTCGGCAGCAGACGTTGTGATACCAGGGCACGCAGGTTGAGCGACAGGTCCATCAGCAACTGGTGCCGGCGCTCCTCGGGGAAGAAGTTGATCACCCGGTCGATGGCCTGGTTGGCGCTGTTTGCGTGCAGCGTCGCCAGGCAGAGGTGCCCGGTCTCGGCGAAGGCGATGGCATAGTCCATCGTTGCCCGATCGCGAATCTCGCCCATCATGATCACGTTCGGTGCCTGGCGCAGGGTATTCTTCAGCGCCACTTCCCAGCTGTCGGTGTCGACGCCGATCTCGCGCTGGGTGACGATCGACTTCTTGTGCTCATGCACGAACTCGATCGGATCCTCGATGGTGATGATGTGTCCCTGGCTGTTCTGGTTGCGGTGGTCGAGCAGGGCCGCGAGCGAGGTCGTCTTGCCGGTGCCGGTGCCGCCGACGAATATGACCAGACCACGCAGCGTCATGGCGATGTCCTTGAGCACCGGCGGCAGCCCGAGGTCCTCGAGTGTCGGTACGACCAGATTGATCGTCCGGCAGACGACTGCGACGCGTCCCTGCTGCACCAGCGCGTTGACGCGAAAGCGACCGATGCCGGCTGGAGAGATGGCGAAGTTGCACTCCTTGGTGGCTTCGAACTCCGACGCCTGGCGGTCGTTCATCAGCGAGCGCGCCAGTTCCGCCGAGTGCTGCGGCAGCAGCGGCTGGCTCGACACCGGAATCACCTTGCCATCGACCTTGATCGCCGGCGGGAAGTTCGCCGTGATGAAAAGGTCGGAGCCGTTCTTCTGAACCATCAGGCGCAGCAGTTCGTGCATGAACTTCAAAGCCTGATCGTTTTCCATGCTGATCCTCCCGCTTGAATGGCTGGCTCATGCGCCAGGGATGGAGTCCTTGTTGGCCGCCTTCAGGCGTGCCTCGGGTGCACCAACGATATTCCGTCTGACGAGCTCGATCAGAGCCTGGTCAAGTGTCTGCATGCCGAACTGCTGCCCGGTCTGCAACGACGAGTACATCTGCGCCACCTTGTTCTCGCGGATCAGGTTGCGGATGGCCGGCGTGCCGATCAGGATTTCGTGCGCCGCGACCCGTCCCTGGCCGTCCTTGGTCTTCAGCAGGGTTTGCGAGATGACCGCGCGCAGCGATTCGGAGAGCATCGAGCGGACCATTTCCTTTTCGGCTGCCGGGAAGACGTCGACGATGCGGTCGATCGTCTTGGCAGCGCTCGAGGTGTGCAGGGTGGCGAAGACCAGGTGACCGGTCTCGGCGCCGGTCAGTGCGAGGCGGATGGTTTCGAGGTCGCGCATCTCGCCGACGAGAATCACGTCCGGGTCTTCGCGCAGAGCCGAGCGCAGGGCGTTCTGGAACGACAGCGTATGCGGACCGACTTCGCGCTGGTTGATCAGGCATCGTTTCGGTTGGTGCACGAACTCGATCGGGTCCTCGACGGTCAAGATGTGATGATAGGCATTCTCGTTGACGTGGTTGATCATCGCCGCCAGCGTGGTCGACTTGCCCGAACCGGTCGGACCGGTGACGAGGACGATGCCACGCGGGTACTCCGCGATGTCCTTGAAGATGCGTGGGCAGTTGAGATCCTCGAGGGTCAGGACCTTTGACGGAATTGTCCGGAACACCGCGCCGGCGCCGCGGTTCTGCACGAAGGCATTGACCCGGAAGCGGGCGAGATTGGGAATCTCGAATGAGAAGTCGCATTCCCGCGTATCCTCGTACTGTTTGCGCTGCGCGTCGCTCATGATGTCGTACACCATGCCATGCACGAGCTTGTGCTCCATCGCTGGCAGGTTGATTCGCCGGACGTCACCATTGACGCGGATGATGGGTGGCAGACCGGCGGAGAGGTGGAGATCGGAAGCCTTGTTCTTGACACTGAAAGCCAGCAGTTCGGTGATGTCCATCCGGTTCGGTCCTCGGGCGGTGGGCTGGGCGCGGTGTTATACTGCGATCAACCTGCGCGACGCCCGATTATGACCACACTTCCTGCCAAGCTGCAAGCCGTACGCGCGCGAATCGCCGACGCCGCGCGACTGTACGGTCGCGACCCGGCCGACATTCGCCTGCTCGCCGTGAGCAAGACCTGGCCGGCGGCGGCACTGCGCGAGTTGGCCGCCGCCGGCCAGCAGGCTTTCGGCGAGAGCTACGTGCAGGAAGCCGTCAGCAAGATCAACGAACTGCGCGACCTGCGGATCGAATGGCATTTCATCGGCGTGCTGCAGGCCAACAAGACGCGTCTGGTGGCAGAATCCTTCGACTGGGTGCACTCGGTCGATGAACTGCGAATCGCCCAGCGGCTCGCCGCGCAGCGTCCGGCGACCATGCCCGAGCTGTCGGTCTGTCTGCAGGTGAACGTCAGTGGCGAGGCGAGCAAGGCGGGAGTCCCGCCGGCGGCGGTGCCGGCCTTGGCGCAAGCGGTTGCCGTATTGCCCCGACTCCGTCTGCGCGGCCTGATGGCGATTCCGGCAGCGACGGACGACTTCGCCGAGCAGCGCAGCACGTTCCGTCGCCTGCGGGAACTTTGTCAGCATTTGCGAGCCGATGGTTTGTCGCTGGATTCGCTGTCGATGGGCATGTCGCACGACCTCGAGGCCGCGATTGCGGAGGGCGCGACACTGCTGCGCGTGGGCACGGCAATTTTTGGTGAGAGACGATGAAGATCACGTTCCTTGGTGGTGGCAACATGGCGAATGCGCTGATTGGCGGGCTGGTGAAGACCGGCTTCGCGGCCTCGGACATTGCGGTCATCGAGCTCGGCGCGCAGGGTCGCGCCAAACTGCGCCTTGCCTATGGTATTCGCTGCTATGAATCAGCCAGCGCCGTCGCGCTCGATTGTGATGCGCTGCTGCTGTCGGTGAAGCCGCAGCAGATGCGCGAGGCGTGTCCGCCGTTGCTGCCGTTCCTCAGGCAGCAGCTCATCATCAGCATCGCCGCCGGCCTTCGTCTGGCGGATGTCTCGCGCTGGCTCGGTGGCCATGGCAAGATCGTGCGCGCGATGCCGAACACGCCGGCACTGATTGGCGCGGGGGTTACCGGGTTGTGCGCCATGGCGGCCGTTTCGATGGCCGAGAGGCTGGGCGCCGAGCGTATCCTGCAGGCGGTCGGCAGCACGCTGTGGATTGCCGATGAGGAGAAGATGGACGCGGTGACCGCGATCTCCGGGAGCGGGCCGGCCTACGTCTTTCTCTTCATCGAGGCGCTGCAGCAGGCGGCCGGCGAACTCGGCCTGACTGCCGCGCAGGCGCGGCAACTGTCGATCGACACCGTCCTCGGTGCCGCCAGGCTCGCTGCCCAGTCCGACGAAGCGGCCTGCGTCCTGCGCGAGCGGGTGACTTCGAAAGGCGGCACGACGGAAGCGGCGCTGCGCACGATGGAGCAGCGCTGTGTCAAGGAAGGCTTCATCGCGGGCGTGCTCGCCGCCAACTCGCGCGGCCGCGAGCTGGGTGAACTTCTGGGCCAGGATGGCTGATGATCGCTGCTGCCGGTCTCTTCCTGCTCGATGCGCTGGCATCGTTCCTGACCGTTGCCCTGCTGCTGCGGTTCTTCATGCAGGCCTGCCGGGTATCCTTCAACAATCAGCTCGGCACTTTCGTCGTCGCACTGAGCAACTGGCTGGTCAGGCCGCTGCGCCGGCTCCTGCCGGGTTTCTACGGCCTCGATCTGGCAAGCCTCCTGCCGGCGTACCTTCTGCAGGTCGTTTACGCGTCGGCGGTGTTCATCGTGCGTGGTGGCATCGACAGTGCCGTCGTCGGGGTTTGGCTGCCGCTCGTCTTCTGGTACGGGCTTCTCGCCACGCTGCGCCTGACCATCTATCTGCTGATCGCTGCGCTGCTGATCCAGGCGGTGCTGTCGTGGATCAGCCCCTATTCGCCGCTCGGCCAGCCGGTATCGCAACTGACACGGCCGGTCCTGCGCCCGATCCAGCGCTTCGTGCCGACGATTGGCGGTGTCGACCTGGCACCGCTGATCGCCATCGTCTTCGCGCAGCTGCTGCTGATGTTCCTCTAGGCCGTGAGCCATTGGGCGCGTCAGGTTGCCGGGACGCTGAGTCTGACGGTTCATGTTCAGCCGGGTGCAAAGCGCAGCGAGGTTGCCGGAGAGCACGGTGATGCACTGAAGATTCGTCTCGTGGCAGCAGCGATCGATGGCCGCGCGAATGCGGCACTGGTCGATCTCGTCGCCCAGCGTCTCGACGTGCCGCGGACGGCGGTGGTGATCCGCAGTGGTCAGACGTCGCGGCGCAAGCTGTTGCTGGTCAGCGGCGCGCCGACCGACGCGGTGCCGCGCCTGCTCGGCGAATGAGGGCGCCGCGATGCGGGCGAGTCGGCGTCCGCGTCAGCGCTCGAAGACGACCCTGCCGCCGACCAGCGTCAGGTGGACGCGGCCGCTGAGTTCGTAGCCGAGATAGGGCGTGTGCTTGCCCTGGCTGCGCAAGGAATCGGGAGTGATGCGCCAGGACTCGGCCGGGTCGAAGATGCAGAGGTCGGCTGCCTTGCCGACGCCCAGCGAACCCGCTTCGATGTCGAGGATCGCCGCCGCATCCGAAGTGATGCGGGCCAGCGCCTGCAGCATAGGCAGCCCGGACTGCGCTGCCCAGAGCAGCGTCAGAGGCAGCAGCAGCTCGAGCCCGGTGGCGCCGGGCAGCGCTTCGGCAAACGGCAGCTGCTTGCCGTCCGCATCGACCGGCGTATGGTCGGAACAGATCGCCGCCAGGCCGTCGGCGGCGGCGCTGCGCAGCGCGTCGCGGTCGGTGGCCGAGCGCAGCGGTGGGTCGAAACGTGCATTGCTGTCGAAGAAGCCGATGTCCATCTCGGACAGGTGCAGGTGGTGCACCGCAACGTCGCAGCTGACCCGCATGCCGGCACCCTTGGCTGTGCGAACGAGGTCGATCGCGGCGGCCGACGAGAGGCGCGAAAGGTGCAGGCGTACGCCGGTGTGTGCGGCCAATTGCAGTGCGGTCGCCGTCGCGATGCTTTCGGCGACGACCGGGATGCCGGTCAGGCCCAGCCGCGACGCGACTTCACCATCGTGTGCGACGCCCTCGCGGGCAAGAAAGTCATCCTGCGGCCGCAGGCGAACCGCGTAGCCAAAGGTCGCCGCATACTGCATCGCGCGCAGCAGGAGTTGCGTGTCGACGATCGCCCGCTTCGCCTGTGAGAAAGCGATGCAGCCGGCCCGTGCCAGGCCGTTCATCTCGGCGAGCCGCTCGCCGGCGAGCTGCTGCGTCAGAGCGCCGATCGGATAGACGCGCGCCAAGCCAAGGGTGTCGGTGCGTCTGACCAGCCTCTCGACGAGTCCCGGCTCGTCGAGGGGTGGCTTGCTGTCGGGCGGGCAGGCGAGCGAGGTGACGCCGCCGGCGACGGCTGCCGCCAACTCGGGCTCGATGCCGCCCAGACGTGCCGACAGATCGACCAGTCCAGGACAGACGATCATGCCGCTCGCGTCCACCACACGCTGCGCCGTGAAGCCAGGCGGTGGCTGGCCGACTGCCGCGATACAGCCGCCGGCGATGAACAGATCGAGCTGTGCGTCCACCCCGTTGGCCGGATCGACCACGCGGCCGTTGCGGATTTGCAGCGCTTGCTCGCTCATGCCTCAGTTCCCCGCCAGAATGCCCATCACCGCCATGCGCACGGCGATGCCGAAGGTCACCTGCGGCAGGATCACCGCCTGCGGCCCGTCGGCGACGTCGGAGTCGATCTCGACGCCGCGATTCATCGGTCCCGGATGCATCACGATGGCGTTCGGTCTGGCGAGTGCCAGAACCGCCGGCGTCAGCCCGTAACAGCGAAAGTACTCGCGCGCCGACGGCAGCAGGGCACCGTTCATGCGCTCGTTCTGCAAGCGGAGCATGATCACCACATCGCAATCCCGGATGCCGCTGGCGAGGTCGTGACAGACGCGCACGCCCATCTTGCCGATGGCGGTCGGCAGCAGCGTCTGCGGGCCGACCGCACGCACCTCGGCGGCGCCGAGGGTCGTCAGCGCGTGGATATCGGAGCGGGCAACTCGCGAGTGCAGGATGTCGCCGACGATCGCCACCACCAGATTGGAAAACTCGTGCTTGTAGTGGCGGATGGTGTACATGTCGAGCAGGCCCTGCGTCGGGTGGGCATGACGTCCGTCGCCGGCGTTGACCACGTGCACATCGTCTCGCCCGAGGCGGCGCAGGTGGTCGGCGATCAGGTGCGGAGCGCCGCTCGATGCATGCCGGACGACGAACATGTCCGCGTGCATGGCCACCAGGTTGTCCACCGTATCGAGCAGGGTCTCGCCCTTCGCGGTCGATGAACGCGTGACGTCGAGATTGATGACGTCCGCCGAGAGGCGCTTGGCAGCGATCTCGAAGGTCGTGCGCGTGCGGGTCGAGTTCTCGAAGAAGACGTTGAAGACGCTCTTGCCGCGCAACAGGGGTACCTTCTTCACATCCCGGTGAGATACCTTGAGGAAGCTTGACGCGGTGTCGAGAATCTGCGTGAGCACCTCGCGCGGCAGACCCTCGATCGACAGCAGGTGGGTCAGCTCGCCGTTGGCACTGAGTTGCGGATTACGCATGCTCGTCGACGCTCCACTGCAGTCGTCCGCTGTCGGCTGCCGAGAGGACCAGCTCGAAGGACGGAGCGAGATCGATTCGCCAGGGGCAGAAGTCGGCGCAGATCGGCAGCTGGCGGTTGCCGCGATCGGCCAGGACGGCAAGCTGGATCCGTTCCGGGCGGCCGTAATCGAAGAGCTCGTTGATCGCTGCGCGAGTCGTGCGACCGGTATACAGGACGTCGTCGACGAGGATCAGCCTGCGGCCTTCGACGTCGAAAGGAATCGAGCTTGGCCTGACCTTCGCATGCAGGCCCCTGGCGCCGTAATCGTCGCGGTAGAAGGAGACGTCGATCAGACCCAACTCGCTGGGCAGTGCGAGCAGCGCGTGCAGGCGTTGGGCAACCCAGACGCCACCGCTGTGGATGCCGACGAGGACCGTTTCCGGTTGCAGGCACGGCCGGATCAGCTCGGCAAGCTCGACGCAAAGCGCGTCGGCATCCGGCAGGTCGACCGGTAGCGGTGTCTTGTGGGTGTTCATCCGAGTTCCCGGGGTTGCTCAACAGGCGGCATGAGCGCGTTCGGCAGTGGCGTTGAAGTGGTCCTGCAGGATCAGCTGCGCGGCGACGGCATCGAGGTGGCGGCGCGCCTGGCGGGCGCCGTGTCCGGCCGAACGCAGGCGCGCGGCGGCATCCACCGATGTCAGTCGCTCGTCGGCGTGCTCGACGACGAGACTGAAGCGGCCGCGCAACTGGTTGGCGAAACGGACGCAGCGTGCGGTCATCGCGTGTGGCGTGCCGTCGAGCGAGAGTGGTTGGCCAACGACGAGACTCACCGGCTGCCATTCGGCGATCAGCGCAGCGATGGCGGCAAAGCGCGCGGCGCTCGCCTCGGCTTCGATCGTCGTCAGCGGATGGGCCTGCAGCAGCTGCCAGTCGCCAACCGCAACGCCGATGCGCTTCTCGCCGAAATCGAACGCGAGCACGGTACCTGCTGGTCGGGCAGCCACTTCAGGCATGTCCGGCTGTGTCGACGAGATTGGTCAGGCTGACGCCGAGCAGCTCGAGCGCCGACGGCAGTCGCTCCTCGTAGGGCAGTTCGAACAGGATGCGGAGTTCGGCAGGTACCGTCAGCCACGCGTTCTGCGCCAGTTCGTGTTCGATCTGACCGGCGGACCAGCCCGCGTAGCCGAGCGTCACCATCAGGTCGCGGGGCTGTCCACGCAGGGCGACTGCCTGCAGGATGTCGCGTGAACTGGTCAGACCGACATGCTCATTGACTACCAGCGTGGACTGCCACTGGCCAACCGGGCGATGCAGGACGAAGCCTCGGTCGGTCTGCACCGGGCCGCCGAAAAACACCGGCAAATTGGCGATTCCCTCCGCCTGCAGTGGCACGTCGATCTTCGCAAGCAGGCTGCCGAGACTCATGTCGATCGGCCGGTTGACGATCAGCCCGAGGGCGCCACGCGGGTTGTGCTCGGCGACATAAACGAGCGACTTGGCGAAATAGGAATCTACCATCGCCGGCATGGCGATGAGAAAATGATCGGTCAGATCGATACTTTGCATATTCCCATTCTAATCGGCGCTGGCGGCCGACACAAAGGTAATCGGCAGTGGAGTCCATTCTTGTCTGGTTTCGGCGCGACCTGCGGGATTACGATCAGGCCGCCTTGTGCGAGGCGCTGCGACGCGCCAGTCGCGTCCATTGCGCTTTCGTGTTCGATCGCGAGATCATCGATCCGCTGCCACGCAGCGGCGATCGGCGGGTCGAGTTCATCCGCGAATCGCTGCTCGAACTCGATCGTGCACTGCGGGCGCGCGGCGGCGCGCTGATCGTCCGGCATGGCTGCCCGCGCGGCGAGATTCCTCTTCTGGCACGGCAACTGGGCGTGCGCGCGGTGTTCGCCAACCGGGATTACGAGCCGCAGGCCAGGCAGCGCGATGCGGCGGTTGCGGCGGCGCTGCGTGCCGAGGGCATTGGCTTCGAGTTGTTCAAGGATCAGGCGGTGCTCGACGGGGAGGAGGTTCTGACGCAGGCCGGGCGGCCGTACACGGTCTTCACCCCGTACCGCAACGCATGGCTGAAACGGCTGCGCGAAGACGATTGGCAGGCCCACTGCGGACACGGCGGTTGCCTCGTCGCATCGCCCATGGCGGTCGGCGTGCCTGCGCTGGCCGACCTCGGCTTCGCCGAGACCGGGCTGCGCGCGCTCGGCATCGTTCCCGGGATGTCCGGCGGTCGTCAGCGGCTGCAGGACTTCGTCGGTCGCCTGGCGCTCTACCGACAGCAGCGCGACTTTCCGGCGGTCAAGGGCGTCTCGTATCTCTCGGTGCACCTGCGTTTCGGCACGGTGTCGGTGCGTGAGCTGGTGGCGCTGGCGATCGCTGCCGGCGCCCTGCGGCCGGAGGCCGAAGGCGCGGCGACCTGGTTGTCCGAACTCGTCTGGCGCGACTTCTACTTCATGATTCTCGACCGCTTTCCGCATGTCGTCGAACGCTCGTTCCGGCCGGAGTACGACGCCATCGTCTGGGAGCAGGGCGCTGCTGCCGAGCAGGCGTTTGCCGACTGGTGCGCCGGGCGGACGGGCTACCCGCTCGTCGACGCGGCAATGCGGCAGATCAACGCCAGCGGCTACATGCACAACCGCCTGCGGATGCTCGTCGCCTCGTTCCTGACCAAGGACCTGGGCCTGGACTGGCGCTGGGGAGAGGCCTTCTTTGCGCGCCAGCTCAACGATTTCGACCTTGCCGCCAACAACGGCGGCTGGCAATGGGCGGCCTCGACCGGCTGTGACGCACAGCCATACTTCCGCATCTTCAATCCGGTCACGCAATCCGAGCGCTTTGATCCGGGCGGCCGCTTCATCCGCCGCTACCTCCCTGAACTGGCCGCCGTTTCCGATCGCTTCATCCATGCCCCGTGGCGAATGAGCAGCGGCGAGCAGGCCGCATGCGGTGTTCGCGTCGGGTGCGAGACGCCGCCGCCGCTGGTCGATCACGACGAAGCCCGGCGCCGCACCCTGCAGCGCTACGCCGTCGTCAGGCGTGCCGCAGTTCCCTGACGTGGCCGCTGACCAGTCGCAGCAGTTCGTCTTCCTGGAAAGGCTTGCCGAGATAATGATTGACGCCGAGTTCGAGCGCGAACTGACGGTGCTTGTCCGCCGTCCGTGAGGTGATCATGATGATCGGCACGGCGGCCAGCCGCTTGTCGGCACGCACGTTGCGCGTCAGCTCGAAACCGTCCATGCGCGGCATCTCGATATCCACGAGCATCACGTCCGGAACGACTGCGACCATCTGCTCGAGGGCGTCGACACCGTCCTTGGCGGTCATCACCTGGTAGCCCTCGCGTGCCAGCAGCCGGCTGGTGATCTTGCGCACGGTCAGCGAGTCGTCAACGATGATGATCGTCGGCACCGTCGCCGTGCTGCGGTCGGCAGCCAGCGGCTGCCGTACCGTCGGCACGGGCGACACTGCTGGCGGCAGGCGGTCGCGGCTGGCGAGGGCGATCGGATTGAGGATGAGCACGACCTGTCCGTTGCCGAGGACGGTGGCGCCGTCGACGCCGATCACCCGCGCCAGCTGGGCGCCGATGTTCTTGACGACGATTTCCTGGTTGCCGAGCAGTTCGTCGACCTGCAGCGCGATCCGCTTGCTGCCGCTGCGCAACAGCAGGATCCAGTACTGCGGATGCTTCTCGGGCAGAGCCTGCGGCTCGCCGAGAAGGTGTGGCAGGTAGCTGAACGGGTAGCGGCTACCGGTCCAGACCGCCTCGCGGCTGTCGCGGATTCGCGTCAGACTCTTTTCCTTGAGGTCGAGCGCCTGCTCGATCATGGCCGCCGGGATGGCGTACTGACGACTGCCGGAGCGAACCAGCAGGGCCTTGGTGACGGCCAGCGTGAGCGGCAGATAGAGCCGGAAAGTGGTCCCCTGGCCGGCGCTGGACAGGACTTCGATGCGACCACCGAGGCTGGTCACCTCGCTCTTCAGGACGTCCATGCCAATGCCGCGACCGGCCAGCTGGGAAACCTGGCTGGCCGTCGAGATCCCCGGAGCGAAGATCAGGTCGATCACCCGCTCGGCGTTGTCGGCATCGTCCGCGTGCAACAGACCGGAGCGCAGGCCGCGTTCCCGCAGCCGGTCGATGTCGAGGCCTCTGCCGTCGTCGGCGATCGACAGGATGACTTCGTTTCCTTCCTGCACCAGCGTCAGGGTGATCTCGCCGATGTCCGCCTTGCCGCCGGCGCGACGCACGGGCGCATCCTCGAGGCCGTGCGCGACGGCGTTGCGCAGCACATGTTCCAGGGGCGCCAGCATCTTGTCGAGGACGGTGCGGTCGAGTTCGAGCTGAGCGCCGCGGATCTCGAGGTTCGCCCGCTTGCCGGTGTCCTTGCTGGCCTGGCGAACGATGCGATAGAGACGGTCGGCGATGCTGGCAAACGGGACCATGCGTACCGACATGAGTTCCTGCTGCACCTCGCGGTTCAGACGGGCCTGGGCGATGATCGCAGCGTTGGCGTCGTCGAGGTTCTTCAGCAGGTTCTGTTGCACGGTGGCGACGTCGTTCACCGACTCTGCCATCATCCGGGTCAGTTCCTGGAAGCGCGTGAAGCGGTCGAATTCGAGCGGATCGAAGTCGGCGTGCTGCTCGTCGGTGACGGCCGTGCGCGACTGCATTTGCAGCTCGGCCTGAATCTCGATCTCACGCAACTGTCGGCGCAGGCGAATGACGTTCTCGGTCAGGTCGAGCAGCGAAGCCTTGATTCCTCGCATCTCGCCTTCGATGCGCAGGCGGGCGATCGACAACTCGCCGGCTTCGTTGACCAGCCGGTCGATCAGGTCGGCGCGAACGCGCAGGTTCGCCCGCTGCCCGGCGGCCTCGGCCTCGGCTTCCTGCGCCTCCGGACGCGCAACGCTGGTGGTCGCCGGTTCGGCGGCGCCCGCAGGTGCCGCAGTGGGCGCCTCGCCGACCAGGTCGAGTGCCGCCGTGTCGGAAATCTCGAGCGGTGTATCGGCCGTTTCGCCGCGCTGCAATCTCTCGACGACCTGGATGATGACGTCGAAAGCGTTGTCGATGTCGTCGATCAGTTCGATCGGTGCCGCACCGGCATCCTGCGCTTCCTTCATGCGCGTCTCGATCGCATGCGTCAGGTTGCCGAGACTCATCGCGCCGGCCATGCGCGCGCTGCCCTTGAGGCTGTGGAACAGGCGCGCCAGTCGGCGCACCGGCTCGGGATCGGCGGGGTTGCTGCGCCAGGCGCGCAACTGTGCCGCGATGTTCTGGTTGAGGTCGATCGCCTCCTCGATGAACAGCGGCAGCAGCTGTTCGTCGAACTCGTCCTGCACCATCGGGACTTCCGTCGGGACGGCAGCGCTCGCTGCGCCGATGGCCGCCGGCATCACGGCCGGCACTGGCTGAGCAACCTCGGCTGTCGCCTGTTCCTCGCCTGCCGTCGTGGCTGGCTCGACGCGCGCGTCGACGGCGAGTTCCGGGTAAAGCGAATCGAGGGTCTCGAGCAGGCTGGGGATCGCTTCGGGTGCGTGCTCGCGGGCGACGTCGGCGAGCATCAGTGCGAGTTCGGCGATCGCCTGTCGCACCGTCTCGAAGGCCTCGAGACTGTCGCGATTGGCGGCATGATTTCGCCGCACCAGCGCCAGTTCCAGCGCATGACCGAGATGCTTGATGGCATCGAGGCCGACCGTTCCGGCGATGCCAGCGAGCGTGTGCGCGGCGCGGTACATCTCGTGACTCGACGGTGCCACGAGGTCGCCTTCGAGGAGCGCGAACTCGCGCTGCAGGGTCGCGAGGTGGGTTGCCGCCTCTTCCCTGAAGATACCGATCAGCGCTGGCGCGATCGCCAGGCGGGCGCGCTCGCCCGCTGTCGCCGGCGCGCTCCCGGCGCCTGCCTGTTCGGTGGCGCCGGCCGTTGCCAGGGCGAGCTCCGCCGCTGCCGGTCCGCTCTCGTTCCCGTCGCGCAGGGCTACCGCGAGCGCGCTCATGCGACCGATATCGGGTATCTCGCCGAGTCCGCTCTTCAGGTGCTCGATCCAGGTGGAAAACGCTGCGTAGGCCTGCCCGAGGAGGTCGACGAGCTGCGGTGTCACCTCCAGCTCCTGTCGCAGCCAGAGGTTGAGGACCTGCTCGATCGACCACGCCGCTTCTCCGAGATCCTTCAGTCCGACCATCCGGCCACTGCCCTTGAGGGTGTGTACCGATCGCCGGAGAGCGGTCAGGGCCTCAACATTGTGCGGCTGCTGCTCGAGGAGCTGCAGGTTGTCGTGGATGCTGCCCAGAACCTCGTCCGCTTCCTCGAGGAAGATCCCCAGTAGTTCGGCGTCGACTTCTTCCGCCGTCGCCTGCGAGAGCTGGATGGTTTCTGCCGACGGCGGCGGTGCGATCGGCGCCTCCGGCCTGAGGGTGGCCATCGCCGCGTCGATCTGCTGCGCGGCGTCGCCACCGGCAGCCAGCGCCGAGAGGACGTGCTTGGCCTGCTGCCCGAGTTCCTTGTCGGCAACCAGGTCGGCGTCCTTCTGCAGTGCCGTCAGGTTCTGCGCCACCTCCTGCCGCAGCGCGGCATCGCTCGGCTGCTCCTTGAGCGCGACCAGCAGGGCGTGTGCCTCGCGTTTCTGCTGTTCGACCTCCTGCTCGACCGTCGCCACCTCGGCTTCGGTCTCGGCCGGCGCGCCACTCGCCCGCATGCGGCTGACGAAAGCCTCGAAGTCCACCGCGCCGGTCTGCATGGCGTCGACGAAGAAGCCGACCAGCGACAGTTGCTCCGCCACCTGTTCGAAATCGACCTGCTGCGGCTCATAAGCCGGGTCGGAGAAGCGCGAGACTTCCGCTGTGCAGTGCCGCAGGACGGCGACCGCACCCTCGTGGCGCATCATCGTCAGCGCGCCGATCACCTGCCGCAACGGCGCATCGAGCTGCAGCAGATCGGCGCGCTTGTCGGCGTCCCGGAAGAAGCCATCGAGAACCTGTTCGATCTGTGCGAGGTTGCTCGTGATCTCGCGGGCGACCTGGCCGACGAGCATCTTCTCCTGCGCCTGGCGCGACATTTCGTCGAGAGCCGGCAGTTCCGACTCCGGTGGCAGCGGCGTGCCAGCGATGCAGTCGCGGATCCTGGCGGCCATCACGTCGACCTGGTGCGTGAAGCTGCTGCCCAGGTACTGGATATTCTCCTGCGCGTTCTGGGCAAGCAGGATGGCGGTCGCGTTCTCCATCGCCAGCGCTTCGCTGTGGCGGGCAGGTGACTGCCCGAGGAAGCTGGCGACCTCGGCGATCGCCCGCGTCAGGCGCCGAAAGTCGGGCTGGCCGACCTCCTCGGCAACCGCCGCCAGCGTTGCCGCGCTCGCGCGGAAGATTGGCAGGGCCTGGGTGGTGCCGGCAGAGAACCGGTTCCATGCCTCTTCGGTGGCGGAGATCGCGTCCCGCAGACGGCGCCGCACCGCATCTTCGGCGAATGGCGCCGGAGCGGCTTCGGCAGCGATCAGCGCCGGCAGTCGGTAGGCCTGCTTGACCTTCTGCACCGTTCGATGGCTGCTGCGGGCGATACCGACCAGGTAGAGCGCGTCGCGCATCAGGCGTTCGGCGACGTTGCTCGAACCCTCGAGCAGGCGGCGGGTCTGCAGGTCGATGCGACTGCACAACTGCCTGGCATCGGCGTCCGGGGGCAGTGCGCCTTCGCCCAGGGCGGTCAGGAAAGCCGTCGCGACCCACCAGAAAGCGCGCGCCGAAGGCATCTCCTGAATCGCCTCGATGCGCTTGACGGCGCTGAGCATCTCGGGTACTCCGGCGCGCTCCCGCGGTGCGCGCAACCACGCCAGCAGGCCGCGCTGGAAGTGTGCCCGCTGCTGCCGCAGACGGTGTTCGAACTCGCTGCGCTCGAGCTTGTGTGCCGCTGTGCTGCGCGCCGGTGGGCGTACGCGCAGGTCGGGAAAGAAGAGGTCGCTGGCGATGACCCGGCTTTGTCCGCGTGCCGCCTGCAGCTCTCGGTAGAGCGGCAGCAGGCGCAGCGGTTGATTGGGCTGGCCGCTGATCAGGTCGTCAAGATAATGGCGGAGCGCCGTCAGCGAGCGCTGCACGAGGTTGAGCGCTACGGCATCGACCGGCTGTTCCTGCTTCTCCATCGCCTCGAGGAGGAACTCGATCGCCTCGGCCACCTGGGTGACGCCGTCGAGGCCGACGATCGTCAGCGCTCCCTGAACCTGGTGCAGGTGCGTTCGACAGAACCTGATCTGCTTGCGGTCTTCCTGGTCGCCTGCACTGTCGACAGAGAATTCCTGCAGCGCCTGCGCGGCACGCTCGAGTGCGAGGTCTATCTCGCTCTTGACCCAGGTCAGCGGGCCGATGTCGAAATCCGTCGGGGCATTCATCCGGGCAGCCTCTTCAATCAGGTACTCAGGAGACCTTGAACCCGGCTACCGAACCCTTGAGCTCGGTGGCCAGGCCGGCCAGCTCGCCGATCGCCGTCGCCGTCTTCTGGGTTCCGGCGGTCGTCTGCCCGGTGACGAGAAGGATCTCCTGCATCTTGCGCGCGACCCTGGTTGCCGAGTCGGCGGCCTGGCGCGTGGCGCCGGAGATGTTCTCGATCAGGTCCGTCAGCGTTCTCGTCACCGCGCCGATCTCCGCCAGCGCCTGGCCAGCGGCGTCGGACAGCCGCGCCCCCTCGACCACCCCTCGGGTCGACTCTTCCATCGCCGAGACCGTGTCCTGGGTGTCGGTCTGGATCGTCCTGACGATCGCACCGATCTGTTTCGTCGCCTCGGCGGAGCGCTCGGCGAGCCTCTGCACTTCCTCGGCGACGACCGTGAAACCACGTCCGGCCTCGCCGGCCGAAGCCGCCTGGATGGCGGCGTTGAGCGCCAGGACGTTGGTCTGCTCGGTAATGTCCGAGATCAGCTCGACGATCTCGCCGATCTCCTGCGACGACTCTCCGAGACGCTTGATGCGCTTGGAAGTCTCCTGGATCTGCTCGCGGATGCGGTTCATGCCGGTGATCGAGTCCTCGACGGCCTGCGCCCCCTTGCCGGCGGCAGCCAGCGACTGACGGGCGACTTTGGCCGACTGTTTCGCGTCGCCGGAGACGCCGGTCATCGTCGACGCCACGCCGAGAACCGACTGGCCAGCCGACTTGATCTCCGCCGCCTGGCGCTCGGCAGCGGCGAGCAGTTCGCTCGAGGTCTGCTGGGCGAGTTCGGTTGCCTGCGTCACCCGGCCGGCGGCGTCGTTGATGCGGCCGACCAGGAGGCGCAGTTCCTCGATGGTGTAGTTGATCGAGTCGGCGATGGCGCCGGTGATGTCCTCGGAGACGGTCGCCGTCACCGTCAGATCACCGTCGGCGAGGTCACCGAGTTCGTTCATCAGGCGCAGGATTGCGTCCTGATTCTGCCGGTTGATGGCTTCGGTCTCGCGCCTGCCGTGCTCGGCTTCCGCGGCCTGCCGCTTGCTCTCGGCCAGGTAGGTCCTCGCCAGCAGCACGGCCAGGCCAATCGCCAGGCCGATCAGCACGACCATCAGGAGGCCATAGAGGGCGCGGTTCAGTCCCCGGTCCTGGTACGCCTGCGCCAGTTGGTCCGTCACCTGGAGAAGTTCCTCGCTGTCGCGAAAGATCTGCGAGCCTGCCTGCTTGGCGATGATCAGGCGCTGCATGTTGCCCAGGATGCCGCCCACTGCCGTCCGGTAGTCAGCAAAGCTGGCGTCGAGTTCGCCGAGCTTGGCCCGGGCTTCGGGGTCGGTCGTTGCGGCAATGCGCAGTGATTCGCTGCCCTTGCCGAGGGCATGCACCGTATCGCGAAAGGTATTGGTGTCCTTTCCGAGGAGGAAGGCGACTTCCGGGTCGATCGCGTCGCCGAGCAGGAGCGCGTTCGCATTCTTGGCGATCCGTTGCGTCAGCATGACGAGCTGATTGGCAGCTGCGATGTCACGCGTGCTGGCGTTGCCCTGCAGCTTGAGTGCAGCGAGCTGTTCTGCCAGGTCGAGCAACTGTGGGTTGCGGTCGTTGATCGAGGCGACCTCCTTGCCCAGGGAAACCAGGTTCTTCTCCATCTCGAGCAGGCGGCCGGCGTTGCGGTCGGTCTTCTCCCATACGCGGGCCAGCTCCTCCAGTTGCGGCTGAACGCGGATCGGCGACGGCGGCACCCAGCCCGAGGCGAGTTCGCCGCCGTTGCTCAGCCTCTCGATGTTGCCGGCGAAGCTGTCACGCGACTCGCGGAGCTGCCTGAAGGCTGCCGGATCACCGAGGAGGGCAAGGCTCGACGCCTTCGCCAGTCGCTGCGAGAGCATGCGCATGTCGCCTGCGGTCGCGATGTAGGCGGCGTTGTAGCCGGCCTGACGACTGTCCCGATAGACGACGACGGCAATCACCAGCATGACGAGAACGAGGGCGCCACCGAGCAGCTGCAGCCGCTTGGCAACCGGCAGACGGGTCAGGTTCAGCAATGCCGGCGACCAGGAAACCGGTCCCTTCCTTTTCGCTGGCGTTCCCGGATCGAGAATCGTGCGGGTCGGCAGCGTTTCGCCCGCCGGGTCCTTCAGGCGGGACAGCAAGGCCGGCAGCTTGAGTTTGAACGTCATCTTCCTCCTCCGGTTACGTTGCCTCGACGAAGAACAGGCTCGTCGTCACGTGCTGCGTGTGTCCGTGAGCTGCCGCCGCTCAAGCGGCTATGTCCATGAAGTTCTCGTCGGCCAGCAGTTCGCGCACCTTGAGTTTCCTCCAGCGACGGCCCTCGTTGTCGGCATAGAGCTCCGGCGCCCAGGCCGGGGCGTCATCGGTCGCAGTTTCGGGCGTCAGCGCGTCCACATTGCGAAGACCGATCATGCGGTTTACCAGCAGGGCGGCGTTGCTGCCATGTCGGGTGCCGATCAGGAGCAGCCGCGAGCTGCTGTTGCGGGGCGTCACTTCCTTGCCGACGAAGGCCGACAGGTCGACCACCGAGTACAGATTGCCGCGGATGTTGGCCAGGCCTGCGAACCACGGCTTGGTCAGCGGAACCGTCGTCAGCGTCGTCAGCGGGACGATCTCGCCCGAGTCGGCCAGATCGAGCAGCCAGTACTCCGAACCCGCCTGCATGCCAAGCAGTCCGGCAGCCGTCTGCGTACTGGTGCCGGCAAGACGTGCTGCGAGGTAGGACTGAAACTCATGTAGTCTGATCTTCTTGGTCATTCCTCGGCTACCGTCTTTTCAGAGCGCTGCGATCTTGGCCAGCAATTCCGGGCCATTCACGGGCTTGACCATGTAATCGTGGGCGCCCTGACGCAATCCCCAGATCTTGTCGGTTTCCTGGCCCTTCGTCGTGCACACGATGACCGGTATGCTGCGCGTCGTCGGGTCGCGGGTCAGCGTCCGCGTTGCCTGGTAGCCATTGAGTCCCGGCATGACGACATCCATCAGGATCAGGTCGGGCATCTCGCTTCTCGCCTTGGCGATTCCTTCCTCGCCGTTTTCTGCGGTAATGACCTGATAACCGTTGCTCGTCAGCAGTTCACCAAGGACATAGCGTTCGGTCGGTGAATCATCAACAACGAGGATCTTCCTGATGGTCATCGCGTCCAGCCTCTGCAGGTACCCGTATCGGTCGACACGCTGCTGTTCGCTCAGGCCGGCGCCGGCGCGAAGGCGGCGACGGTCTGCAGCAGGCTGTCCTTGGTGAACGGTTTCGTCAGATAATGGTCCGAGCCGACCATGCGGCCACGAGCACGATCGAAGAGACCGTCGCGCGAGGACAGCATGATCACCGGTGTCGAGCGAAAACGCTGATTCTTCTTGATCAGGGCGCAGGTCTGGTAGCCGTCGAGTCGCGGCATCACGATATCGCAGAAGATCACTTCCGGCTGGTGATCAGCGACCTTCGCCAGCGCGTCGAAACCGTCCTCGGCCAGCAGCACCTGGCAGCCAGCCTGCACGAGGAAGATCTCGGCGCTGCGCCGTATCGTGTTGCTGTCGTCGATGACCATCACCTTGACACCGCGCAGCTTGTCAGCTTCAGGCAACTCTCTCCTCCAGTACGTTCCGGGTAATCATGCAAGCCTGTGCAAGCCCCGGAATCCTCATCATTTCCTGCTGCCGGTACTATACCGCATTGTCTTCAGATTTCGACCATTTCGAAGTCTTCCTTGCGCGCCCCGCACTCCGGGCAGGTCCAGTTGATCGGCACATCACGCCAGCGCGTGCCGGCCGCAATGCCGTCGTCGGGCAGGCCGGCCGCTTCGTCATAAATGAAGCCGCAGGTGAGACACATCCAGGTCTGATACCGCTCGTCGCTCGTGCTAGTCATGGGGGTGTATGGAATTTCGAGTAAAATCGGCCGGGAAACGCATCGATTCTAGCCAAACCCCGGTGTTGATGCCAAGGGTTTCTCCTCCGACACCGAAAGCCGACGCCCTCGTCCCTTCATGAACCCGCGCTCCGCACCGCCGTCGCCGCCGATCGTCCTCACCTTTGCCGCCAGCGATCCGACCGGCGGTGCCGGCATGCAGGCCGACCTGATGACCCTCTCCGCGTTGGGCTGCTACCCGTTGTCGGTGATGACGGCGCTGACCGTCCAGGATACGGTCGGCGTCGGCAGCGTTCTCGCCGTCCCCGCCGACTGCGTCGAGGAGCAGGCGCGGACGCTGCTCGCGGACATGCCGGTGGCGGCGTTCAAGATGGGGCTTCTCGGCAGCATCGAGAACATCGCCGTGATTGCCGGCATCGTCGCCGACTACCCGGCCATACCGCTGGTCCTCGACCCGGTCCTCGCGTCCGGCAGGGGTGACGAACTGGCCGACGACGAGATGATCGCCGGCCTGCGCGAGCTGTTGCTGCCGCTGACGACGATCCTCACCCCGAACTCGCTCGAGGCGCGTCGCCTGGCGGAGGCGGCTGATGGTTTCGACGCGGCTGCCGATGATGGCGGCGAGGCGCAGCAGCCGGCGCTTGCCGAGTGTGCGCAGAAGCTGCTTGCTCTCGGGTGCCAGTACGTGCTGCTCACCGGTACCCACAGCAACACCGAGCGCGTGATCAACACGCTCCATCGGCGTGGCCTCGGGCTGGTGCGCAGCGATGCCTGGGATCGATTGCCCGGCAGCTACCACGGCTCGGGTTGCACCCTGGCCTCGGCAATCGCCGCCAGCCTGGCTTGCGGTCTGGCGGTGGACGAGGCGGTCGCGGTCGCGCAGGACTACACTTGGCAGTCGCTGGCGGCGGGTTTTCGGCCTGGAAAGGGGCAGTTCGTTCCCGATCGCTTCTTTGCCGCCCGGCAGCGTCGCGCTGCGCTCGATGGCTGAACGGCAGCCGCTGCGGGGCCTCTACGCGATCACCCCGCCCGGGCTCGGCGCTGGCGGCGATCTCGCCGTCGTCGAGGCGGCACTGCGCGGTGGGGTGGTGCTCGTCCAGTATCGGGACAAGGACGCCGATGCCGCCAGCCGGCTGGCGACCGCGAGCGCGCTGCGCCGCCTGTGCCGCGCGTATGGCGCTCGTCTGCTGATCAACGACGATCTGGCGCTGGCGCTGTCGGTCGGTGCCGACGGGGTACACCTCGGAGCCGGCGACGGCGACCTGCAGTTCGCCCGCCAGGCGCTGCCCGCCGGCTGCCTGCTCGGCGCCTCGTGTTACGGCGATTTCGAACGTGCCCGGGCGGCGGTTGCGGCCGGGGCCGATTACGTTGCCTTCGGTTCTGTGCATGCGTCGGCGACCAAGCCGCTGGCGCGTCCGGCGGCGCTGTCGCTGTTTGCCCGCTGCCGTGCCGAACTCGCTGTGCCGAGCTGTGCCATCGGCGGCATCACGCTTGGCAACGCGCCGCCGCTGCTCGCTGCCGGAGCCGACATGCTGGCGGTGATCAGCGACCTTTTCGCGGCCGCCGACGTGCAGGCGCGTGCCGCCGCCTATCAATCCCTGTTCGAGGACAAGCCACGTGAGTTCCCGCAATCAGCAACTGTTTGAACGTGCGCAAGAGCACATCCCGGGTGGCGTCAATTCGCCGGTGCGGGCGTTTCGCTCGGTCGGCGGCACGCCGCGCTTCTTCGTTGCCGGTGCCGGGGCGCGCGTCACTGACGCCGATGGTGCCACCTACATCGACTATGTCGGCTCCTGGGGACCGCTGATCCTCGGTCATGCTCATCCCGAGGTGGTCGGCGCCGTCCGCGAGGCGGCGCTCGCCGGACTGTCGTTCGGGGCGCCGACCGAGAGCGAGATCGAGATGGCGGAGCTGCTGTGCATGCTGCTGCCATCGCTCGAAATGGTGCGCCTCGTCAGTTCCGGTACCGAGGCGACGATGAGCGCCATTCGCCTGGCGCGCGGCTTCACCGGCCGCGACCTGCTGCTCAAGTTCGAGGGCTGCTACCACGGTCACTCCGACAGCCTGCTGGTGAAGGCAGGGTCAGGGCTGCTGACGCTCGGCAACCCGAGTTCGGCCGGTGTTCCCGCCGATCTGGCGCAGCACACCCTGGTCCTCGACTACAACGACAGCGAGCAGGTCGCCGCGGCGTTCAAGACACATGGCGAGAGCATCGCGGCAGTGATCGTCGAGCCGGTTGCCGGCAACATGAACCTGATCGCGCCGCGCCCGCCTTTCCTGCAGACGCTGCGCGAGCTGTGCAGCCGGCATGGCGCGGTGCTGATCTTCGACGAGGTGATGACCGGCTTTCGTGTCGGTCCGCGCGGCGCGCAGGGCCTCTACGGCATCACGCCGGACCTGACGACGCTCGGCAAGGTGATCGGTGGCGGCATGCCGGTCGGCGCCTTCGGGGGTCGGCGCGACATCATGGCCCGCATCGCGCCACTCGGCCCGGTGTACCAGGCGGGCACGCTGTCGGGCAACCCGGTGGCGGTCGCTGCCGGCCTGGCGACGCTCCGGCTGCTGCAGACGGAAGGCTTCCACGAGCAACTGGCGACACGCACGCGCGGTCTCTGCGATGGCCTCGCTGCGGCTGCTGGCCGGTACGGGGTGCCGTTTTCGGCGCAGTCGATCGGCGGCATGTTCGGCATCTACTTCACTGCCGCCTGCCCGCAGACCTACGCCGAAGTGATGCAGTCGGACCAGCAGGGCTTCAGGCGCTTCTTCCACGCCATGCTGGATGCCGGCCACTACTTCGCTCCGTCGGCTTTCGAAGCAGGCTTCGTCTCGGCCGCGCATGCCGCCGACGACATCGCGACGACGGTCGCCGCCGCCGAGGCAGTCTTTCGCACCTGGTGAGGACGGCCGCGCGGCGGCCTGCGCCCGCCGCGGCTCAGTCGGCGTGCTGCGGCGCCAACTGATGGCCGGCGGCGCGGCGCCGTTCGAAGTGGCGCAGGCCGTAGTAGGTCAGGGCGCCGATCGCCACCATCGAGCAGGCAAAGCCCGCGTACGCGACCGGCCAGGGGATTCCCTCGGTCATCATCGAGAACTCCGACATGCCGCCCATGCCGGCGAGGACGTTGATCGGCATGAAGATGACGCTGAGCACCGTCAGCCGCTTGATGTCCTTGTTCTGGTTGATGTTGATCGCGCTGTCGGTGGCGTCCATCAGGAAGTTGATCTTGTTGAAGAGAAAGGCCGTATGGCCGTCGAGCGATTCGATGTCGCGCAGGATCTCGCGCACATCGGCATGCTGCGTTTCCGAAAGGAACTTGCCACGCAGCAGAAAGGACAGGCCGCGGCGGGCATCGAGGACGCTGCGGCGGGTGCGGGCATTGAGGTCCTCGGCTTCCGAGATCGCCACCAGGATTCTCGATGCCTCCTGGTCGCTGGTATGCGAGCGCAGAACCTGCCGGCCGATGCGGTCGAGCTCGCCGTACATGTCTTCGAGCGCGCTCGCCGAGTATTCGACGTCAGCCGCGTAGAGGTCGATCAGCACGTCGGTGCCGTTGCTGACATAGCCGGGGCGGGTGCGCGCGCGTGCCCGCTGCAGGCGGAACACCGGCAGTTCCTCGCTGCGCACGGTGAACAGCACTTGGTCGTGGAGAATCATTGCCACCGGAACGTTGCGCGACTCTTCCCGCGTATCGAGCAGGAAATCCGAGTGCAGGTGGGTATGCCCTTCATCGTCGACGTAGAAGCGGGCGCTCGCCTCGAGGTCGGTCAGATTGCCGGGGTCGGGCACGTCGACGTCGAACATCCGGCTCATCCAGCCACGGACCTTCTTCGTCGGCGCAATCAGGTCGATCCAGATCGGCTTGACGTTCGCCAGATCGTCGGGTCCGTTGACCGCAATCTGGCGCAGCCGGCCGTCGCGCAGCTCGAAGGCGGTGATCGCCATCTTCTCGTTGCGATAGTGGCTGTCGTCGATCAGTTCCTCGAGAACGTCGTCGGGAAGCAGGGCGAGGATCGCGTCGGCACCTTCCTTGACCTCTTCCCAGACCACGAGTCGCTCGGCGGCGTCGAGCGACTCGATGATGTAAGCGACTTCACGCGCCGGCATCAGCTTCAGCTTGTGCCGCAGTTCCCGGCGGTACTGCTGCTCGAGCTCGCTGTCGACGCCTTCATGCTCGCCGGCTCCCTGCTCGTGCACCAGATCCTCGACGAGCTTCTGCAGCGACAGCAGCGAACGCACCTCGGTGAGATGGACCTCCGCGAGGCGCTGGTGCAGGGTCTCCGGTTCGGCCGGCCTCGTGTATTCCTGGTTCATGGCGATGCTCCCGAAGAGGCTGGGCAAGGCGCGACAAAACGGCTATTGTACGCCTCGGGAAGGGACCGTTGGGCGTTTCACCGCCGCTTGCGGTGATCGGTCGGGTGGCCGGTGACGTCCGGTGGCAGCCGGCCGTCGGCGACACGCCTGGCCGGGAATCGTGCGTGCCTCATGAGGAACAGGGTGGGAACCGAAGTGGCGGCAGCGGATGCAGCGGGCGGCGAGCGCCGATCGGGTCTGGCGGCGACTGCCGTGGCAGCGATGGGGGTCGTCTTCGGTGACATCGGGACCAGCCCGCTGTATACGATGAAGGAGGTATTCGGCGGCCATCACCCGCTGCTGCCCAGCGCCGGCAATGTCCTCGGAATCCTCTCGCTGGTCTTCTGGGCGCTGACGATCACGGTCTCGCTGAAGTACGTCCTCTTCATCATGCGCGCCGACAACCGGGGCGAGGGCGGCATCATGGCGCTGACGGCGCTGGCGCTGCGAACGGCGAACGCGACGCCGAAGGTTCTCTGGCTGATGTCGGCGCTGGGTATCTTCGGTGCGGCGCTGTTCTACGGCGATGCCGTGATCACGCCGGCGATGTCGGTGCTGTCGGCGGTCGAGGGGCTGGAAGTGGTGACCCCGCTGCTCAAGCCCTATGTCCTGCCGATCACCGTCGCCATTCTCGTCCTGCTCTTCGTCTTCCAGCGCCACGGCACCGCGGCCGTCGGCGCGCTCTTCGGCCCGGTGATGATGTTCTGGTTCGCGACGCTCGGTGTGCTCGGGCTTTGGAACGTGATCCACAATCCGTCGGTGCTGGCGGCGATCAATCCTTGGTACGCGCTCGCCTTCTGCCTCGGGCAGCCGGGCACCGCCTTCCTTGCACTGGCCTCGGTCGTGCTGGCGATCACCGGCGGCGAAGCGCTGTACGCGGACATGGGGCACTTCGGCCGGCCGGCGATCACGCGGGCGTGGTTCGGCTTCGTCTTTCCGCTGCTCTACCTCAACTACCTCGGCCAGGGCGCGCTGATCCTCGCTGACCCGCAAGCCATCGGCAGTCCCTTCTTTCGCCTCGTTCCCGATGAGCGGCTGGTACTGCCGCTGGTCGTCCTTGCCACGACGGCGACGGTGATCGCATCGCAGGCGGTGATCTCGGGCGCCTTCTCGCTCACCAGCCAGGCGATGCAGCTGGGCTACTGTCCACGCATCCAGGTGCGGTTCACCTCGGAACGCGAAAAGGGCCAGATCTACGTGCCGAACATCAACTGGCTGCTGCTGCTGACGGTGATCGGCGTCGTCGTCGGCTTCCGCTCGTCGTCCAACCTGGCATCGGCCTACGGCATTGCCGTCACCCTGACGATGATGATCGACACGCTGCTCGCCTTCGTCGTCGTGCGGGTGCTGTGGCAGTGGAGCTGGCAGCGCGCGGCGCTGTTGCTGGGGTTCTTCCTCATTGTCGACTTCGCCTTCTTCTCGGCGAACGTGACCAAGATCGTCGACGGCGGCTGGTTCCCGCTGGCCGTCGGCGGCGGCGTTTTCGTTCTTCTGTCGACCTGGCGGCTGGGTCGGCGGCTGCTCGCCGAGCGGCAGCGACAGCAGTCGATACCGCTCGCCGACTTCATCGCCGGCATTGCCTTCGCCGGGCCGCAGCGGGTGCGCGGCAGCGGCGTCTTTCTCACCGCGCACCCCGAGGGCGTGCCGCGTGCGCTGCTGCACAACCTGAACCACAATCAGGTGCTGCACGAGCGGGTGGTGGTGCTCAACGTCGCGACTGCCGATGTTCCGCACATCGCGGAGGCTGAGCGTGTGCGCGTCGAGCCGCTCGGCCAGGGCTTCTACCGCGTCCATGTCGCCTACGGCTTCAAGGACGAGCCCGACCTGCCGCGCGCACTGGCAGCCTGCACCGCGCACGGACTGAGCTTCGACCTGATGTCCACCTCCTTTTTCCTCGGCCGCGACACGGTCGTCCGTTTGCCGCCCGGACACCCTGCGCGTATGGCAAACTGGCGGCAAACGCTGTTCAACTGGATGTTTCGCAATGCCGATACCGCGACCGAGTTCTTCAAGCTGCCGCCCAACCGTGTCGTCGAGCTGGGCGCGCAGGTCGAGCTGTGCTGAGCCGCCGCCGGCCACCGCTGTCGCCGCGACCGGCGACGTGCCAGCCGGGCGCGCTGCCGCCTGCGACGGCCTGCATCCGAGAGCGGAACGTATGAGTCGGCGACTGCTCGTTGCCACCATGCTCGCCCTGGCTGCAGTCGCCAGCCCGTTGGGCGCCGACAGCCTGCCACCGGCGCCGACCGAACTCGGCAGCATTCGCCGCAACGAGCAGGGCAAGCTCGAGGTCGTGCGGCCGCCGCTGACCACGCCGGCGGTCGCTGCGACGCCGGTCGAGGCCCCTGTCGTCGGGCGTGCGGGCAGTCAGCCGCCGTCTCCCGACGGCAAGCCGGCGACAGTCGCCAGCGGGCGGACGATCGTCGTCGGCGAGCGGGAACAGGTGCGCAGCATCAGCGAAGCGGCGCGACTGGCGCGCGACGGCGACACGATCGAGATTCGCCAGGGCGAATACCGGCGCCAGGCCGTCGTCTGGATGCAGGACCGCTTGACGATTCGCGGCGTCGGCAAGCGGCCGGTCCTCGTCGCCGAGGGCGACAGCGCCGAGGGCAAGGCGCTGTGGGTGGTACGCAGCCCGCAGATGACGATCGACAACCTCGAGTTCCGCGGTGCGCGCGTCGCCGCCGGCAACGGCGCCGGCATCCGCTTCGAGGGCGGGCATCTGAAGGTCGTCCGCTGCGCGTTCTTCGACAACGAAATGGGCATTCTCACGAGCAACGCGGCCGATGCAGTGCTCGAGGTCGAAGACAGCGAGTTCGGCGCAGCGCCCCGCCATGCCGGCGCGCTGCATCACCTGCTCTATGCCGGAACGATTGCCCGCCTGAAGGTCAGCGGCAGCCGTTTTCAGCAGGGCCATCTCGGACACCTGATCAAGTCGCGGGCGCGTGAGAGTTCGATCCTCCACAACCTGCTCGTCGACGGCGCCGGCGGCAGCGCTTCGTACGAACTCGAGTTCCCGAATGGCGGGGTTGCCTGGGTCATTGGCAACATCATCGGGCAGAGCGCTACGACCGACAATCCGGTCGTTGTTTCCTACGGCGCCGAAGGCGAGCGCTGGCCGGACAACGCGCTCTATCTGGCGCACAACACCCTCGTCGACGACACGCCCGGCGGGCGCTTCCTGCAGGTGTGGAGCGAGCGCCTGCCGGCAGCGACCGAGGTGTGGACGATCAACAACCTGCTCGTCGGGCGCGGAATTTTCGTGCCGCAGGGTCCGGGACGCCACGACGGCAACCACTCCGTCGAGGTCGCGACCCTGCTCGATATCGACGGACTGCCCTTCGTGTTGCCGCAGGCTTCGCCGCTGCGCGGCCGGGCGAAGGCGCCCGGATTCGCCCGCGGCCGGAGCCTCGCGCCAACGGCGGAATTCCGCTTGCCGGCGACGACTCTGCCGTTGCCGCCGGGCAAGCCACTGTCACCCGGTGCGCTGCAGTAGCACGGCGCTAGTTCAGGCGCGACAGCAGGCCGAGAAACTCCTCTGCACTCTGGAAGCCGACGACGCGGATGCCGCTGATCTCGCGTCCCTGCCGGTCGAAGAAGATGATTCCCGGTGGGCCGTAAAGCTGGAAGCGTTGCAGCAGGGCCTGGTCGGCCGCCGAGTTGGCGGTGACGTCGGCCTGCAGCAGCGTCCAGCCCGCCAGCTTCGCCTGTACGCGCGGATCGGCGAAGGTGAAGCGCTCCATCTCCTTGCACGAGACACACCAGTCGGCATAGAAATCGAGCAGGACGGGTCGTCCGGCAGCGGCCAGCCGGCTGTCGAGTTCCTCGATCGTGCGCACGCGGACGAAGGGCAGGTGCCTCGCCTCGTTGCTCGCGGCACTGCTGCGCAGCACCGAGAGCGGTTGCAGCGGGTCGCGTGAACCGGCCAGCGTGCCGAGCAGCATCGACGCCCCGAAGAGCAGCATGACGATGCCGATTCCCTTCCAGAAGCGCTGCCAGCCCTTGGCGTGTGGCGGCAGCGGGTCGAGCGCGTGCAGGTAGATTGCCGGCACGATCAGCAGCAGCGCCCAGGCCAGCATCTGCACCACCGCCGGGATCACCGGCGACACCAGCCAGACGGCGGTCGCCAGCAGGATGACGCCGAAGGCCTTCTTGACCGCCTCCATCCAGGGTCCCGACTTCGGCAGCAGGGTGCCGGCGCTGGCGCCGACGACGAGCAGCGGCGCACCCATGCCGAGCGCCAGCGAGAACAGCGCCGCGCCGCCGAGCACCGCGTCCCCGCTCTGGCCGATGTAGAGCAGGGCTCCGGCGAGCGGCGCGGCGACGCAGGGGCCGACGATCAGGGCCGACAGCGCGCCCATCGCAGCCACGCCCGGCAGCGAGCCGCCGCGGATGTGGCTCGCTTCCTCCGACATCCTGCTCTGCAGGAAGGTCGGCAACTGCAACTCGTAGAAGCCGAACATCGACAGCGAAAGGAGGACGAAGACGGCGGCGAAGGCGCCGAGAACCCAGGGATTCTGCAGGGTCGTTGCCAGCAGCGTGCCGGTGAGGCCGGCGGCGACACCGGCGGCGGCGTAGGTCACCGCCATGCCCAGCACGTAGGCCAGCGAGAGCAGGAAGCCGCGCACATGCGAGACACCGTGTCCGTCACGTCCGGCGCCGACGATGATCCCCGACAGGATCGGAATCATCGGAAAGACGCAGGGGGTCAACGACAGCAGCAGACCGAAGCCGAAGAAACTGCCGATCAGCAACCAGAAACCGGCATGCCGGAACAGCTGCGCGATGCGCCCGGACTCGTCGCCCGCGACGCCAGAGGCTGTCGGTTCGGCGACCGCAGCGACTGCCGCCGGGTCGGGCAGTTCAACAGCCAGCGAGTGCTGTTGCGGCGGATAACAGATGCCGGCATCGGCGCAGCCCTGCGAAGTCACGCGCAGGGTCAGCGGCAGCGGCCCGGAACTGTCGCGCTCGACAGGCAACCGGATGAGCACGTTGTCGTAGAACACTTCGACGCGGCCGAAGGTGTCGTCCTGCTTTTCCTTGCCCGGGGGCAGCAGCGGCGTGCCAAGACGAATCGTTGCCGGCTCGGCGGCAAAGCGGAACTTGTCACGGTACAGATAATATCCCTTGGCGATGCTGAAGCGCACCTCCAGCGTCTGCCCGTCGAGCGCGCGCACGCTCGGCTTGAAGGCCACCGCCGGGTCGAGGAACTCCTCCGCCTGGGTCAGCGTGGCCAGCAGCAGCAGCAGAAGCGAGAGCAGGCAGCGGAGCATCGGCACCTCTGGCTGTCTCAGGCAGACGGCGCGGTTTCGGCCGTCACCCAGGCGAGATACTCGGGGAGGCCAGCGGCAATCTCGAGCGCGACCACTTCCGGCAGCTCGTACGGATGGCTGGCGCGGATTGCCGCCGCCAGCTCGGCGAAGCGCTCGGAGCTCGTCTTGATCAGCAGCGGCACCTCGTCGGCTGTCTCCACCTCCCCTTGCCAGCGGTACACGGAGCGGCAGGGCGCGAGGATGTTGACGCAGGCAGCGAGGCGCGCCGCGACAAGCTGCTCGGCCAGCGAGCGTGCCGCCGCCTGGTCGGGCAGATTGGTGAGGACGAGGAGGGTGGTCACGCGGCGCATTCTACCGCATCGTTGGCTGCCGCTGCAGGCGCGCCGACAGCCTGGCTGCGTGCCTCTCCTCGTCAGGCGGGCCGGCAGGCGCCCGACGTGGCCGCTTGCCGCTGCTGTCGGCGGCGCCGCTGGCGCCCCGCTTCAGGCGTCATGGCCGGGATTGGTGCGCGCCAGCCGGCGCAGCAGTGCCGGCCACGCCAGACCGCCGCCGCTGCCGCGCGTCACCTGCTCCCATTGCGTCTGTGCGCCGTCGATGATCGGTTGCGCGATGTGGCGCAGCGGCAGGCCACCGCTCATCGCCTTGACCTGCATGCGGCAGCTCGTCTCGAAGAAGTACATCGCGACGAAGGCTTCGGCCACCGATCTGCCGACCGTCAGGAGGCCGTGATTGCGCAGCATCAGGAAACGCCGGTCGCCGAGGTCGCGCACCAGGCGGGGCTTCTCGTCGTCGACCAGAGCCACTCCTTCATAGTCATGGTAGGCGAGCGACGACAGTACGAAGATCGAGTGCTGCGACAACGGCAGCACACCGGCCTCTTGCGCCGAGACGGCAACGCCATTGACGCTGTGCAGGTGGAGGACGCAGATCGCGTCCGCACGGGCTGCGTGCACCGCGCTGTGGATCGTGAAGCCGGCCGGGTTGATGTCGTATGGCGCGTCGTCGAGCTTGTTGCCCTGCACATCGACCTTGATCAGGCTCGAGGCCGTAATCTCGTCGAACATGAAGCCGTAGGGATTGATCAGGAAATGGTGCTCGGGGCCAGGAACGCGGGCCGAGATGTGGGTGAAGATCAGATCGTCCCAGCCAAAAAGCGCGACCAGGCGATAGCAGGCGGCGAGATCGACGCGCTGTTGCCATTCGGCATCGCTGATGCCGGAGCGGATGCTGCTTGCAGAAAGGCTCATGCTTTTCTCCTCAAGTGGTTGCCGCACCGCGGTGGCCGGAGCTTCCCGGGCGGACCGAGGCCGTGCGGCGGCGGCTGCGTGCTGCTGGCTGGCGCAGGCCATCAGTCGTCCGCCCGGCGGCGCTGACGATCGGTTCAGTGGCGGCCGCTGCCCGGCGACTGGCGGCCATCGCCGGGGCCGGCACCGTGCCCGCCTGCCGTCATCTGCCCGAGCACCGCGCTTCGACCTCCTGCTTGCGCTGCTGGATCAGGGCCGTCCGTTCCTTGTCGCCGAGAAAGACGCGCTCGCCCTTGTCGTCGTATCGCGCAACGGCGTTCGCGTTCTGCAGGTCCTCGAGCGACTTCCTGGCCAGCATACAGTCGCGCTGCAGGCGCTTCGCTGCCGTTTCCTGTTCCTCCTGCTTGCGCGCCGCGGCGTCACGATCGATCTGGCGCTGGCGAAACTCGGTTTCCTTCTGCTGCCAGCTCTTGCCAGCCGGCTGGCCGCCATCACCGGCGGCCGCCGCAGGCTGGCCCTGGACGGCCGGCGCCTTCGCCGGCTTCTGTGCTGGTTGTCCCGGCGGTGGCAGCTCCGAAAAGTGGGTGACCCCCTTCTCGTCGACCCACTTGTAGACCCCGGCGCCCGACGCCGCCGTGGCGACGACGAGCAGCGCGAAGAACAGGGCTCGTGAACGCATGCTTTCCCTCCGTTGTGGCCATCGGAATCAGCATAGAACCGCCACCCGGCGGCGTCAATCGCGCCGCTGTTTCACGGGTTGCCGGGGGGCCACTCCGGTGCCTGCGGGACCGCCCCGCGCGAATGGAGCTGCGCCAGCGTGCAGCAGCAGACGCTGACGACCGTCATCGTCAGCCGGTCACGCCCGACGACGGCGAAGCCCGCGCTCCGCTGCAGAATGCTTCGCGCCGGCCGGACGAAGCGGGTGGTCGGCATTGCTGCCAGGAGGTTGCACATCGCCGGCATGACGCCGCCGAGCCGCGCACCGGTCGGCTTGCGAGCGACACGGGCACGGGCGACGAGGCAGGTCGGCGAACCGTCGGCGTCGCGCCCCCTGCCGAGGCGATCGTCGAGCCGGGGTCGACCATGCCGTCGATCTGACCGCCGCGTGGATGGCAGCGGAAAACGCCTCGGATGACCAGCCCGAGGAGGACGGCGGTGCGCTGTTTCCCCTATGGCGTGCCTTGCCGCCGATTCCGCCGCGACCAGCCGAGACCGGCAAGCGACAGGCCGACGAGCAGCGCCGACGCCGGCTCCGGTACCGCACTCGGTTCGGCGGTGACGCGCACGTTGTCGAGCGCTGCGCCGTAGCAGCAGGTACCGTTGAGCGCCGAAAAGCTGAGAATGGTCTGCGCGGTGTCGGCGGTGAACTGGAAGCTGTAGTCCAGCCAGCCCATGTTCGAGCGTGACCTGCCGCTCTGGTTGAAGGAGAACTGCCCCTGCTCGTCGCCAGCGACGACCTGCAGCAGCTTCGTCGTCGGTCCGCCGTCGGTGTTGCCGGCCATCGCGAAGTCGACCGTATACACCCAGCCGATATTCGTGTCGAAGGTCTGGCTGATGGTGCCGAGCGTGTTGCCGGCGAGGTCGATGCTGCGGCTGCCGTTGGCGGCCTGCCAGTAAGTGCCGATGTAGTCGATATTGCCACCGCTGACCGTCCAGCCGGTGATCTGGCTGTTGTTGAGACCAAGAGTTGTAAAGGTGCC
Organism: Candidatus Accumulibacter iunctus; assembly: GCA_002345025.1. Classification (GTDB taxonomy): domain Bacteria; phylum Pseudomonadota; class Gammaproteobacteria; order Burkholderiales; family Rhodocyclaceae; genus Accumulibacter; species Accumulibacter iunctus. Next base: position 20,405 of record DDUX01000057.1, on the reverse strand, counting down.
CGGGTTGAGCGAGGCCACCTCGAAACTGCCGTTCTGGAAGGGTGCAGCCTGCGCCAGCCCGCAGGCCGACAGGGCGCCGACGAGCGTCAGCAGACGGGCCATTGAACGTGTAGTCATGGTGAATCTTCCTTTGTCGTGTCATTGAAGAATTGCGACCCCTTCAGCTCCTCGCGTGCCAGCGATTCGCGTCCGGCTCTGGTCGAAACCCTGTTCGCCTCCTGCTCCGGCTTCGGACTCGTGCCTGCGGCAGAAGCGGCCACCGGCCACGCCACCATTGCACTGTCCCGCTGCCCGCCACGTTCGATCAACGCGCCGGACGTCCCGTCGGGGAAATCAGGGCCGTCGCGCATTGCAGCCGAGGCCATGGCTGAAGCATCCGTCCTTTCGCCGTCGATCGCCGTGCGAAAGCGCACAGCGCTGGCTCTTTGGCCGGCGGCGAAGCGTTTCGCCGGCGAGCGAACCGCCACCGGCCGAGCTGAAGACGGCCCGTTGTCGTTGCCGACAGCGGACTGTCGGCTCAGCCGCTGCCGATGCGGGCGGCGAGGAAGTCCATCAGCACGCGGACGCGGTGTGGCACCTGGCGATTGCTGGGGAGGATGGCGTGGATGCCGAAGCCGGGAACGGGAAACTCGGTCAAGATGGGCTCGACACGCCCGGCAGCGACGAAGCCTTCGACGATGAAATCGGGCTGTAGACTGATCCCCAGTCCCTGCGCCGCCGCTTCACCGAGCACTTCGCCGTTGTTGGCCTGAATGCGGCTGCGCACGGCAAAGCCCTGCAGCTTGCCGGCGACCAGGAACTGCCAGCTTTGCACCGTGCCGCCGCCGGTATAGCCCAGGCATTCGTGATCGATCAGTTCCGACGGATGTAGTGGACGGCCGTGGCGGGCGAGGTAGGCGGGCGCCGCGACCACCTGCATGCCGCCGGCGCCGATCCGCCGCGCCACATCACCGCCCTCCAGCCGGCGCGTGATGCGGATCGCCAGGTCGATGCCTTCCTCGATCAGGTTCACCCGGCGGTCGGTGTAATCCATGTCGAGGCCGACTTCCGGATGGCGCTGCGAGAACTCGAGCAGCAGCGGCGCCAGCCGCTTCAGTCCGAAGCTGAGCGGCAGGCTCAGGCGGATGTTGCCGCGCGGCGCGACGCGCTCGTCGGCGACGTCGGTCTCCGCTGCTTCGACGAGATTCAGGATCAGCCGGCACTTCTCCAGGTAGGCGCTGCCGGCCGAGGTGAGCGACAGCCGGCGCGTGCTGCGCAGCATCAGCCTGGTGCCGAGATGCGCCTCCAGTGCCGCCACCTGCCGCGTCACGACCGAGCGAGCGACGCCGAGTTGCTGCGCCACGGCAGCAAAGCTGCCGAGCTCGGCAACGCGCAGGAAGAGTTTCATCGCGTCGAGCCGGTCCATTGTTGCTTCCTGAGCAATGATGATTTGCACATTGTCGTCTATTTCGATCCGAAAGCATGGACTACAGTTCGCCCATCACATCAGGACGCACCGCCATGACCCCAAGCCAACCGCAACCTGCAATCTTCGTACCGCACGGCGCCCCGAGCTTCGCGCTGCGTCCGGGCGCCGCTGGCGCGGCGATCGCCGCTCTCGCCCGCACGCTGCCGCTGCCGCGTGCGATCGTCATCGTCAGCGCCCATTGGGACACGACCGTACCGACGGTCGGCCGTGCCGACCGGCCGCAGACCATCCACGATTTCCACGGCTTTCCGGCGGCACTGTACGAGATGCACTATCCCGCCACCGGTTGCCGCGAGGCGGCAGACGAGGTCGTCGCAGCCATCCGCGCTGCCGGCCTCGAGGCCGAGCGGGCGCCGGCCCGCGGCCTCGACCATGGCGCCTGGATCCCGTTGCGGCTGATGTTTCCGGAAGCGGAGGTGCCGGTCATCCCGCTCTCCATCCAGAGCCACGGCGGGCCGCAGCAGGCCTGGCTGCTTGGCCGGGCGCTGGCGCCGCTGGCGGAGCAGGGCTTTCTCGTCGTCGGTTCCGGCAACGTCACGCACAACCTGCGCGACTACCAGCAGGCGGCGCGCGGCGGCGCGATCCCGGCCTACGTTCGGCAGTTCCCGAGCTGGCTGGCAGATCGCCTGCTGGCCGGCGACACCGCGGCCGTGCTCGACTACCGCCGCCGGGCGCCGGGCGCCGTCGCCGCTCACCCCAGCGATGAACACCTGCTGCCGCTCTTTGTCGCACTCGGGGCGGGTGGCGATTCGCCGCGGGTCGAGCGCATCCACGCCGGGGTTGACGATTGCGTCCTCGCCATGGACGCCTATTCGTTCGCCCCCGTCAGCTCGTTGCCAGGCACGTTGCAGACAGCGTGCGGCGAGGATGCGATCGGCGCTCGCGCAATCACCAGGGGCACGCGCAGCGGCACCGGTAGCGCCAGCGACGTGTCGGATGCGGCTGTGGTGCCGGCGGCCGACGCCGCCATCGCAGCCATCGATCGATGAGCAGCGCCTCGCCGCTGCCACCACAGGAGAAGCTCATGTTGCGCATCAGGAAATCCGAAGATCGCGGCCATGCCGACCACGGCTGGCTGCAAAGCCATCACTCGTTCTCGTTTGCCGGCTACCACGATCCGGCGCACGTCGGCTGGGGCAACCTGCGCGTCATCAACGACGACCTGATTGCTGCCGGCGGCGGCTTCGGCATGCACGGCCACCGCGACATGGAGATCATCAGTTATGTCACCGCCGGACTGCTCGCACACAAGGACAGCCTCGGCAACGGCACGACCATCCCGCCCGGCGATGTGCAGCGCATGAGCGCCGGGAGCGGTGTCCGCCACAGCGAGTTCAACCAGGCGCCGGGTCAATCGACCCATCTCCTGCAGATCTGGATCGAGCCGTGCCGGAAGGACATCGAACCGGGTTACGAACAGAAGCACTTTCCCGCCGTGGAGAAGCGCGGCCGCCTGCGTCTGATCGCCTCGCCCGACGGTGCCGCCGGTTCGCTGACGATGCATGCCGACGCTGCCATCCATGCCGGCCTGTTCGACGGTGCGGAGTCCGCAAGCCTGCCGCTCGACGCGGCACGCAAGGCCTACGTGCATGTCGTCCGCGGCAGCCTGGTCGTCAATGGCCAACTGCTGCACGGCGGCGATGCCGCCCTGCTGGCCGATGAAGAGCAGCTCGAACTCGGCGGCGGGGACGACGCCGAGGTTCTCGTATTCGATCTCGCACCCTGATCACCCAACCACCACAAGGAGTTTCACGATGAGCAGGATAGCCGTTGTCTTCCATTCCGGTTACGGCCACACGCAGCGCATGGCGCAGGCCGTCGCCGCAGGTGCCGGAGCCGAACTGATCACCATCGACGCCGAGGGCAATCTGCCCGCGGGTGGCTGGGAAAGCCTCGCCGCCGCCGACGCCATCATCATGGGCAGCCCGACCTACATGGGCAGCGTCAGCTGGCAGTTCAAGAAGTTCGCCGACGCGTCGAGCAAGCCGTGGTTCACGCAGGCGTGGAAAGACAAGATCTTCGCCGGCTTCACCAACAGCGCGACGATGAACGGCGACAAGCTGTCGACCCTGCACTATCTGTTCACGCTGGCCATGCAGCACGGCGGCATCTGGGTCGGCAGTGGCATGCTGGCAGCCAACACCAAGGCCGCGCAGCGCAACGACCTCAACTATGTCGGTTCCTTCAGCGGCGCCATGGCCACTTCGCCCGCCGACAGCAGCCCGGACGAAATGCTGCCGGGGGACCTCGAGACCGCCCGCCTGTTCGGGCAGCGCGTCGCCGAACTCACTGCCCGCTGCCGCTGACGAGCTGCAGCGGCTTCGTCGCCGGGCCTGCCGTCCGGCGGGCACCCGGCGATGACTCTGCGCCCCTGTCCTTGAGCGCCAGAAGGGCGGTCTCGTCGCCCTGGGGTGCTTCTGCTGGGGGGACGGGCCGTCTCATCCTTTGCCATGTTTCCCGCCGGGAAGATTCAGTCAGAGAGAGACCGATTGCCCTCGGGGAAGAGGAGCAATCCTGGGTCAACGATCCGCATCACGGCAGCGCTGGGCGCGTCAAGCGAGGATGCGGTCGCCGTCGTGGCGGCGCGATCGGGTGACGAGAAAAAAATCACGCTTTGTCCGGTGGCAACTGTCGGATTACTTTACACCCCGATGCAAGCCCTGCCGGGACACGCAGCCAATGCCCGGATTTATTGCGGCTAAATCGCTATGTCAATGGGTGGCCCGAAATTTGCTTTCTGGACTACCGTTGCATCTTCTGCGGTGTACATCCCGGGTCAACCGGCCAGACATGGTTGTTTTTTTGAGGAGTCGTAATCCGTGAAATCCAAGCTTCTTTTCGCCGCGGTCGTTGCCGCGGCAGTGACTGGCAGCGCGCATGCAGCGCTGTTTTTCAGCGATGATTTCCAGTCGAGCACCGAGGGCGGCAATGCCATCCCGAGCGGTTGGGCGGTTTCCAATGGCACTGTCGAGGTCCTAGGTCCGAGTTTCTTTGGCGGCCTGTGCAATGGCGCCACCGGTGAGAAGTGTGTTGACCTCGATGGCAGTACCAGGGACGCGGGAATCCTGTCGCGGGTGTTCTCGCTCACCGCGGGCAACACCTACGCCCTGAGCTTCGATCTCGCCGGGAACCGCCGTGGCGCGGGCACCGAGACCGGCACGGTCAGCTTTGGTACGTCCGTACTGAACTTCAGCCTGCCGGCTGCGCAGACCGCGTACGTCAATCTGTCGCTGCTGTTCTCGCCAGGATCGTCGGGGAACTACAGCTTGTCGTTCGCGAACGACGGTGGTGACAACATGGGTGCAATCCTCGACAACGTGGTGATCACCGTCGATCAAAATGCCGTTCCGGTGCCCGGCACGCTTGCTCTGCTGGCTGCCGGGGTGCTTGCCGGACTGGCAGCGAAGCGTCGGCGCGGCTGACGGAATGCTGTAGCCCGTCGACACGTCTCGACACGTCAAGGGGCGATGCGCCTGGGTCCGCCCCGGCGCGCGCGGTCATCCGCGGCGTGCCCGCCTGCTGTGGCCGTCGGGACGAGCGAGCCAGGCCGCTGTTGGTCGACCGACCTCACTTGGAGAGAGGGCGACGGCGCGCGCAGGCTGATGGATGGTTGTGAGCACGGGGCATCCTTGCGCTTGCGGCCAGCGACAAGCGGGTGCCTTCCCTGCCCTGTAGTCGCGATTGAGGCGTGGTTCCGCTCGCAGCATTTCCTGCAGGCGTAATCCTGATGCTGGTGTCGACCGTGCCACCAGTGGTGCGGGTGGGTCTCTGCGCAGGCCTTCTGAATCCGCTGCTGGTTCTCGGGATAGTCCGTATCGTGCTGCCGCTTGGCCGCCTGCCAACGCCAACGCCGTCGCCGTTGGCGTTGGCGTTGGCGTTGGCAGGCGGGGTCGGTCGCCCGTCCGATCGATGCATTCTCGGTCTCTTTGGCAAGGCTGCGGGTGCACGGCGCCGCCGCCGGGGAGCGCCTGCTCGGCTGGCTGCGCGCCCGGCGGCAGCCATCGGCACTTGCCTGCCGTTTCGTCTTCTCCGCTTCGATCGGTCTCACTGCGCTGCTTTGCCGGCAGCGCCTGAGCACGCGCTTCAACGATGGTGCCACCTTCCGGCACCGCCCGTTCAAGCCCGCCGCCACGCTCGACATGCTCGCCGAACAGGCTGCACACGCGCGCTGCTGGCGGTCGTCGCGCCGAGCGGGAACGGGCTCAGCCGGCGGCAGCCCGCCGTCCGCCGGGCGCGCCACGAAGCCGACCCCGATCGGCGCTCGGGGCACCTCGACGAAGCGCTGCTGCTGCTCGAGGAAGCTTGACGAAACACTGCGCCAAGCCGAGGATCCGGCGCAGGCCGCCGCGGCTACCGTCACGGCGACGATGCGGATGCAGAACCGCGACCGCGTGGCGCCGCAACGCGCCTTCGACAACGCCTGAACAGGCACCTGAAAGGAGACCCGCCATGAACAAGGAAAACCCCGTCCGCTGGTTCGAAATCTACGTTCAGGACATGCAGCGCGCCAGGTCGTTTTACGGCAGCGTCCTTGGCGTCGAGTTCACGCAACTCGAGAGTCCCGGCATCGAGATGTGGGCCTTTCCGATGCAGATGGACGTCGGCGGCGCGTCGGGATCGCTGGTGAAGATGGAAGGCATGCCATCGGGTGGCAACAGCACGCTCGTCTACTTCGGCTGCGAGGACTGCGCGGTCGAGGTCGGACGTGTCGTCAAGGCTGGTGGCCAGGTCTGCCAGGACAAGTTCTCGATCGGCCAGTATGGTTTCTGTGCGCTGGCCAGGGATACCGAAGGCAACATGTTCGGCCTGCACTCGATGGTCTAGCAGCCTGTCGGACTTGACCAAGTCGGCTGCAAAAAGTGGGAAGACGGCTCATTTCTCCCCGTATTTCTGCACGAATAGAACAACTATTCGCTTGAAATCCGTGAAAAACTGCGCTCGTCTCCCACTCTTTTCGCTTCGACCCATCAAGTCCGACAGGCTGCCAGGCGCCCGGCCCGAAGCGTCGTCGCCCGCGGCTCAGAACGGCGACAGCACGGCGACCACGCGGTCCGCTTCGATGCGCACCGACTTCAGCAGCCAGCGCGCGGTCATTTCCGGCAGGCTGCCGTTCTCGCGCAGGACGTAAACCGGTTTCGACCGGAAGTACGATGCGAGCAGTTGCGAGGCTGCCTGGCGAACGAGCGGGTTGGCCTCCTTTCGCCGGGCGGGAATGGTCACCGAATCGACGACCGGGTTCTCGAGAAAGAAGGCCTTCTGCTGGTCGTCATAGCGAACGCCCGCTCGGCCGGCGACATCGACGCGCAGCGGCCGCCCGCCCGGCATCTCCACGTCCACGGCGCTGGCGATGCCGGCGCGGCCGTCGTCGCCGTCGAGCCGGATTGTCGGCGGCTCGTTCAGGGCGACCGAAATCAGCCCGCCGTAGGACAGTTGCAGCGGCTTCGCCCTGGCCAGAGCCGCCTCGATGTCCGCCTGCGAAAAGACGACTTCCCTCTCGAACAGGCCGGCACCCCGACTCAGGCCGCTGGCCAGCAGGATGGCGACAAGAAGCAGCGCGCGTGCGAGTTGCATGAGGTTTCCGGTTCGCTTCAGTCAATGCGCTATCGTCTGCCGATCCGCCGATGAAGGCAAGCGACGTCGTGCCGTTGACGGCGACCGCCCGTCCGCTCGCCGCCGTCGACCGGCATGCTCCCGATCCTGCTCCGGGCAGCGGGCGCCGTGCAGCCCGGCTGCAGGCAGACTCGCGGCGAGGCGGTTTCCGACCATCGGCCTGGCCACGCGGCAGGAGTTTCGTCCCGCGCCGATGGTGCAGGGAAATTCAGCAAGAATCGGATTGCGCGCCCGGCTGCCCCTGCCGCACACTCAGGCATCCTTTCTCTTCGGTGGTGGTGATGGCGCCATGAACGATTCCAGCGTGATTCGCCTGCTGCTGCTCTCCTCGATCTGGGGCGCCTCCTTCCTGTTCCTGTTCGGCGCCCCGCTGGTGCTGTCCGGTACCGGTCTGGCGACCGGTTTCTCGCCGACATCGTTGCTGGCGACATGGAGGCTCCGGCATGTCCAGTGGTGAACCCGGCGAGCAGTCGAGAAACTTTGCCGTCGTCGCGCGCGCCATCGAATACATCAGCGCGAACGCACGCGGGCAGCCGACTCTGGAGGAGATTGCCGCGGCCGTCCACCTGAGCCCCTTCCACCTGCAGCGGCTGTTCTCCGCCTGGGCCGGCATCTCGCCGAAGCGCTTCCTGCAGTACCTGACCAAGGAACATGCCCGGCGCGAACTGGCCCGGTCGCGCGACGTCCTGACGGTAGCGGCCGACAGCGGCCTGAGCAGTGGCAGCCGCCTGCACGAGCTGATGGTCAGTTGTGAAGCGCTGTCGCCCGGCGAGATCAGGGCCGGCGGCCGCGGCATCACGATCTCCTGCGGCTTCGCGCCGTCGCCTTTCGGCGACGCCCTGATTGCCTGGAGCGGGCGCGGTGTCTGCCATCTCGCCTTCTGCTCGACGGCTGCGCCGGCGATGATCGCCGAACTCGTTGCGCGCTGGCCGGCGGCGACGATCTGCCGCGACGATGAGCAGGCGCGGGTCCTGCTGGCCACCATCTTCCCGGCGACCCCGACGCGCGGCAGGCTGCACCTGTTGTTGCGCGGAACGAATTTCCAGATCAAGGTCTGGGAAGCATTGATGCGCGTCGAAGCCGGTACCCTGGTCTCCTATGGCGAACTGGCGTGGCGGATGGCGGCGCCGAATGCCCAGCGGGCAGTGGGCAGCGCACTGGCGGCCAACAGCATCGCCTACCTCATTCCCTGCCACCGCGTCATTCGCGAGTCGGGAGAGATCGGCAACTATCGCTGGGGCAGCAGCCGCAAGCTGGCGATGATCGGCCGCGAGGCTGCCCTCGGCTCTCTCATCGGCAACGGCGTGGACGTCGGCGGTGGGCGCACGGGCTGATCGCCGTCGCCGGCAGCGGGGCGGTCTGCCCGCGCGTCCGCGTCTCGCTATTCCCTGCCGACCGACAGCACCGGATGGGTTTCGCTTTCCGAGACCAGCACGGTCATCAGGTTGGTGACCAGCCTGACGCGGTCTTCCGACGACAGCTTGACGACGCCTTCCGCTTCGAGCTGTTCGATGCCCAGCTTGACCATGCCGACTGCTCCGTCGACGATCCGGGCGCGGGCAGCGACGACCGCTTCCGCCTGCTGCCGGCGCAGCATGGCGCTGGCGATCTCCGGCGCGTAGGCGAGGTGCGAGATGCGCGCCTCGACGACCTCGAGTCCGGCCAGAGCGACGTGCTCCTGGATTCGCGTCGCGAGCAGTTCGGCGACGGCATCCATGTCACCGCGCAGCGAGTTCCGCCCGTCCGCGTCACCATCGTACCAGCGCGCGCTGACCACCGAGCGCACCGCCGACTCGCTCTGGATGATGATATAGGTGCCGTAGTCCTCGACATCAAAGGCGGCGCGGGCGGTGTCGGCGACGCGCCAGACGACGACCGCCGCCACTTCCACGGGATTGCCGGCCCGGTCATTGACCTTCAGCGTCGGTGTGTTCAGGTTGTTCGCGCGCAGCGACATCTTCTGCCGCTGGAAGAAGGGATTCACCCAGTAGAAGCCGTCCCTGCGCAGTGTGCCGGCATAGCGGCCGAAGAAGGTGAAGATGGCGGCGATGTTCGGCTGCAGGATGCCGAAGCCCTTGGCGAGGAAGGCGAGCAGCGGAATGGCGAGGATACGGATCAGCGAGACCTGGGTCGGGAAAGGCAGGGCGATGCCGAGAGCGCTCCATGCCATGAGACCGATGAACGGCCAGACGGTCCAGATCAGCAGGGCGAACCACAGGGGCAGGGCGAGCCAGCCGGAGAGGCTGACAGCCGCCTTTTCTTCAGCGATTTGACGCATCGGGCACTCCTCGTCAGCGTTGCAGGTGGTGTCATTGTAGACCCTCGCCGCCAAGTCGGGCGGCATCGGCCCGCCGCAGCACGGCGCGCCACCGGGCTTCGCGGCATCAGCGGCCTGCCACGAGGAGCGCCAGCTCGGCTGATGGAAGTGTCGGACTTTTTTATGGCTTCTGCTTTGGTGGCGCGGGTTCCCCGGCCACGAACGGCTGCCAGAACTTGGGCGTCGGCTCGGCAGGCAATCCCTTCACCTTCTCGCTCAGCGGACCAGGCCTGCTCAAGGTCACCGACGCTTTCGATATCGGTGATACCTTCGACGTGTTCGTGAACTCGGTGCTGGCCTTCACGACCTCGGCCCCGGGCGCCGGTTCTTTTACGGGCAACCCGGACGTCGCGTTCGCCAGCGGTTACTACAGCGCTGGCAGTCTGCTGCTCGCAGCGGGCAACTACAGCATCGACATCTTCGCCAACCAGTCGCCCTTTGGTGGCGGCGGTTCTTATGTCGAGATCGAGTCGGCGATTCCGTTGCCGGGTACGCTGGCTCTCGTCGGTCTCGGTCTGGCCGGACTCGGCTTGCGTCGCCGGGTAGCCTGAGCTTGACGTTCTGACGGCGGTTCGCTTCGGGCCGCCGCCAAGAGATCCTTGCCGGCATCGCCGGCATTTTTTTCAGTGGCGTGACCCGTGGCAGCCACCGGCGGCGCCCCCGTCTTCCGCACAGGCCGCTCCTGCCGGCTGTCGCGGAGCGCCCTGCGCTTCCACGTGACAGACCGGAACGACCGCAATCGCACGGGCCAAAGCCGCTTTGGCCGCGATTTCATGGTCCTCGAGGACGAGCGGCGTGGTCGCCGTGGCTCCGCTCCGTCTGGCGCCCTTACTCCTTCATCTGACGCAGTCACCGGTGGGACAAGAGCAGCTCCGCTGGTCCCGGATCGGCTCAGCCGCGCGTTGGGCTACTTGCGGAGGAGAGGTTGATTCTCCTATCCTTAGCGTGCCAAGCGGGTCGGTCTGGTCATCGCTGTATCTCTCCACGTCTCGCGATTGCGGGCAAGGCAACGGGCAGGCCCGGCGAGTCGTGCGCCGGCCAGCGGGCAGGCGTGATACCAAGGGCAGGTGCGAACAGGAGTACGCGAGATGGCACTGGCGCTGCGTGATGAGCAAAGGCATACCTATGAAGAATACCTTGCCTGGCCGGAGGAAGCGCGTTACGAGTTGATCGATGGCTTTGCCTATGCCATGGGCCCTGCACCCTTGCGGCAGCATCAGCGAATCGTTCTGGAAATGGCCAGGCAGATCGCCGCCGCGGTCGACGGCGGTCCTTGCGAGGTCAACATCGCGCCCTTCGATGTCCGGCTACCGCGTGCCCATGAGGGGGACGAGCTGATCGACACGGTTGTGCAGCCGGACATCGTTGTCGTGTGCGATCGCTCGAAGCTGGATGACCGAGGCTGCCGGGGCGCTCCGGACTGGCTGGTCGAGGTGCTGTCGCCGGGCAGCGCGGCACACGACCAGGTGCGCAAGTTGTTTCTCTACGAGCGTCATGGGGTGCGCGAGTACTGGTTGGTGCACCCCACTGACCAGATCGTCACCGCTTACCGGCTTGAGAACGGGGTTTACGGGCGACCACTGGTGCAGGAACTTCTCGGTACGCTCTCCTCGAGCGCTTGTCCTCGTGTGGAAATCGACTGGGAGGCCATCGTCCGCGGCCTGCGCTAGCTCGCGGCGCCGGTGTCGTGTTTTGGCATCAGATGGCCATCCGCCCGCAACCGTCCCCGGCAAACCAGGCGAGACCCTCCTCGGTCCGGTCACGGCATCGAGCAGAGAGCAATCGCCGGCGCACAACCCGATCTCACGCCAGATGCTGACGGACGAAGGCCAGCAGCAGCCACGCCGACGAGAAGAAGATCGTCGTGAAGGTCAGCGCCATCCCGGTGACGCGGAAGCTGAAATTCTCCGCCGGTTGGCTGACGCCGTAGGCATGGGCGATCCTGCCCAGCAGCAGGCACAGGCACAGCCCATGCAGCAGCAGCGGCTGCGCTCCCTGCGTCTCGACGAAATACAGCAGAATCAGGCCGAGCGGCACGTACTCGGCGAAGTTCGCATGCACGCGCATGGCACGCAGCATCGCCGGGTTGCCGCCGTCGCCGACGGCGATGCGGAGTTCGCGCCGCAGGCGCAGGGTACGGATGCTGAGGGCGACGAAGAAGAGCGCCAGCAGCGCGGCGTAAGCCGGAACGATGTAGGTGTTCAGTGTCGTCTCCCGAAACGATCTGCTGCAGCCCGAGGGCGCCGGCTGAGGCCGCTCATGTCGTCGCTGCGCGTGGCGGCCGCTGCCTGAGCGCCCACGACTGCACGCTGGGCCTTTGCCACTGCCGCGTCGCGTAGCGTGCCAGTGCATCGGGAACGGCGTCGCCGTTCAGCAGCAGCCGGTTGAGCATCAGCGCGAGGTCGACGTCGGCGATGCACCACTCGTCGCCGCACAGGTGGTCGCCGCCGTGTGCCAGCAGCTCGCCGGCACCGGCGAACAGCCTTGCCACCGCGCGCGTGGCATCCGCCGAGAGCGGCTGCGACGTCGGGCCATAGAAGATGATCTCGGTCGAACGTTCCTGCCGGATCGGCAGAAAGTCGCTGCGCAACCACGCCTGTACCTGCCGCGCGCGGGCGCGTGCCCGCGGTGCCGACGGATAGAGCGCCGGTCCCGGATAGACCTCGTCGAGATACTCGGCAATCGCCGAGGACTCCGACAACGCGAAGTCGCCGTCGACGAGCGTCGGCACGCGGGCGCTGATCGAGAGGCGGGCGAAATCCGGCCGCTGCTGGTCGCCGGCGGCGAGGTCGAGCGTCTCGATGGTGAACGGCAGCCGCTTTTCCTGCAGCGCGACGAAGGCCGACAGGGCATAGGGCGAGGCATACTGGACATCGACGTAAAGGAGCATGGTCAGCGATTCCCGTCAGGAGGAAAGGGTCGGAGCGCCGCGCGGGTTCGCCCGCAGCCAGGCCAGCACGTCGTCGGCATTGCGGTCCGGCGGAAAGACCGGGTAGAAGAGCTTGGCGACGCGTCCGTCGTCGACCACCAGCGTCAGCCGCCGGTAGAGTTCCGTTCCGGCAACGTTGAAGGTCGGCAGCCGCAGCGCGGACTTCAGACGCAGCTCGCTGTCGCTCAGCAACTCGAAGGGCAGGTGCAGCCGGTCGCGCGCCTCGCGCTGGTATTCGCTGTCCTGCGCGCTGAGCCCGTAGACGCCGGTGTCCAGGGCCTGCAACTCGGCGAAGTGATCGCGAAAGCTGCACGATTGCGGCGTGCAGCCGCGCGCGCCGGGGATGGCATCCCAGCCGTCGGGCAACGCGACGCCCGGTCGACCGGTCATCGGGTAGACGTAGAGCACCCAGCGCCCGGGCACTTGGGCAAGGTCGAGCGAAGTGCCGTCGGTCGCGGTCAGCGTCAGCTCGGGCAACCGCAAGCCCTCGAGATGGGCCGACGCGCCGTCGTCGACGGGCGGCGGCAGGTGGTTCGGCAGGGGAAAATCGTTGGTGCTCATCGGACACCTCCTTCACAGACTTCTTGCCCCGTTCCTCGACGACGCGACCGGCTCACCGCCACCGCCACGGCGAGCAGGGAAAGCCATCCGCGGGCGCGCGGCAGCGGACACGAAGCACGCGCCGCCGAGCAACCGCGGCAGGATAGCGCATCGGCGGCGGCTTGTGGCAGCGCATCGGATCGCCATCGATTGCCGTCTTCGCCTGCTGCTGGCGGGGCGCCTCGGCGCCAGACGCGCGCGGACGGGATGGCTCATGTGATCGCTGCCGGCAGCCCGGTCCAGACGATTCCGTCCGGCAGGCTGGCGCGACCGACCCGCCCCTGAAGGCCGCGCACCGGCAGCGGATAGAAGCGGACATCGTCGGCGGCGGCATCGATCAGCCCCCGGATCTCGTCCAGGCAGTAGCTTCGCGCGCGCTCGCTGCCCACCAGCAGCAGATCTACTCTAGCGAAGGTGCTCCGCCGGGCTGGCCCGGTTCCTTCGGGGCGCCAGGGCGGGCGCCAAGAACCACACTTCTTCGGTCTGGCCGCTGGAACTACGGTTCTTTCAATGGCAGCAGTTCCTGCCGCACTGGCACCACCTTGAACTCCGGGTTCTTGTGGAGCAACACGGCTCCTTGCTCGATCGCAGACGCGGCAATCCAGGCATCCGCCACCGACAGGGGGCAAGTGGCCTTGATCGCAGCGGCCCTCTTCAGCAAGTCCGGTGTTTCATGCATCCATGCAACCGGCAGCGCCAGACATTGTTCATAGGCCAAGCGGCCGGCAGCCTCGCCTTCGTCGCGCCAGACGCGATACAACACCTCCATCAGCGAAATGAACGAGCCGAAACATCGCACTGTCCCCGCTTGTGCCTGTTCGAGCAACTCCGCCACCCGGGCTGCGCCCGGCTCGTCGTCGCGCAAGGTCAGGAGCGCAGAGGTATCCAGCAAATACGCGGTCATTCTCTGACCAGTTCTTCCTGGCGATCCTGCAGCAGGCGCTGCGTGCTCCCACCTTTGCCTTGGCCGCGAAAGGCCTCGATCGGGTTTGCCCGGACCGGCACGACTCGAATTCCCTGGGAATCGACCACCCATTCCAGGCGATCTGCGGGGCTCAAGTGGAACTGTCGCCGAATCTCGGCTGGAACCACTGTTTGTCCGCGCTCAGTGATCGTGCTTCTCATGCTCGTCCCCTTGCAGAATGACTCCGTGAATTGTAAGAGTCTATCCTCGGTAATTCAATTGACCGCCAGCCATCTCCCGCCCCCTCGGAGTCAAGGTGAACCCCGAAGTCAAGACCAGAATGAACGCTGTTCAAGCTGAGCACTGGATTTCAGGTGTCACCGTTTTCGCACCCAGCCGCCGCCAAAAATAAAGTGTACTGTCCCCGTTTTCGTCCCGTTCATGGACGACGCGACCGGCTTACCGCCACCGCCACAGCCACCGCGGGCAGGCAAAGCCCTTCGCGGGCGCGCTGCCGAGCAACCGCGGCAGGATAGCGCATCGGATCGCCATCGACTGCCGTCGTCGCCTGCTGCTGGCGGCGCGCCTCGGCGCCAGACGCGCGCGGACGGAATGGCTCATGTGATCGCTGCCGGCAGCCCGGTCCAGACGATTCCGTCCGGCAGGCTGGCGCGACCGACCCGCCCCTGAAAGCCGCGCGCCGGCAGCGGATAGCAGCGGACATCGTCGGCGGTGGGATCGATCAGCAGCCGGATTTCGTCCAGGCAGTACCTTCGCGCGCGTTCGCTGCCCACCAGCAGGAATACGCTGTACTCCAGCGGCGTGGCGTGCTTGCACATCTCGCGATGCACGCGCAGCAGCCGGCGCGGGTCGCTGATGTCGTAGCCGATGACGAAGGCGAGCTCAGAACTCATCGCCGTTGTCACCCGCGTCGAACTCGTTGCCGGCCACTTCGGTGCCGTCGCTCCCACCGTCGGCCGAGTTGGAGACCGGAGCGGCCGCCAGACCGATCGCATTGGCGACGTCGGCGACGTTCTCGGCGAGCAGCTTGCGCAGGCGCGCCGCGAGTTGCTCCCATTCGGCGTAGAAGCGCGCCCGGCCGGCCTTGCCGAGCAGGCAGCCCAGCTCGCTGTGGCTGAAGTCCTCTGGCCGCAGTTTCTCGCTGCGGAAGAGCATCAGAACGTGCTTGTCGATCTCCACCCGCAGCGGTTCGACCAAGTCGCAGGCGAGCGACTCGCGGGCGAAGTCGAGGGTGTGGTAGAAGCCGACGAAGGGGTCGAGCCCGGCACCGTACAGCGCCAGCACCGCTTCCGCATGCAGCAGCGTATAGCCGAGGGAGAGCACCGCGTTCACCGGGTCGCGGGGCGGCCGGCGGTTGCGTCCGCTGAAGTTCAGGCGATTCGGCAGCAGGTCGCCGAAGCCTTCGAAGTACGCCGCTGCCGCGGCACCTTCGAGTCCGCGCAACGAGGCGATCCGCGTCTGCGCGTCGATTGCCGCGATGCTGCCGTTCACACGACGCAGCGAGAGGGTCAGCAGGTAGCGGGAGCGCAACTCGCTCTCGCGGCGCTCGTCGAGAAAGGCTGCCTGTGCGCGCAGCTTCGCTTCGACGATGGCGCGCGAGAAACGCAGACAGAAATCGGTGTCGAGGGATTGCCGGTACTGCGCCACCCGCCGCGCCGCATCGTTGTGCGGCCGGCCGAGGAGCATCGTCGGCACCGCCTTGCGGCCCGAGAGCACGACCACGCCGATTCCCCGTTCGCCGAGCTTGCCGAGCAGCGCCGAAGAGAGCGTGACGTCGCCGCGCATGAAGACGCGCGACAATGGCGCCAGCGGCACCGTGCCGACGCGCTCGCCGTTCTCGTAGAAGACCAGCGCCTCGCCGTCGGCCTTCAGGGTGATTCCACGCCGGTCTACGTAGAGACTCGTCATTGCATCGTTCCTCGTTCAGACGATCAGGAAGACGTCCGTCACCGCTTCGGTCGCTCGACCCAGCAGGGTGCGCTGCATGCGCGGGTCGAGCTGGAAGATGTGCGCGCGGTCTTCGGCCAGGTCGAGCAGGTCGGCCAGGGTCGCCCGCACCTCGCGCAACTCCGCGGCGGTCAGCCAGCACTCGAAGAAGGACTTCTGGCCGCCGACCTTGAACCCCGTCAGGTACTTCTGCACGCGACGACGCACCGCCGAATCGCAGACGTCGTAACAGACCAGGTAGAGGGTTCGTGCCGCATCGTTCATGGTGCGACGATAGTCTGAGAAAGCCCGGATGTCCGGGTCGGCAAGCTTGCCGCGCGGCAACGAAGTGGCTCCGGTTCCGTCCGGGCTGGCGGCCATCGCCTGGGCGGCGAAATCCGGGCGCACCGCATGCCACGAAAGGCCGGGCGCAGATTGACGACCCCACCAGGGACACCCGGTACGATCAGGAAGGCACGCCGGATCGGATCCAATCAGCGCAGGTGGCAGGCATCCGTGCCAGGTGTTGCGCTGATGCAGGCCGCAACGCGACGGCGGCGTCATGGCAAAGACTCTGACCAGCGAGGGGCAGGTCAGCATCCCAAAGCAGATTTGCGACGCGTCCAACCGGGCGCCCGGGGACTACCGGTCGAGGGCGGGCTGCCTTGCAGCCCGCTCCGACATGGTTGTTCTGCTCGCCGGACTTGGCGCCGGCACGGGCAACGGCGTTACGCCAGTCATGGCCCGGTCAGCGCGTGATGTCGGGGCGGTTACTACCGCCGCCGTGGTCACCCCTTTCGATCTTGAGGGCGCCACGCGTAACCGCAGGGCTGATGCAGTGACCAATCGCCTTCAGGGCGAAGCGGACTGGGTGATCGCCTTCTCCAACGAAGAATGGATCAATCGCTTCAGCGGCGATACCCCGCTGTTCGACATCTTCAACGCGCTGGATCGCCAAATCGCGACCACCGTGCATTTCGTTGTTGCCCGGCTCAGCGATCCGACAAACCTGACAGACTCTACTTTCGCCCCTGACTGCCCAAGCGTATGATGTACAAAATATTGCACATCTTGTGCTGCATAGGAGGCAACCATGGGAATTGCTGCAAGCGACGTTATCCCCCTCTCGCACGCCCGCGCGAACTTCTCTGAACTGGCCGAAGAGGTCAAGGGCGGTGCGGAGAAGATCATCACCAAGAACGGTGAAAGTTATGTCGCTCTGATCGACGCGCAGCGGCTGGACTACTACCACCAGCTGGAGCGGGAGCGTATTCATTTGCTCCTGATCGACGAGGCCGGCAAAGGCATTGACGACGTTGCCGCTGGCCGCGTCAAGGACGCCCGCAGCGCGATTGCCAGTCTCAAGCGCCGCCGTAGCGCGTGACAGGCCACACAACACGCCAGCAAGGAATGAAACCAACGCCCGCCATGTCGGAAGATCGATTCGTCGGTAACGTCAGGCAGCTTGCAGCCGAGATCGATGCCCTCAATCACCGGGCGGTACGTGAATACGAGCCCGTGGTCGAGACGCTGGTACGCATGCGAAGCCGGGATAAAGTTCAGATCGAGCAAGCCTTGGACGGTCTGCTCAGCTTCTGCGGTTTTGCGCCTGCGCTCGAACTCTACCGCCGGCTGTGTCGTCACTATTGGGACATTGACCCGATAGCGACAGCGTCCTACGTCGATGCTTACCGAACGATGTGGGATACCGACGAGGACGGGCGATAAGCATGGCGAAGAAACCAGTCGTCAAATTCACCGCCAACTTCGAGCGCAATCTCGAAGAGATCGAACGCTTCCTGACCGAAGCCGAAGCACCACAGGCCTACGATGGTCTGCTCGATGAACTGCTGGAAACGGTGATTCCCAACCTTGAACGCTTCCCCGGCATGGGCAGGCCGTTCATGCTCCGGCAGCCGCGCTCCGTCGAGACCACCAATGCCTTGGCGACGCTACGCGCAAAGTTGTTGGCGCTAACTACGGACCCGGAGGCACTGCGCGAATACGTCCTCAAGGATTACCTGTTGCTCTACGCGCAGATCGGCGGGGCGATTTACCTCCTCGCCATCCGGCATCACCGGCAACTTTCGTTCGACTTTGAAGGCCACTGGGGCGATAGGCCAACGCCATAGTACCATCCGTCATACAGGGAAAAGAACGACGAACAATGAGCTGCAGGCCGCACGTAATCATTCACTCCCCTACACGTTTGTTGGGATTACGGGGATGGCGGGGACCGTGGGGATCGTGGGGAGTTGCAAGGCTTTGCGAGCGGCGGCGATGACGGTGCCGAGGTACTGCCAGGCGGATGCTCCGCGACGGCGACAGGTTTCGATGAGGCTGGCGAGGAAAGCGAAGGCGCGGGATCCCTCTTCAGAGCGTGTGCCGTGGCTGATGGTGCGCGAAATCACCCAGTGCCGAAGCGCCTGTTCCGCGGCGTTGTTGGAAAGCGGCAGGTGGGGCTCGGCGACGGGACGCAGGATCACGTCCCAGTCGTAGAGGAATTCGCGCACGACGCGACGCAGCACCGAGTGGTCATCCATCCGATGGGCTTCGCACAGGTGCCGCAGTCGCTCAATCTCGTTCGCGTAGCGGGCCGGGAGTCCTTCCGCCGGCAGATCGAGCCGCGCCGCGTAGATGGCGGCCATCAGCGTCTTCATGATGCCTTCCATCTCTTGCCCCACCCCGGAGACTCGCGCATCGCTCGATTCGGCCAAGCCCCGCAGTTTGCGCATCAGGTGCGGCCAGCAACGCAAGCGGTTCTCCCAGGCGCGATAGACGCCGTAGCCATCGCTGATGAGCAGGCCGAAAAAGCCGTCCTGCAGCGCGTTCTCCAGCATTGCCCGGCTGCGCGGGCCGATCAGGAACAGCACCGTGTGGGTCGTCACCAATGCCCACAGCCACAGCAGCGCGCCGGACTCCGGCCACGAGGTTTCATCAACATGCAGTTGCGCTGCCTGCACGATGTCGGTTACCAGGGCCTCCTCCAGCGGCAGACTGGCGCGGCCCGCTTCGCGGATGGTTTCGTCGATGACACCGGTACTCAGCGTCAACTCGAACAGTTCCATCAGCAATTCGCGAATGCTCGCCCGCGACAGGCGCATGCGCAGCGCCAGCAGGACGATCACCCCGGCCAGGCGGGGACCCACGAGACGCCATTC
>DDUX01000057.1:0-1265 GCA_002345025.1 Candidatus Accumulibacter iunctus | reverse complement strand
CCCGTCGGCCGGCGCCCGCCAAGGTTGCGCACGGCTGACATGGCCGCAGGAGCAGCTTACTTCAAGCAGCGTGTGACGGGTGACACTGAACGTCAACCCGATCAGCCCCTCGACCGGCGGCGCAATGTCGACTTCGTCCCAGGCCGTGTAAGCCAGCGACGCGGCATCCTCCGACAACACTGCCGCACAAGCGGCGCAGATCTCGGGGCGGTGCTCGCACCGGGCGGTGATCACCAGTTTCTGACTGCGACCATGACCTGGACTGCCCGGCTGCTTGCCGGGCCGCTTCCCAGACCCCTTCTTGGCCGATGGCCGCTGGCCATCAACCGGTGGAGCCTGTTCCGTCTCTTCCGCAGAGCTCCCAGCCGTCTCCGCGGCGACGTCGGCAGTGCCGCGCTCGCCCGCCGCGTCACTCTGTTCCTCCGAGCCACCTGTCTTCGCCCAGGGCGGTTGGCTGGTCGGCGGACGCGAGCTGTTGTCCGGGTTCTGATTCAGCCGATCCTGCAACTCCTTCACGTCGTGCAACAGGCGCTTCGACACTTCCAGCAAGAGCTGCCGTCGGCAGCTTTTTCAGCCACTCGTCGTTCATCTGGAACAGGTCATGTTTGCTCAGGTGCATCGTGCCGCATCCGTCAGGTCGTCTGCAAGTTCCGCAACTATGCCATACAAATCATCAGGCTGGCACCTTTTCTTAAGCGGGTGTGAACGATTACCCCGTATCAGGTGGCCGTGGTCCAGGTCTTAATCCCTTCGAAATCAGGGCTGGGTTGCTACGCACGATTTTTCCGTAATCGCAACGTCAGCAATAGTCTTAATCCCTTCGAAATCAGGGCTGGGTTGCTACGGCCGCAGCCTCATGGGTAGGCGCCACGAACGCGGTCTTAATCCCTTCGAAATCAGGGCTGGGTTGCTACCGTTCCTGCGTCCTTCGGCCAACCGCGCCAACATCGTCTTAATCCCTTCGAAATCAGGGCTGGGTTGCTACTCAAGCAGAACTCTTCATTCAATTCTTCGGAGGAGGTCTTAATCCCTTCGAAATCAGGGCTGGGTTGCTACCCAGCTTGATTCTTCGCTGATAACAGCTTGATTCGTCTTAATCCCTTCGAAATCAGGGCTGGGTTGCTACCTTGGATAGCAGGCGGAAACGCTAAGTTTGTTGGAGGTCTTAATTGAGTGCGGTCAGCGGATTTGATGTTGGGATGTTCACGTACGGTGATGGTTGCGGTGGATGTGCGGGAGGCATCGTGCGCGGCCCGATGCTGGTT